>JBFXEX010000200.1:0-8049 GCA_050179645.1 Xanthobacteraceae bacterium | reverse complement strand
CGTTCGTCCGGCCCTATCTCCACGCGAGCGACGTCGCCAATACGCAGAGCGGTGCCCTGGTCGGTCTTTAGAACGATGTTCTCGATGTCGCGAATATTTTTGAGATAGCCGCGCCCTCGGACCATAACTTCAAATTCTGAACGCTCTATGGTCCGGCCACCGACATCCATATTGCTGGTGCGGATGGCGTCACGCACCATGGCCAGGGAAACGTTTTGAGCTCGCAGTCGCTTGGGATCGACAACGACGTTGTACTGTTTGACAAATCCGCCAACGCTGGCTACTTCGGCGACCCCCTCAGCTTTTGAGACTGCATAGCGGATTTTCCAATCCTGCAACGAGCGTAGCTCTGCCAAGGTGAGAGTTTTGGCGACGACCGCATATTGATAGACCCAGCCGACGCCGGTTGCGTCGGGGCCCAGGCTCGGCGTCACGCCGGCCGGCAAACGTCTTGCCGCTGAGTTAAGATATTCCAGAACGCGACTACGGGCCCAGTACGGGTCGGTGCCATCTTCGAAGATGATGTAGACAAACGAGACGCCAAAGAACGAGAAACCTCGCACGACCCGGGACTTCGGAACGGTCAGCATCGCAGTGGTCAGAGGATAGGTGATTTGATCCTCGACGACCTGGGGCGCTTGCCCGGGATAATCCGTCAGGACAATCACCTGGACATCCGAAAGATCCGGTATCGCATCGAGTGGGAGCGTCCGCAGTGCATAAATGCCGGCTGCCACAACAAAGATAGTGCCGATCAGGACAAGCGTGACGTTGCGTGCGGACCAATTGATCAAACGAGCAATCATTGCGCAGGCTCCGTATTCATGCTGCGCAAGGCGGCTCTCAAGTTGCTTTCTGCGTCGATCAGAAAATTGGCTGCGATGACGACCTGATTGCCCTCTTCAATGCCGTCCCGGATCTCCACGAATTCATCGCCGCGGATGCCGGTTTTGACTTCTCGTGGCTCGAAGCGACCGTCACCTTTGTCGATGATCACTATTTTGCGGGTGCCGGAATCAATAACCGCGCTTTCCGGTACGCTCAGTACCGGCGCGTCAGGGCCGCTCGTCAAATCGACATCGACGTACATCTCCGGCAGGAGCGCGCCGTCTTTATTGTCGATTTCGATACGGACGCGAGCGGATCTCGTCTCGGGATTGATCTGCGGATAGACCACGGTCACCTTGCCTGAAAAAACTCTGTCCGGAAGGCTGCGTGCTCGAAGAGCAACGTTGGTGCCGAGGGGAATCGAGCCAATGTCTCTCTCCGGGACGTCGGCAAGGATCCAGATCAGCGATATGTCGGCGAGCCGGAAAAGCACCTGTCCGGAAGGCGCCTTCATCCCCTCAGTCGCGTTCCGCTCAAGCACAATCCCATCGCGGGGTGCCGACCAGACAATGCTGAGCGGCACCCTCCGCGTTTGCTCAATTTCGGCGATGACTTCGGCTGGGACGTTCAGGTTTTGGAGCCGGCGCCGCGACCCTTCAAACCCCGGATTGGAGATCAACTGTGCGGCCGCCACGTTCACGTCAGGAGAAAAGACCTCCAGAAGACGCTGGCCTTTTTTGACAAGATCGCCCGTGGTGACGTTCTCAACCCGCTCGATGAAGGAATCGGCCCGCATCGAGACTACACTCACTCGGCGTTCATCGAGCTTGACGGTGCCAGGCACGCGCACTATTCGCGCGAGGATCCTACGAACTACGGGCTCGGAGCGGACTCCTGCTCTTTGAACTTTTCCGGGCGACAGTTTGATCGTGCCGTCGTCAGTGTCCTCCCCTTCATAAACAGGCAAGTAATCCATGCCCATAGAGTCTTTCTTCGGGCTGGGCGACGTGTCGGGAAGTCCCATTGGATTACGATAGTAGAGAATTCGCCGGCCAGCTTCCGCGGCTGTCGTCGCGGGCGGCCGCTCTTCAAAAGACAGGTCTTCGCTCGCAAAGACCGGCGAATAGGGTCGACCGTCATCGCGGTTCTTCGGTTCGGACGAATAGAACGGCCTTCCGTCTGGGTCGCGGTAATAGATGATTTCCCCAGACGGGGCGGATTTGCGCGCGGCCGGCGACCCTTGCAGCAGTTCTGCCACTGACGAGGGTAGCCAAGCCGGCACGTCATAGTCTCGGCGGCCGAGCCGGAAGCCCACGACGGCCACCACCACCACCATGGTGACCAAGAGCCCGGATAACACGAGCTTTCTGAGTGGATGTCGTGTCTTCGGTCCGCTCTCGATCAAACCTTCTTCGATGAACGAGGTTCGCTCGTCCATTACGGGGTCGCTTTCAGGACCAATTTGCTTTCAACGCTGCCCGTCTCGCCCTGGACTTTCGCTCCAAGCGACAGCTGCCACCGTCCCGCCATCGTCAGGTTGGTTTTGAAACGATAAACGCCAGGCTCCTGCGAGGGCATTTGTTCGATCGTCTCCGCCATGCTCGCCATGCCGTCCGGGGCCATATCAATGCGCTTGGCAAAGATCACCGCGTCGGGCACCGGTTTTCCGGTTTTCTTGTTCATGAGGCGGACAGCAACGATGGCACCGTCGCCTTTCTTTACATCGGATTGCACGAGTTGAAACTCGTAGTCCTTGATGTCGGCCTGGACCGCTGTAAGGCCCAAACTCAGGAGGGCGGCAGTAGTTGCTGCGCACGCAAAAGTTCTTCCAATCGTCTTCATCTCCATCTCCAAGCTCAAGGTTACGCCTGTCATGCATTGCCGCGATGCACGCGCACGAAAGCGCCGCATTCGAGCGAGCGAACGCATTCAATCGCCCGAAAAGGCGACGGACGTAGTCTTAGGCTTTGGGGGGTCTATGGGGTGGCCCTTGGGCTTGCCCCAATAAATCCGTTTCGTTGCGCAGCGTCAGCAGGCGTGCCTGACTCGAAAACGAGATCAGAGAGGTCTCGTTCGGTAGGCTAACGTTCGTGCCCGCTTGGCAAAGCGACATCATCGGGCAATCTTGGCAGCCGGACGGAGCCTTTTTGGGACAGCACGGCATGCTCTCGGCCATGCCATCTGCAGCCACAGCATCGGTCGGAGCAAGTGCAGCAACGAGGGCTGGCGGTTCCATCATGGCAAACGCCGAGTGAGTGACGGGCGCGGCAATCAAGCCGCACACCGCCAGAAAGCTCAGGAACCGGAATAAGGTCAACTTTATGCTCACAATTCAGCCTATCACGTCTGCCACGGCAGCTGAAGCGCTATAGCATTAAGCAAGTCTCACGTGCCTGTGAATGGGACGCCGCTGAGTCAAGTCAGAAACCTCGGCTTGACGCCAAACAATCATTCTGCGTGGGTGAGCTTCGAAAGCCCCCGGCTGGGATATGCGGTCCCTCGGCAGCGTGACCCCAGGGCGGGGCCAGGAGGGCCATCGTTCTTTACGCTCATGTACGCCATCTCCGGCTGCTAATGGAGCTTTTCGTGCCGGTGACAGCATGGCGTTGTTTGCAAAACCCGTATGCCGCTTGACATGCACGGCGATCAGGTCCCCTTGCACCACATCCTCAGCGTCGTCCGCACTCTCCCCCGCCGCGCAGCAGCCCGTGGCGTACTACGGCCGGCCGCAGCCCGATCGCGATGTCGCGCAGCAGGCGCTCATCGCCGCCGGCATTTGCAGCCCCGCAGCCGATCCCCCCGTCAGCGTTCGTGTTTTGTTTACGCGCTTGTCCCTGCGGTTTTGGCTGTCATCAATGCCATTGTTACCGCCTCTCGGCGAGATTACGGCGTTGTGACCGGTCCCGCGTCCGCGATCTGTAACCCGAGCGCACCCCCCGCCGAAGAACAGAATGCGAAGCCGCGACGCGGTCTCGCGCCCGGCCGAACGGCCTGGGCAGCCAATCGTGCCGACCATAGAAGGATCGATCCATGATCAAGACGTCCCTCACTGCCGCCGCGTTCGCCGGCTCGCTGGCAACCGCCCTCACCATGATCACCTCCGCCTCGGCCCAGCAGCCCGCGCAGGCCGCCATGGAGAAGTGCTACGGCGTCTCGCTCGCCGGCAAGAACGATTGCGCGGCCGGCCCCGGCACCACCTGCGCCGGCACCTCCAAGGTCGACTACCAGGGCAATGCCTGGAAGAACGTCCCCAAGGGGACCTGTACCGCCATGAAGACGCCGAAGGGCACGGGCTCGCTCACCCCGATCAAGTCGTAATCGCGGATGCGGGGCGTGCGGTGACGCGCGCGCTCCGCTGTTCGGTTACCACGCGGAACTTATCTGCGAGGTCTCGCTGTCATGCATGTTCCGGTGCGACTGCCGGCCGTCGCCGGCATCGGATTCAAGCCGCAGCACTTCGACGCTATCCTGGCGGACGATGCGTCGATCGGCTTTGTCGAGATTCACGCCGAGAACTACATGGGCGCAGGCGGCGCGCCGCATGCGCAGTTGCGCGAACTTTGCGCGCGCTTCGAGTTGTCGGTCCACGGCGTCGGGTTGTCGATCGGATCGGCGCGGCCGCTCGATCGCGAGCACCTCGCACGCGTCAAGGCGCTCTGCGACCGCTACCGGCCGGCGTCCTTTTCGGAGCATCTCGCCTGGTCGACCCATAACGATAGCTTCCTCAACGATCTATTGCCGTTGCCCTACACAGCGGAAACCCTTGGGCTTGTGGCCGCGCATGTTGACGAAGTGCAAAACACGCTTGGGCGCCAGATGCTCTTGGAGAATCCCTCGACCTACGTCACGTTCGCGGAGAGCACGATGGCTGAGACCGATTTCCTTGCCGAGGTCGCGGGACGAACCGGCTGCGGCCTGCTGCTCGACGTCAACAACGTGTTCGTATCCTCGCTCAACCACGGCGCCGACCCGGACGCCTATCTGGCGGCGTTTCCAATCGAACTCGTGCGCCAGATCCATCTCGGCGGCCATGACGTGCAGGCCGACGACACCGGCGCACCCTTGCTGATCGACAGCCATGGCTCGCCGGTCGTTGATCCGGTGTGGACGCTCTATGAGCGCGTGATCGCTCTCACCGGACCGCTGCCGACCCTGATCGAATGGGACAACGACGTCCCCGATTGGCCGGTACTCGCCGTGGAAGCCCGTGCCGCCGACGCCATCCTGCAACGCGCCGCGCGCGCCCGCGCCGCGTGATGGAGCCCGCCATGCTCGCCGCGCTGCAGGACGATTTCGCGCTCGCGCTGCTCGATGCCGACCGGCTGGTGCCGGACGCGGTGACGTCACATACCGCACGGGCGCCGCAGCGGCGCTTCGCTGTCTATCGCAACAACGTCATCGTCAGCCTGATCGAGGCGCTGCGCATGCGATTTCCCGCGACCGAGCGTATCGTCGGCGCGGAGTTCTTCGCCGCGATGGCGCGGGCGTTCGTCGCCGCGCATCCGCCGCGCTCGCCGGTGTTGATGCACTACGGCGACGAGTTGGCGGCGTTCCTTGAAGCGTTCGAGCCGGTCCGCGAGCTCGGCTACCTGCCGGACGTCGCTCGGCTCGAGGCGGCGCGCACGCGCGCCTACCACGCGGCGGACGCCACGCCGCTCGACGCGTGCCGCCTGCAATCGCTCGACCCGGAGACGTTGTGGACCGCCGGCGTGGTTCTCCACCCCGCGCTCGAAGTGGTGCGGTCGCGCTATCCGATCGTCACGATCTGGGGAATGAACAGCGGCGAACTCGCGCTCGGTCCCGTCGACATGGATGCGGCCGAGGATGCGCTGGTGTCCCGCCCGGTCCTTGCGGTGCAGGTGTGGTCTTTGCTGGCGGGCGGCGCGCCGCTCTTGGCCGCGCTCGCCGGCAGCGCGACCTTTGGCGCCGCGGTGGCGCAAGCCGAGCGCGAAGCCGGCGCATTCGATCTCGCGGCCGTGCTGGCGGTGCTGATCGGCGCCGGCGCGCTGACGAAAATCGTTCTGCCCGAATGATGCAAAGGATGATGCAATGACCGACCTCTCCCGCACCTCGCCTGCACAGCCGGTAACCGCTTTGATCAACGGGCTGATCGGTGCGATGAGCGCCATTCCCTACTGGTTTCTCGCGCTGCTGACGCGCATCTCGATCGCGGCGGTGTTCTGGCGCTCGGGACAGACGAAGGTCGACGGCTGGCGGCTGTCCGATTCGGCGATCGACCTGTTTCGCACCGAATACAAGCTGCCGCTGGTCGATCCTGTGTTCGCTGCGTATATGGCGATAATCGCCGAACATGTCTTCCCGGTCCTGTTGGTGATCGGTCTTGCCACACGTTTCGCCGCGCTTGCGCTGCTGATCATGACCCTGGTCATCGAGATTTTCGTCTATCCGGAGGCCTGGCCGACGCACGGCACCTGGGCGACATGCTTCCTGCTGCTGATGATGCGCGGCCCCGGCCCGGTCTCGCTCGATCATCTGGTCGCCCGCCGGGCGGCATGACGGCTTCGCAGCGCGTGGCGATCCGGTCTTGCTATTACGGAATGATTGTTCCATAATTAACTTTAGTCTGTGGCGGGATTTGCGAGCGTATGGGCCGACCGCGCGAGTTCGACGTCGTGGCGGCGGTCGACCGCGCCATGAAGGCGTTCTGGACGCGCGGCTACGAGACGATCTCGCTCGCCGACCTGTGCGACGTCAGCTGCTGCGGGCGGTCGACGGCTACGTCGAGCAACGGCACGCTGAGCCTCTCGGCCATTCTGGCGCAGTCATTGCCGGTGCGGGACTTCTTCGCGACGCGGCGGCGCCAATTCAGCGATCAGATCGTCTCCGGCGCCGGGCGGCGCGGCTGCTTCCTCGGCAATTGCGCCGCCGAGTTGCCGCGGCACGACCGCGTCGCGCTGACGCGGGTCCGCGAGGGGCTCGCGCGCGACGAGGCGATTTCCGCGAGGTAATCGCGCGGCGGCAGGCCGCCCGGCGCGGTCCACGAGAGTGAGCCGACCAGGTTCGACAACGGGAGGAACGAAACGATGGATCAACGAACGCGCCCCGCACCGCGGCTCGCACCGCTGCCGGCGGACCACACGCCGGAACTGAAGGAACAGCTCGAAGTCGCGCGCCAGCGCAGGGGCTTTATCCCCAACAGCATGCTGATCATGCAGCGCAATCCGAAGCTGACCAAGGGGTTCGGTATGCTGAGCGCCGCGATCTGGGATCCGGACGGCACGGTCGACCGCGAGCTCAAGCGGCTCATTTCGCACGTGGCGAGCCAGGCTGCCGGCTGCAGCACTGGATTTCCGCTTGCGCGGGAATGAACGGAGTTTGCGCATCGATCGAACGAAGTCCTCATATTGATCACGCGCGTTGCCACGACGTTGTGATCCGACGCAGGGCAAATGTGAATCAGATTATCCGAAAACACCGCTATCGTCGTCATCCCGTTTCACCGATCACGGAGGGCAATATCTTGAATCGACGTCATCTGCTGGGGGCTCTCGCGCTCGCCACCACCCTTTCGCTCGCCCCGACGGCGCTTGCAGCGGAGAAGAAGCCATTCGATCAGAAGGCATTCGAGGCTGCACAGGCCGCCGGCCTGCCGATCCTGATCGACGTGTCGGCGCCGTGGTGCCCGACTTGCAAGGCCCAGGCACCCATCCTGGCGCGGCTCCAAGCTGAGCCGCGCATGAAGTCGCTGGTCGCGTTCAACATCGACTTCGATTCGCAGAAAGACCTGTTGCGCAAGTTCAACGTGCAGCGACAGAGCACGCTGATCGTGTTCAAGGGCAAGACGGAAGTCGGCCGCTCGACCGGCGACACCAATCCGGCCTCGATTGAGGTGCTGCTCAACAAGTCGATCTGATCACGGCGGGTGACGGTAGATGGGCAGCATCGCCCTCGCACTGATGGCCGGCGTACTGTCGGCGCTGTCTCCCTGCGTGCTGCCGCTAGTGCCGATCGTGGTCGCGACCGCGCTCGGCGAACATCGTCTCGGCCCCGTGGCGCTCGCCGCGGGGCTTGCGCTCTCGTTCGTGATCATCGGCCTGTTCGTGGCGACGGTCGGCTTCGCTGCGGGCTTCGACCACGACCTGTTCCGCGCCGTGGCGGCCGCGCTGCTGATCGCGGTAGGCGTCGTGCTGCTGGTGCCGCGGCTGCAGACGCAACTCGCCACCGCATCGGGTCCCATCGGCGACTGGGCACAATCGCATG
>JBFXEX010000199.1:0-8351 GCA_050179645.1 Xanthobacteraceae bacterium | reverse complement strand
GCGTCGGGTGTCAGCGCGACTGTCGGTTAGCGCAGCCGGCGTGGCAATGGCCGAAATTGCCAGGAACGTGAGGCCCCAGATACCAACGAGCGCCGCACCCTGTGCGAGCGCGAGCGGCGCGGTCAGCGCATAACCGAAGGTATTCCACGGAAAGCCCGTGAGCGCGTGGCCGCGCAACCATTCGGCGGCGGTGAGCGCTGCCGCCAGCGCCAAGATGCGCGGCGCGCCGCGCGTCCAGAGTAGTTGCGCTAGCGCCGTGCCAGCGGCGGGAAAAATCGCCAGTCCGGCCGGCACGGTCAGGACCGCAAACGGCAGCATCCAGCCGAAGGTTTTAGCATCGACGAGAAACGCATGGCCGAGCCAGTAGAGCCCGGCGAGCAGATACCCGAATCCGAATAGCCAGCCCGTCAGTGCCCCGCGCCACACCCCACGCGCGCCGCTACCGGAGCCATCGAGCAGCCGGACGAGTACCGGAAACGTCAGGAAAAGCACCGGCCAAAGATGAAACGGCGGCAACGCCAGCACTGAGACGAGACCGGACGCAAGCGCAAGCAGCGCGCGCCGCCAGCCCTGCGCGAGCATGATCGCTTGCGGAAGTCCACCGAGCGTCACGGCGATGCAAACCGTGCGATGTTTTGATGAAAGTTCACGCGGGCAGTCGAGGCGAGCGGCAGGACGTTGTCAATGCGGGGCCGAAACCGTGCAAACCGATCGCCTCTACGCCTGAGCGCGTTCGGTGCGCCGCGTGCTGAGTTCGACCGTGCGGTCCGGGATGGTGATGCGGAAGGTTGCGCCGATGGTGCCGTCGACCAGCCGGATGTCGCCGCCATGTGCCCGCACCAGTTCGGACGCGATGGCAAGACCGAGGCCCGTGCTGCCGCTGCGTCCCGATCCCTGGAAAGCTTCGAACAGATGCTCGCGCGCCTTGGCGGGAAGTCCCGGTCCGGTGTCGGAGACCTCGATCACCACCACGGCGCCTTCACGGCGACCGGTGACGCGAACCTGGGCGTTACCTGTGGCCTTAGCGGCCTGGCTGTCGAGCGCCTGCACGGCATTGCGCCCGAGATTGAGCAGCACGCGGAACAACTGATCCGGATCGGCATCGACCTCGAGACCGCGCTCGACCGCGCTGACCCAGCGGGTCGGCGCGGTGGGGTCGAGGCCGAGAGTCTCTCGAACCTGCTCCACCAAGGGCTCAAGGGGAACCATCTGGCGGTCGGGCGGCGGCTCCTGCACGCCGCCGTACGACAAGGTCGATTCACAGAACGCGATCGCGCGTTCGAGCGCGCGCATCAGCGCCGGCGTGAAGCGCTGCACGTGCGGATCGGCGATCTTTGCCAGCCGCTCGGAAAACAGCTGCGCGGAGGTCAAGAGATTACGCAGATCGTGATTGATCTTGGACACCGCGAGACCGAGCGAGGCGAGATGGCTCTTCTGCTGCAGCAGCGTCGCCAGCTCGGTCTGCAAGCTCGCCAGTTCGCGTTCGGCAGTGCCGACTTCATCCTGCCGCCCGGACGCTACAATGATCCGCGACGGATTCTCCGGCTGCTCGCGGAAAGCTGTCATGTTGGCGGTGATCCGGCGCAGCGGGCGCACGAACATATAATGAAGGGTGAGATAGACCAGTGTCGCCGTGATGCCGGAGATCACCAGCGAGAGTAACAGGATATTGGCCGAAAACCGCAGCATGGCGTTGCGCAGCGGCTTCTCGTCGAGGATGATTTCCACGAACTCGCCGCCCATCGGCGCCGGTCCGACCACCCGCATCACGTCAATGTCGCGGCCGAACAGCGTCTCGAACGAATCGATGATGGCGCGATGCCAGGACATGTCGCGCATGTCGATGTCGTGTTGGATTTCCGGCGGCATCTCGGAGACCACGAGCAGCCGGCGCTGCTGTCCCATCTTCATCGCGACCGCCCGTGCGCCGATCGAATCGAGGATCTGGCGCGCCAGATCGTCCGGCACCATGCCGCTCGGCGCCGCGTCCAGCACGAGCGCCGCCGTGTACGCGGCGGACAGCCGGTCGTTCAACCAGTTGGAGCGGAAATTGGCGATTGACGGAACATAGATCAGCACTTCGGCGATCATCACGAACAGGATCGTGAGAACCAGAAGCTTGCCCGAGAGCTCGAGGCGCAGCCGGCGACTGCGGGTCGTTTGTTCCGCCGCAGGTCGATCTGTCATGCCTGGTTGTCTGGTACCTTTCGGTCTGGGGTCCGGCCGCTCACCCGAATCGGCGCAGCCAAACGACGATGCGACGCAACCAAGTACTCCGCAAACGCGGCATGAAATAGGTAATCGCGGCCCGTTTTCCAACTTCGGAGAGGGTAGGATAAGGGATTATGATACCGGCAAGGGCGCGAATGTTCAGTTTTTGGCCGATGGCGAGAGTCCAGGTGGTGATCGTTTCTCCGGCCGCGGGCCCCAAAATCGTGGCCCCCAGGATTCTCCCCCGATCGGTCGTTACGACCTTGATATTACCGGTGGTTTCCCGTTCCGCCTGAGCCCGGTCGTTCTCATCATAGGGCCAGCGCAGCACCTGGATGCGCTCGCCTCGCTGCTTCGCCTCATCCTCGGTGAGCCCGACCTGCGCGAGTTCCGGATCGGTGTAGGTCACGCGCGGAACCGCGGCCTCGCTGACCGTGGCGGGCAGCCGGAACAGTACGTTCCGCAGCACGATTCCGGCATGGTAGTTGGCGACGTGAGTGAATTGCAGCCCGCCAGCGGCGTCGCCGACCGCGTAGACGCGCCGGTTGGTGGTACGCAGCCGCCGGTCGACCCGGACGCCCTTGCGGTCGTGGGCAATGCCCGCGCGGTCGAGCCCGAGATCGCCGACATCCACGCGGCGGCCGGTCGCCACCAGCAGGTGGCTGCCGTCAATCGCCTCCTCGGTGTCGCCGCCGGCTCGCACGACGACCCGGATGCCCGGTGACGCTGTCTCGACCCGCACCACCGATGCGCCGGCCCGAATATCGATGCCCTCGGCCTTGAGAACCTCGAGCAGGATGGCGGCGCATTCGGGGTCTTCGCGCGCCAGGGGCCGTGCGGCCTCGAGCACCGTCACCCGCGTCCCGAGACGGCAAAACGCCTGCGCAAGTTCGAGCCCGATCGGCCCCGCCCCGATGATGATGAGGTGCTCCGGGCGCGCCGTCAGGTCGAAAATCGACTCGTTGGTCAGGTAATGAGTGCTCTCAAGCCCTGGAATCGGCGGCACGGCCGGCGACGAACCGGTCGCAATGACAAAGCGCCGGGCCTTGATCTCGAAAGCGTCGCCGACCGTCACGGTGTCGGGATCCCGAAAGCGCGCGGTGCCGGCGACCACCCGCACCCCAAGCCCGGTGAAGCGCGCCACCGAGTCGTTCGGCGCAATCGCCGCGATCACCTCATGCACATGCCGGTGGACTTGCGCAAAATCGATCTCGGCGGGCCTGGCATCGAGCCCGAACGGCTGGGCGTGAGCGATCGCATGCGCCCGCTTGGCGGCGGCGAGCAGCGCCTTCGACGGCACGCAGCCGGTGTTAAGGCAATCGCCGCCCATCCTGCCCTTTTCGACCAGCACGACGGGCACGCCGAAGGCAGCCGCACCGGCCGCGACCGACAGTCCACCCGAGCCAGCGCCGATGACGCAGATGTCGGGGGTCAGTGATTCCGTCATGTCTCGCCTCGTGCGGTGTCGTCAGCCGGACGTCTTGGTGAAGCGGGTCCGCAGCCGCGTCACGACGACAGGAACCAGCGCGAGGACGCCGAGCGCCGCGAGCGCGGCCAGGATTTCGGGCGTGATCACGCTCTTGAGATTGAAATCGAGCCGGCACTCTGGCCGCCCCGCCGCCACGCAGGCCCGATAAGCGGCCTCCTGCGCGGCCACGACACTTTCAAGACCGGCGCCGACAAAGGTAAACGCGAAGGTTCCGGGGATCATGCCGAGCGCTGTTGCCGCCACGAATGTCCGCAGGCCGACGCCGGCCAGGGCCGGAACCAGATTGACCAGCCAGAACGGGAAGATCGGAACCAGGCGGAGAAACAGCAGATAGCTGAAGGCGTCGGCCCGGAAGCCTTCCGCGACCTTCGCCGCCCCAGGTCCCGCGCGGCGCACGAGATGCTCGCCAAGCGCGCTCCTGGCGATCAGGAAGATGCAGACGGCGCCGACCGTCGCGCCGACCAATGCGGCCATGCCGCCGAGTATCGCTCCGAACATGATTCCGCCCGCCACCGTCAGGAACAGCGCGCCCGGCAACGACAGCGCCACGACGGCGACATAGAGCGCCACATAGGCGGCGATCGAAGCGGTCAGGTCTCGCGCGATGAAATCGCGCAGGACTGCGTGCTGACGCACGAACGTCTCGAACGTCAGGTGCCGGTGCCAGCCCATCGCCAAGATCAGGACCGAAAGCAAAACGACCGCGGCGAGTGGCACGAACCGCCACGGCGAGCGGCCCTGCCCTTCGTCCTGCGGCGGCAGACTGGGCAAACTCGATGGATCGCGTCGATCGGGCATCATCAATCCACGGAATGGCGACCTGATCGCGCGAGGAACGCCGGGACATGGCGCCGAGACATGGCGCTGAGCCAACGCGGCGATCTTAGTGGACTGCGACGACCGAAACGTCCCTTTCACCGTCTTTTGACGACTTCTGGCGAAAATCTCGCGAAACGGCATGCCGGCTAGGGGCGCCATTCACGCTTGCGGAACCCGTCCTTGCATTGACGAGCGAGGCCGGCCTCCCTTATAAGCCGCGAGCCTTTTGAATGCGGCAGGCCCCGACAGATCGAGGCTTTGGGCGTTACGGCCAGCGCGCCCCGCCGCAGGATCACCGACCGTCGACACAGCATTTGCGCGGCCAGCGGAGACCGACCCGTGAAGCGGACCTATCAACCCAGCAAGCTGGTGCGCAAGCGCCGTCACGGTTATCGCGCCCGGATGGCGACCAAGGGCGGCCGCAAGATCATCGCCAAGCGGCGCGCGCAAGGTCGCAAGCGGCTCAGCGCCTGACGTCGGCTCCCGGCACGCCGCGTGGGAAGCGCCCATGGAGCGGCTGAGACAACGGGCCGATTTCGTTGCGGCCGCGACCGGCGCCAAAGCGCCGACCGCAGCCTTCGTGGTGCAGGCCCGAAAGCGAGGCGACAGTGGTCCGATCCGGGTCGGTTTCACCGTCACCAAGAAGGTGGGAAGCGCCGTCGAGCGCAATCGCGTCCGCCGGCGGCTCAAGGCGGTCGTGTCGCGCTCGGCCGCCGGGCGGATGCGCCCGGGCCATGACTACGTCCTCGTCGGACGCCGCGCCGCGCTGGAGTTGCCGTTCGACCGGCTGGTCGAGGAATTCAATGGCGCGATGCGCCGGCTGGAGACGACGACCGCGAGAGACCTGGCGCGGCGATCGGCGGCCCGCCCAACGCAAGCCCCGAGCGATACGAGCCACTAGATGACCGACCAGAAAAATACGCTCCTCGCCATCGTGCTGTCGGCGCTGGTGCTGATTGTGTGGCAGATTTTCGTCGGCCTGCCGCAGATGCAGAAGCAGCAGCCACCGCCACAGCAGCAGCAGCAGGTGCCCGGCCAGCAGACGCCGCAGGCCCCGCCCGGCACCACGCCGGCCCCCGGCTCGACCCCGCCGCAGGGCCCGGTCGCGACCCCGCAGATCCCCGGCCAGCCCGCCGCCGTGCCGACGCTGACCCGCGAGCAGATCCTCGCCCAGTCGCCCCGCATCCAGATCGACACCCCGCGCCTCGCCGGCTCGATCAACCTCAAGGGCGGCCGCATCGACGATCTGTCGCTGACCCGCTACCGCGAGACCGTCGACCCGAAATCGCCGCCGATCGTGCTGCTCGCGCCCTCCGGCAGCCCGCACCCGTTCTACGCCGAGTTCGGCTGGTCGCCGCCCGGCGGCACCGCGCTGAAGCTCCCCGCCCCGGACACGCTGTGGCAGCAGTCCGGCTCCGGCGCGCTCGAGGTCGACCGTCCGGTCACGCTGACCTGGAACAACGGCGAGGGCCTGGAATTCCGCCGCACCATCGCGGTCGACGACAAGTACATGTTCACCGTCCGCGACGAGGTGATGAACAAGGGCACGGTGCCGGTCACGCTCTATCCCTACGGCCTCGTCTCCCGCCACGGCACCCCACAGACGCTCGGCTACTACATCCTGCACGAAGGCATGATCGGCGTGTTCGGCGACCAGGGCCTGCAGGAGGTGACTTACTCCGACGTCGAGAAGAAGAAGACCATCCCGCACTCGGCGGTGAATTCCTGGCTCGGCATCACCGACAAATACTGGGCCGCGACGCTCATTCCCGCGACCGACATCAAGGTCGACGCCAAATTCTCGTTCGGCCAGGCCGGCAACCTCAAGACCTACCAGGCCGACTACATCGCCCCCGCGCAGGTGATCGCGCCGGGCGGCCGCGCCGCGACAGACCTACACCTGTTCGCCGGCGCCAAGGAAGTCTCGATCGTCGACGGCTACAACGACGCGCTGAAGCTCAACCGCTTCGAGCTGCTGATCGACTGGGGCTGGTTCTACTTCATCACCAAGCCGCTGTTCATCGTGATGGACTGGATCTACCACAAGGTCGGCAATTTCGGCCTGGCGATCCTGATCGTCACCGTGCTGATCAAGCTCGTGTTCTTCCCGCTGGCCAACAAGTCCTACGCCTCGATGGCGAAGATGAAGGCGGTGCAGCCGGAGATGATGGCGATCCGCGAGCGCTACGCCGACGACAAGATGAAGCAGCAACAAGCGATGATGGAGCTGTACAAGAAGGAGAAGATCAACCCGATCTCCGGCTGCCTGCCGATCCTTGTCCAGATTCCGGTATTCTTCGCGCTCTACAAGGTGCTGTTCGTCACCATCGAGATGCGCCACGCGCCGTTCTTCGGCTGGATCAAGGACCTCGCCGCGCCCGACCCGACCACGGTGTTCAACCTGTTCGGGCTGCTGCCGTTCGACCCCTCGCACGTGCCGCTGATCGGCGCGTTTTTGATGCTCGGCGCCTGGCCGCTGATCATGGGGGTGACGATGTGGATGCAGATGAAGCTCAACCCGCCGCCGCCCGACCCGACGCAGCAGATGATCTTCGAGTGGATGCCGATCATCTTCACCTTCATGCTGGCGAGCTTCCCGGCGGGCCTCGTCATCTACTGGGCCTGGAACAACACCCTGTCGGTGGCGCAGCAGAGCGTGATCATGCACAAGCACGGCGCCAAGATCGAGCTGTGGGACAACCTCAAGGCGACGGGGGGGAAGCTGAAGGGATTGTTCGTGAAGAAGGGTCCCAAGAGCGCGTGAGGCAATGACCGACCCCGTAGCCCGCATGGAGCGAAGCGGAATGCGGGGTTTTGCGACGCCGATCCCGGATTTCGCTACTCCATCCGGGCTACGGACCTGTTCACCAAGAAGGCGCCGCCGGCGTAGTATTGACTTCGCAATGCCGCGCGGGCCAGACCGCGCACACATTAAAATTTGCCAGCGTGACTCACATTCTCAATTTTTTAGTGCAGGCGATCGCGCTATGATGGTTTGTCTGATTCGTTTTTTGTCCGCGACGTTTCAAACTACATATTTCGATGGTCGGCAATTCAGCCCCACAAGAGCGCACGGTTCTTTTCATTAGCAAGGCCACGCCCGGCGATGATGAGTTCGCTTTGTGGCTCGCGCCGCGGCTTGAAGCGGCAGGTTATGAAGTTTTCGCCGACATCCTAACGCTAGAACCTGGGACCCGTGGGCGCAAGGAAATTACCGACACGCTCCAAAAGCGCGCAGCCAAGATGCTTCTTTGCGGACGTACCGCAACCTTAGAACGAGAAGGCGTACAAGAAGAAATTGGTATTGCAGAAGACCTGGCGAAAGATTTGAGCGACAAGAAATTCATTATCCCACTTCGGTTGGAGAAATACAAAAAGGTCTTTGGCATTGGCGAACTCCAGTATGTCAATTTGAGCGCGGCTGGGCGGAAGGACTCGCCAAACTGCTCAATGCGCTGGATCGGCAGCGCGTACCTCGGCGCAGTACGCCAATCATCAACCCAAATTGGGAACTCTACCGACGCCGGAGCGCAATTCCTCTTCTCAACAAACCGGAACGGTTAACCTCGAACTGGCTGCGCGTGGCTGAGTGCCCGGATGTTATTCGCTATTTCGAACCAACCGGAGCTGTGGGGAATAACGCGATGACCGCCGCCTGCCGAGCGAGCCGGTTCCCACTCGTCCCCATCGAACATGGCTTCTTCGCGTTTGGCACCACCGATGAGATCAATGAATTATTTCCTGGAATTGGAAGATTTCGCGAGACGATTGCATTCGACCTCTTAAATTTCATTGCGCAAGGTGCGCCTGAGCTTGAGTTGATGGGCAAGGA
>JBFXEX010000198.1:0-8371 GCA_050179645.1 Xanthobacteraceae bacterium | reverse complement strand
TTCTCCATCGATTGCGCCATGCCGACCTGGGGCCGTACCGCGATCTGCGTGTCGCTGCGCGACAGTTTCACTTTGCTGCGGCCGATCTGCAGGGTATGAAACTTCGCCATGATGCTCCCCGCTTCCTTGCCGGATGTGGGTACGCCGCTGCTGCTTTCGCTCAGGCCGAACGCGATGCACGATTGGCCTTGCGGACCTGCCGCAAATATTGCGCCGCTTGCCGGGATTGAATGTGAAGTGGCTCACAGTTGAAGTTTGGAAAGTCGCGCGGCGGCGCCGCGCATCTGCCGTCGGCCGATCGTTCGATCGGCGCATCGTTTCGACCAGCATCATCAGGTTCTGAAATCGCCAGACGTGGAGACCCGAACATGAAGCCGATCGGTCGTTCCCCTGACCTCCGACGCCGCGCGCTGATCCTGAGCCTGGCACTGCTGCCGGCCTTGTCGGTACCGCTGCTTCCCACCTCCGCGCCGGCACAGACCGCGACGACGGAAGCACCGCTGCCGTCCTGGAACGACGGCCCGGCGAAACAGGCGATCATCGATTTCGTGCGCGCCACCACCGAGCGCTCAAGCCCCAACTATGTCCCTCCGGAGGAACGCATCGCGACGTTCGACCAGGACGGCACGCTGTGGGTCGAGAAACCGATGTACACGCAAATCATCTACTGCCTGGACCGCGTGCCGGCGGTGGTCGCCAAACGGCCGGAGCTCAAGAACGTCGAACCGTTCAAGACCGTGCTCTCCGGCAACCGCGAGGCCATCGCCAAGCTGCCGATGCACGATCTCGAAAAGGTGCTGGTCGCGACGCTGACAGGCATGACGGTCGAGGAGTTCAAGGCCGAGGCGAGCAAGTGGCTCGAAACCGCGCGGCATCCGCGCTGGAAGCGCCCCTATACCGAACTCACCTATCAGCCGATGCACGACGTGCTGCGCTACCTGCGTGCCAATGCCTACAAGACCTACATCGTCACCGGTGGCGGCCAGGACTTCGTGCGGGTCTACGCCGAGAAGGTCTACGGCATCCCGCCCGAGCAGGTGATCGGGACTGCGTCTGGAACGAAATACAGTTACGGCAAGGACGGCAAACCGACCCTGGTCAAGGATCCCAGGCTCCTCCTCAACGACAACAATGCCGGCAAGGTCGAGGGCATTCACCTGATGATCGGCCGGCGGCCCTACGCTGCGTTCGGCAACTCGACCGGCGACCGGCAGATGCTGTAATGGACCGGCGCCGGCGCCGGCGCGCGGCTCAAGATGCTGGTGCTGCACGACGACGCCACGCGCGAATACGCTTATGGTCCCGCCACCGGCCTCCCCGACAGCAAGGTCGGCACCTTCACCCAGGCGCTTTACGACGAGGCGAAGAAGAAGGGCTGGACCGTGATCAGCATGAAGAACGACTGGAAGCGCATCTTCGCTTTCGACTAGCGCGCCGAGGCGCCTCAGGTGACGCAACAGGGCTCTTCAGCAGTGCTTCACCCCACCCCGTCTCGCCGCGCGAATACGCGCGGCTCGCAGACCCTCCCCCTCCAGGGGAGGGTGGGCCGTGGCAAGGTCAGTTCCAGATTCCGAAAGTGAAAATCCAGGCAGTCTTGTATCCGCAACCGACGCTCTCTCTTCACCCTCCCCTGGAGGGAGAGGGTCGACGCCGAGCGGATGCGAGGCGGCGGGGTGGGGTGAACAATTGCGCAAGCTTCTTCTTTGACTGAATCGACCAGCGTCCACGACGACCGCGTCGCCTCGCAATGATCAAGCCAAACCGGGTGCCAATGCAGCCTCAGCGTTGCAGCTTCTTTTCCAGCTCGCGGTCGATCTGCTCAAGTTGCCAGCGGAAATCCTCGGCCAGCATCTTCATAAACCATTCACGGTCCTCGACGATCTGCCAGAGCTTTGCGTGCTCTTCCGGAGCGAGCCGATCGTCCGACGCGAGCTTCAGCCGCGCCGCTACGATGTCTTCCCGGCAGAAGGCGAGCAGAGTCTTGGTGGCCTCGATCTCCTCGTATCTTTGCTCGTCCAGCAGGTCTCGCATGGTAATGCCCTTCAGGTTCGCCGTCACACTCGGGGGGCATCCTTGGCTCAAGGTGCAAATCACGCGTGAACCTCGTTGTTCAAATTGAAGGCACCCGGCCGCTGGGAGCGGTCGGGCATGGGCATAGTTAAAGATGGTTTCGTGCGATCGCATACGCGCACGTCCCAACGAACGTCTCTATCCGTCATGCCCGCGCTTGTCGCAGGCATCCATGTCTTACTTTTTTAACTGCTTCAAAGACATGGGCCGGGAATCCCGGCCATGACGGTGCAGCGAGAGATCGTAAGATGCCGTGCTTGAGGCCGGGCTCGCGCGTCAGGGGATAACGCGCAGGCACTGCTGCATCAGGTTGCGGCGCGCGGCGGCGGTGAGCCGAAGCGCGTTGGCCTTGACGCGGCAGGCCGGCATTCGCTGGTTAACCGCGGGGAGCACGGCGGCGCGAGCCGCAAACGGCGAATTCGGCGCCGGGCACGGATAGGTATTGGGCGCGTAGTTGAAACCGGCCTGGTTGTTGATCTCTTCTTCGTGGTCGAGCTCGTCGCTGATGCCGTCGGCCGCGCGCTGCAACGGCGACACCAGGCTTGACGGGCCGTACTGGATCGCCCGGTTGGCGAGGTACACCAGCTCCTTCAGCACCAGCTCTCCGGTGCTGAGGATGCGGCAGTAATGAACCGGCGGCGGCGAGTAACCGCTCCAAATGCCCGGCCCCGCGTGGAAGCGATGAATTTGCGCGCGCAGCGCGTTCGCCTCCTGGATCACCACACCGGGCGCCCGGGCGCTCGACTGGGCCGCGGCAACGCTCGTTCCGGCCGAAAGAGCGGCTGCAACGAGACCCGATACCATCAGTTTGCGCACCATGGATGTCCCCGAGCCGATCCGCCCTGCCCGTCCTCGCGAATTGAGGCGATTCGCCTCGACCGGCCAGCCCCTTCCCCTTGCGAATCCGTCGACGACAACGGCCGCCCGGCGAAATCTGCCCGGAAACGTTCACACAAACGGTCAGGATGTCAAGAAAAGGCGGCTCCGCCCACCGGTCCTTGCGGTCACATTGGCACCGCGCGAAATCGTTCCCAAGATCGGTTAGTGTGAGGTTCAGAAGTTCGCAAATGGGGGCGGCGCATGCTGCTGCGAACATCGGTATCGTATCGGGACACGAGTGTCGGAGGATCGCCGGACCATGACGACAGACGAGAGCATCGTGAAAGCGCTCCAGGCCCGCCTGGCCGATCTGACGCGCCGGGTTGGCGATATCGACAGCGAACTGCGCAAGCCGTTGTCGGCGGATTTCTCCGAGCAGGCCGCCGAACTGGAAAACCAGGACGCGCTCGGAGCGATCGAAAACTCCGAACTTCAGGAGATCCGCCAGATTCAAGTGGCACTGAAGCGGATCGACGAAGGCACCTACGGGATCTGCGCCAATTGCGGCGAACCGATCGACCCCAAGCGTCTCAAGGCGCTGCCGACCGCGACCAGATGCATCGCGTGCGCCACGTAAGGGCCCCAGCGGCACCGCAGACGCCTGGCATGATGCGGATGCGCGCGTCGTCCCGCGCTCGAATCTGTTAGCCTCGATCGAGGCCACAGGGAACGTTCCGCTCCCCGAGGCAGCAACGCCCGCCCGACCGAGGTCGTCATGGACATCAAGCACATCACGGCGGGGACCAATCCGCCCAAGGACATTCATGCGGTGATCGAGATCCCGCATGGCGGCGTGCCGGTGAAATACGAGATCGACAAGACCTCCGGCGCGTTGTTCGTCGACCGCTTCCTGCACACCGCGATGTTCTATCCCGGCAACTATGGATTCATTCCGCACACGCTGTCGGCGGACGGCGACCCCTGCGATGTCCTGGTCGTGAGCCAGGTGCCGGTGGTGCCGGGCGCCGTGATCCGCTGCCGGCCGGTCGGCGCGCTGGTGATGGAGGATGAAGCGGGCGGTGACGAGAAGATTTTGGCGGTGCCGGTCGACGCCTTGCATCCGTTCTACAAGGGCGTCCACAGCTACCAGGACCTGCCCGCCATCATGTGCGAGCAGATCGCGCACTTCTTCCAGCACTACAAGGACCTGGAAAAGGGCAAGTGGGTCACGATCGTGAAGTGGCTCGACACGGAAGGCGCGGAGCGGCTGGTGATGGAGGCGATCGACCGCGCGAAAAAAGCGGCGGAAAGTTGAGAAGCGGGACGGATCGATTGTCCCGTGGAGAGCGAGCCGCTTGATCGCTCTTGGCATTGGAACTTCGGCCACGGTGCGACGTTATCTGTGCGGCGGTGGGACTGACCGAAGGACTTGTGCCATGCCGCTGTTCCTCTGGCTGCCTTACATCATCTTCAGTGCAATGTTCGTGACGCCTGAATCCGGAAGCGCCGCGCCCGAGCGTCGCCGCCCAGAATGACGGAACGCGCGCGGCGCAAGCCGCGAAGGGCGAGCGCATTGCGCTGTCACGATTGTTGCGTCAGCGTCCGTCGCACCGCGTCCCGCCAGCCGGCCCATTTGCGCTCGCGCGTTTCCTGATCCATGCCGGGCTCAAATCTTCGCTGGCGCCGCCACTGCGTGGCGAACTCCGCCGGCTCCGGGCACACGCCCGCGGCAAAGCCGGCAAGATAGGCGGCCCCGAGCGCCGTCGTCTCCATCACCACCGGGCGGTCAACAGGCGCCGCCAGGATATCGGCGAGAAATTGCATCGCCACGTCGCTTGCCGCCATGCCGCCATCGACCCGCAACACCGTGCCGGCCGCGCCCGGCCAGTCGGCGTGCATCGCATCGAGCAGATCGCGGGTCTGATAACCGACCGCCTCCAGCGTCGCGCGGGCGAGTTCGGCGACGCCCGACTTGCGGGTCAACCCAAAGATCGCGCCGCGCGCCTGCGCATCCCACCACGGCGCACCGAGACCGACGAATCCCGGCACCAGGTAGACCTGCTCGGCCGGATCGGCCTGCGCGGCGAGCGCATTCACGTCTGGCGCCTTGCTGATCACGTGCAACGCGTCGCGAAGCCATTGCACCGCCGCGCCGGCGATGAAGATCGCGCCTTCGAGCGCATAGGTCCGCTTGCCGGCAAGCTGGTACGCAACCGTGGTGAGAAGCCGGTTGTGCGACGCTACCGGCTCAGGCCCAGTATTGAGCAGCGCGAAGCAGCCGGTGCCGTAGGTCGCTTTCATCATGCCGGGCTTAAAGCAGCCCTGCCCGACGGTGGCGGCCTGCTGATCGCCGGCAATGCCAAGAATGCGGAGCGCGCCACCGAATAGCTCCGTGACGCCGAACTCGCCGGCACAATCGCGCACCTCCGGCAGCATGTTCATCGGCACGCCGAACAGCCGGCACAGGTCCTCGTCCCAGGCGCCGCGCCGGATATCGTAGAACAGCGTGCGCGAGGCGTTGGTGGCGTCAGTCGCGTGCACATTGCCGCCGGTCAGCCGCCACAGCAGGAACGTATCGACCGTGCCGAACGCCAGCCGCCCGGCTTGCGCGGCCTCGGCAGCGCCCGCGACGTTGCGGAGAATCCAGGCGACCTTGGTGGCGGAAAAATACGGATCGAGCAGCAGGCCGGTCTTGGCGGCAATTTCCGGCTCGTGGCCGAGCCGCCGCAATTCGGCGCAGGCCGCGCTTGTGCGGCGGTCCTGCCATACGATGGCGTTGTGAATCGGCCGCCCGCTGGCGCGATCCCAGACCAGCGTGGTCTCGCGCTGGTTGGTGATACCGAGCGCCGCAATGTCCCGCGATGTGGCGCCGGCCTTGGCGAGTGCATCGCGCACGGTCGCTTCGGTCGTCGACCAGATTTCCTCCGGATCGTGCTCGACCTCGCCGGGGGCCGGATAGAGCTGGGAAAACTCACGCTGCGCAGTCGCAACCGGCGCGAGCGCATTGTCGAACACGATGGCGCGCGTCGAGGTCGTGCCCTGGTCGATGGCGAGAAGATAGTCCGGCAAGACGTTCCCTGCAGCGCTCTCATTCTATCGCGTCGCGGCGCAACGCTGGCCGCGGCTGCGGTCATTTGCAACGCGACCCGGGTCGACCGAAGGTAGCACCGCCGGCAGAATATGTCCTTCATGCCGCACATCAGATGACCAGAGTTCGATCGACGCGCTTCCAAGGTCGCGCGATCGTTCGCCTTGCGGGCTGGAGCGTCCGATCACGCCGGGCGCAAGCGTCTGGTGACAAGAAACTCGCCGCCAATCGTCGCCGCCGCGACCAGGAATCCGGCGACCTCCAGATATCCCGCACCGTCGAACGCCTGGTTCGGGACGAGCAGCGCAAGGCCCGAGGCGATATAGGCCGCGCGGATCGGCCACCGCATCGGCCTGAAGAAATAGCCCAGCATGCCCGCAGTCGCGATCCATACGCCCATGAACGCCGTCGCCACCGCAACCGCGATGTTGATCGGTTGCCCCTGCATGATCAGGTTCGGCGACATCACAAACATGAACGGCACGACCAGCGCGGTCCAGCCCAGCCTCACTGCCTGCACGGCGGTTTCCATCGGCTGCGAGCCGGCGATGTTGGCGGCAACGAACGCCGCAATCGCCACCGGTGGTGTGATCAGCGACACCAGTCCGAAGTAGAACACGAACAGGTGCGCCGCGATCGGATGAATGCCGAGCTTGATCAACGGCGGCGCGGCGAGCGTCGCCACCAGGAGGTAGATCGCGGTGGTCGGCATCCCCATCCCGAGCACGATGCAGACCAGCGCGGTCAGCAACAACAGCGCCAGGAGGCTGTGCTCCCCGAACTGCACGAGGATGAACGTCAAGCCGAAGCCGAGTCCGGTGACGTCGATGATGCCGATGATGATTCCGGCCATCGCGCCGACAATGACGACATCCACGACCACGATCCCGGTATCCCGCACCGCCTTGCCGATCTCGGAGAGACCGAGCCGCTTGCCCTTGTAGCCAAACACCCAGGTCACAAGGATCACGGTACCTGCAGCGAACAGCGCACTTTGCTCGGGCGTACGATTGAGCCAAAACAGGTCGTAGATCAGAACGCCGATCGGAATGGCAAAGAACCATCCGTCCGCCACCGCCCGTCGGATCGGCGGGATTTTGTCCGCTGGAATCGGGGCGATGTTCTTTCGTGCGGCCTCAAGGTCCGCGTAAATGAAGACCGCGACGTAATAAAGGATCGCCGGCACGAGTGCGGCAATCACGACCTGTGCGTAAGTGATCTGTAGAAACTCGGCCATGAGAAAGGCTGCGGCGCCCATGATCGGCGGCATGATCTGCCCGCCCGTCGAGGATACGGCTTCGATTGCGCCCGCAACCTTCGGCGCGTAACCGCTCTGCCGCATCAACGGGATCGTGATCACGCCGGTCGTGGCGACATTGCTGACCGCGCTTCCGGAGATCATGCCGAACAGGCTCGATCCGACCACCGAGATTTTCGCCGCGCCACCGCGACGGCGGCCGGTGAGCGCAGCAGCAATATCGGTGAACCACTCCGACGCGCCGGACTTGAGCAACAGCTGTCCGAAGAAGATGAACATGACGACGATCCCGCAGATGATCGTCATCGGGATTCCGAGCATGGCGACCGGGTCGGTCGTGAGGTAAGGAACCAGATTGTAAAGATCCTGCGTGCGGGCCTGCAGCTTGCCCGGCACCAGGTCCCCGAACAACGCGTAAAGGATGAACGCGGCCACGATGACGGTGAAGCTCATACCGGCTGTGCGGCGCAGCGCCTCGATCGTAAGCGGCAGCAGCACGATGCCGATCACGAACGCTTCGGTCTTCAAATAGAACGACTGGTCAATCAGCGTCGGATAGCGGAAAGCGAGATAGCCGCCCATCGCAAGTCCCGCCGTCGCAGCGACCCAATCGTACCAGGGGATTGCCCGTCGCGGGGTCCTGCGTCGCGCAGGCATGCGAATGAAGATCAGACACAGCGATATCCCCAGGATCGCAGCCAGGCCCTGCTCGGTGAACACATATAGGCCGAGCGCGATCGGCCCCTGCGCGGCGAAGAATATGGCAATGAGGGTCAGCAGCGTGCCGAGCAAATTTCCCGCAGCGTTGATGACCTGCGCTGTCCGCGCCGCCTCGACATCGGTTTCAATGTCAGTGCTCATCTGACGTCCTTTCGGACAGTGCCAGCTGCCGAAGGCTGGATGGGCGCAGCACAGATCAGGCAATGGAGGAAGCGGAGCGGGCGTAAACCGCCCGCTCCGTCGCGACAGCGCTCGCTATCTATTTCTTCAAGAGACCGACTTTTTCGTAATAGGCGATGGCGCCCGGATGATACGGGACCGGATCCTGCTTATGGGCCATTCGCTTCGGATCCCATCGGCTCCAGACCGGGCTCGACTCCATCAACTCCTTGGTATTCTCGTGGAGCGCCTTGGTC
>JBFXEX010000197.1:0-8381 GCA_050179645.1 Xanthobacteraceae bacterium | reverse complement strand
CAAGCCTGCGCCGGCCGGCAGATAGGCGAAACCGAGATCGATCGAGATGCCGCGCGCCTTCTCCTCCTTCAGGCGGTCGGTATCGACGCCGGTCAGCACCCGCACCAGCGAGGTCTTGCCGTGATCGATATGGCCCGCGGTGCCGACGATCATGCCACCGGCTCCGGCAGCGGCAGTTCGGGAGCGGCGCGGTCAATTGCGACAGCGACGTGGGAGAGCCAGCGCATTACGCATCCCCCGCAGGGTTCAGCGCGGCGAGATTGCTGACGAAGCCCGCCTCGTCCTCCAGGCAGCGCAGGTCGAAGATCAGAGCCTGGTCCTCGATCCGGCCGATCACCGGGACCGCAAGCGCGCGAAAGGCGGCGGCGAGACGGAGCAAGGCGCGGCCGCTGCCGCGCGCGCCGGCGGACCGGCAGGCGAGACCGACACTCGCGATCTGCTCGGTCGGCAGCGCACCCGAGCCGATCTGACTCATGCAGGGAACGACCGAGACCGTGAAGTCCGCACCAACAGCCGTGGCGACGGTTGGCAGGAGCCGATGTGCCAGGGCCTCGATGTCCTCCTCGGGCCGCGCCAGCATGCGGATCGTTGGCAGGCGCTCGTGCAGCCGGTCGGGATCGCGATAGAGCCGCAGCGTCGCTTCGAGCGCCGCGAGCCGCACCTTGTCGACGCGCAGTGCCCGCTTCATCGGGTTGCGGTTGACCTTGGCGATGAGGTCCCGGCGGCCGACGATGAACCCGGCCTGCGGCCCGCCCAGCAATTTGTCGCCGGAGAACGTCACCAGGTCGGCGCCGTCGGCGATGGCTTCGGCTACGGTCGGCTCGTGCGTGAGGCCGTAGCGCGCGAGATCGACGAGCGTACCAGAGCCAAGATCGTGCACCAGCGGAACGCCGCGGGACCTGGCGAGCGTGGCAAGCTCTCGCGCGGGCACCTCCTTGGTGAAGCCCTCGATCCGGTAGTTCGAAGTGTGAACCTTGAAAATCAACCCGGTCTTGCCGCCGACTACCGCCTCGTAGTCCTTCATGTGGGTGCGGTTGGTGGTGCCGATTTCGACCAGCTTTGCTCCCGCGCGCGCCATGATGTCGGGCATGCGGAACGCGCCGCCGATCTCGATCAGTTCGCCGCGCGACACCACCGCTTCCTTGCCCTTGGCGAGGGTGTTGAGGACGAGCAGGACCGCGGCGGCGTTGTTGTTGACCACGGTTGCCTCCTCGGCGCCGGTCAGCTCGCACAGGAGGCCGCGGACCAGCGCATCCCGCTCGCCGCGGCGTCCGCCCTCCAGGTCGAATTCGAGCGCCAGCGCCTGGCGCATCGCGATGGTGGCGGCTTCGACCGCAGCTTCCGCCAGGATCGCGCGGCCAAGATTGGTGTGCAGCACGGTGCCGGTGAGGTTGAACACCGGACGCACATTCGGCCGGGCATCGGCTTCAAGTTTCGCGGCTGCCGCTTTCATCAGCGCGTCCGTCGCCGTCTCCGCCGGTTGGCCGGCGCGCAGCAGCGTGCGTGCGGCGTCGATGCCGCCACGGACCGCGGCAGCGACCGCCGGGCGGCCGAACCGCTCGATTGCAATGGCGGCCGCGTCGGTCCGCAGCACCTCGTCGACCGACGGCAGGCGCGGAAACCGGACGGCGGATTCGCGCACGGAGGAGTTCATCAGTAGCCCAGCAGATAGGGATTGAAGCTGCCGCGGCGGATACCGGATTTGCGCACCAGCAAGACCTCGGCCTTGATGGTGCCGTCGCCGCCCGCGATCTCTTCAAATGCAATCTTCTCGGTCGAGCCGCAGACGGTGCAGCGGGCGCGTACTCCGACATTACTCATCCACTACCTCACGACCCCCCAGGCCGATCGCCATGATAGCCGCGATCGAGTGTATCAGCGCGGCAATCCGCTTCTGCATGATGGAGAAGTATTCCGAGAAATACTGCTCCCAGATCACGATGCCGCTGGTGATCAGGACGATGACCAGGCCGCAAGCTATCAACTTCCATCTCGGGGAAACACGAAGTCCGGGACCGCAAGGGAGACGGCGCAATCACAGCGGCCCTTATTTTGGTTTCTGGAACTTGAGCACGAACTCGTCGACCGGCCCAGTCGGGCGGTTGACCGAGAAGTCGCGGGTGTCCTCGGGACGGCGCAGGAAATCGGCTTCGCCGATCAGCTTGAAACCGGCGGCCTCGATCTCCCGGCGCACCACACTCTCCTCGATGCGGTGCAGTGTCTTTGCGACGGAGGTGCCCTCGCCGTCCTTGGCCGAATGATCGGCGACGACCAGCACGCCGCCGGGCTTGAGCGCGTCATAGATCTTGCGGTTCATCGCCGCCCGGTCGACCGGCGTGTAGGTCGTGTCGTGGTAGTAGAAGAGGAACGTGATCAGGTCGAACTGATCGAGTCCCGGCGGCAGCGGATCGTCGAACGGCTGCTCCAGCGGCGAAACCCGTAGCATCGCCGGCGTGCTCAGCCGCAGATTGAACCGCTCCTTGGCACGCGCGCTGACATCGGGACCGTTCTGACCGTAGACGATGCCGGTCGGGCCGACCGCGCGGGCCAGCAATTCGGTGCTGTATCCGCCGCCCGCGCCCATATCGAGCACCTTCATGCCGCGCCGCACGCCGATAAAAGCGAGCAGATTCACTGGATCGCGGCGCTGGTCGATGATCCGGTCGGCTTCGATGCGGTCGGGCGCTGCGACGATCTCCGCATAGTCCGGCACGCCTTGGGCCGACACTGCGGCGGCGAAGCAAACCGCGAACATCGCTGTCAGACCGCACACCACGATGCGACGATTGATCGGCGCGGTCATGGGCAACCTCCGGTTCATGGCGGCACTCGCCGCATCCGGGCAGCGTCGCGCGACATCTGCAGGCAGACCAGCAGCTCGACATAGCTCGGCAGGCCGTCACCCGACGATTCGGCAGTGCAACGGCCGCGGTCAACGGCAGCGAAACTTGCCCAGTCGCGCACCAGTTGCTCGTGCGCGGATCGTTCGTCGTTCATGCAGCTTTGATAGCTTTCGCTCACCGACAGGCCGGCCGAAGCCGCGGCACGACAGCTCATGGCGACGTCGAATACCGGAACTTTGTCGCTGACCGGCAACGTCAGCGGCAGGGCCGCCAGGGCGATTGCCGCAAATACGGGCTGCATTCTGCCTCGGCCCCGTGGGCGGTTGCGAGCGCGGTGCGGGAAACCCTTGTGTTGAAACGGTTTTTAGCCTAAATTGAGTCGTCGTCAACAACTGAAAGGAGGTGATCCAGTGTCTCATTGTCTATCGCCGCAGTCGCCGGCATCCGTGAGCTGGATCCTTGCCTCTAAGGGGATCTGCGTCGGCTGACGCCTTGGGCTGACGGGTTTTGAGCCGGACTACGGCTTGACAATGGAAGGGCTGCCTTTTTGGCAGCCCTTCTTTGTTTCCGGGGTAATGGTGAGCCGTCATTCCGGCTTAATCTTGCCGTCGACGATCACCTTCTTCCATTTCTCGAATTCCTTCTTGGTGATCGCGTCGGCTTCCTCGACCGTGGTGCCGCGCGGCTCGATCCCGATCTTGGCCATCGCGGCCTTCATGTCGGGATGCTCCAGCGCTTTCTTCAGCGCCTCGTTCAATCGCCCGAGCACCGGCTGCGGCACGCCACGCGGCGCGTAGATGCCGATCCAGAGGTCAACATCGAAGCCAGGCAGGCCCGACTCCGCCACCGTGGGCACGTTGGGATAGACCGTGCTGCGCACGAGGCGCGTCGTGGCGAGCGGCTTCACCCGGTTGTCCTTGGTGAACGGCACCGCGCCGGCGATGCTTGAAAACGCCAGTTGCACTTTGCCGCTGAGCACATCCGGATAGGCCGACCCGATGCCGCGGTAGGGCACGTGCTGCATGTCGATGCCGCTTTGCAGCTTGATCATCTCCCCCGCCAGGTGCGGGGCGGTGCCGATGCCGGCCGATGCGAAGTTGACCTTGCCGGGATTGGCCTTGGCGTAGGTAATGAACTCGGCGAACGTATTCGGCTTGAAGTGCTGCGAGGCGACGATCACCACTGGCGACGACCCGATAATCGAGACGCCCTGCAGCTTGTTGAGGTCGTAGGGCGTGGTCGCCACCAGCGTCGGATTGGTAACCAGCGCCGGATCGGTCAGGATGATAGTGTAGCCGTCCGGTGCGGAACGTGCGACCACGTCGGCGCCGACCGCGCCACCGGCGCCCGGCCGGTTCTCCGGCACGACCGGCTGCCCCAGCCCTTCGCTCAGCCGTACCGCGAGGTGACGGCCTGCGGTGTCGATGATGCCGCCCGGCGAATAAGGCAGCACGAGGCGGATCGGTTTGGTCGGATAGGTCTGCGCCTGCGCGGCAGTCGCCAGCAGTGCGATCGCGGCCGCGCTGCCGAAAGCGCGTAGCGCCAGAGCCAAACGGGTCATCTTCCGCTCCTTGGCTGATACACTCGCCCGTTCATATCACGGAAGCCCTGCGCGGCGACGCGGCAAAGCGCGCTTCACTGCACCTTGATGCCGATCCGCGCGACCAGCTCTTTGACCGCGGGAATTTCCTGCGCGAGCCGTGCTGCGAGCTGTTCGGGCGTGCCGCCGACGACGGCGAAGCCGGCCTTGCGCGCCTGCTCGCGCGCTTCCGAGGTCTTCATCGCCGCCTGGCTCTCCTGCACCAGCCGCGCCTTGATGTCGGCTGGGATGCCGGCGGGGGCGAACAGTGCCTGGAAGGTGTCGGACACAAAGCCGGGATAGCCGGACTCGATCATCGTCGGCACATCGGGCAGCGAGAACCAGCGCTCCGCGCCGGTGACCGCGAGCGCCTTGAGCTGGCCCTGCTTGATCAGGCCCTCGGCAGCGGCGAGCGCGACCGAGCCGACCTGCACGGTGCCTTCCAGTACCGCCCGCGCGGCCGGCCCGGCGCCGCGATAGGGCACGTGCACCATCTCGATGCCGGCGCGCAGCTTGAGTTGCTCCCCGGTCAGGTGCGACTTCGTGCCGGCGCCCGGGCTCGAATAGTTGAACGCGCCGGCCGCGGCCTTCGCCTTCGCCACCAGATCGGCGACGGTGTCGATGCCGGTGCCGGGCTTCACCACCAGCACGTTCGGGGCATTCACCAGTTCGCAGATCGGGGTGAAGTCCTTGAACGGGTCGTAGCCGAGATTGCTGAATAGCGCCGGATTGACGGCGATCGCGGTTGAGGCGAGCAGCAAAGTGTAACCGTCCGGGGCTGCGCGCGCCGCCAGCGTCATGCCGATGTTGCCGGCGGCGCCGGCGCGATTCTCCACCACCACCGATTGCCCGAGGGTCTTCTGGAACGTGGCCGAGAGGATGCGGGCGACGATATCGGTCGGCCCGCCGGGCGCAAACGGCACGATCAGCGTGATCGGGCGTTCCGGCCAGGCGGCGCGCGAGACTGTCGCGGCCAACGGCAGACCGAGCGCCGCAACCGAAGTCGTGAGCGCCGCGCGGAGCAGCCGGCGGCGCGTCAAACCTGCGCCGCACGATCGGGTCGAACTCATGTGGCATCTCCCTGATGTGCCGTCTCGGCGCGCATTGCGCCGGCGGCTTATTGTGCCGGCTCGAATCCGGCAGTTGTCCAAACCTCCCGCGTGCCCGGTCCGGTCAGCGCAGCGATAAAGGCTTTGGCCGCAGTCGGCTCGGAACTCGCCACCGGCACGCCGGCCGCGTAGACGGTATCGAGACCGAGCGGCGGCGGCAATTTGCCGACCACGCGCGCACCCGGCACGGTGACGATCTCGCCGATCAACGTGAGACCGAGATCGGCCGAGCCTTCCGCGACCCGCCGCGCCACCTCAGCACCGCTCTTCTGCAGTGTCGCCTTGCGGTCGATCGCGTCGGTGAGCCCCATGCGCTCCCAGAGGCCAACGAGATACGTTCCCGCCGAGCCGCCGACCGCCGGATCGCTCAAGGCGATCATCCGCGCGTCTTCGAGCGTGCGCCGGAATGCATCAGGCGTAGAGATGTCTGGCGCCGCCGCACCGTCCCGATCGACGTCTGCGCAACCGGCCTGTCGCTGCCGGGCACCAGAGTGCCCTCGCCCGCCATCTTGGCAATGGCGGGCGCACCGAGAATGAGCACGTCGGCGGTTTCGCCGGCGGCGAGCTTTGACGCCAGCGCACCGACGGTGCCGAACGCGATGTCGGGCGTGTGCCCGCTCTCGCGTGCAAACCGCGTAGCCAGCGCGTCGACCGCGACGTTCATCGAGCGCGCGCAGAGCACCTTGAGCTTGGCCATTGCCCTTATTGCGGCTGGATGCCGGCTTCCTTGATCATGGCGTTGTACTTGACCAGCTCGGCCTTGACAAAGTCCGCAAGCTCCTGCGGGCTCTGGAACTGGATCTGCACGCCCGACGCCTGGAACCGGTCGCCGGCATCGGGCTCGGCGAGTATCTTCTTCATCGCATCGGCCAGGACCTTGACGGCCTCGGGCGGCATGCCGGCGGGACCGAACAGCCCCGCCCATGCCAGCGTCTCGAACTCCGGCATCACGGTCTCATGCAGCGACGGCACGCCGGGCAACAGCGGCTGGGGCGTCTTGGTCAGCACGGCGAGTGGCCGGATCTTCCCCGCTTTGACCTGCGGAAGGCCGGTCGTCATGTCAGGCACCATCAGTTGAATATGGCCGGCGATCAGATCCGTCATCGCGGTCGGGTTGCTGCGATAAGCGACGCGCACGACATCGATGCCGGTTCGCTTCTTGAGCGTCTCACCGGTGATCTGTCCGGTGCTGTTGCCACTGCCGTACGAAAGTTTGCCGGGGTTGGCTTTCGCGTGGGCGACGAATTCCGCCATCGTCTTGGCCGGGAAATCCGCGCGGACCGCAACGAACGACGGGAAGTTTCCAAGTCGCGCAATTGGGGTGAAATCCTTAATCGGATCGTAGGGCACGCTCTTAAAGAGGCCGATCGCCGAATGCGTCGAGTTGGTGGTGAGCAGCAACGTGTAGCCGTCAGGCTTGGCGCGCGCGACCGCCTGGGCGGCAATCAGTCCGCCGGCACCCGCCTTGTTCTCGATGACGAAGCTCTGCCCGAGCATCTCCTGAAACTGCTGGCTGAGCAGCCGCGCCGCCGCATCGGTCTGGCTGCCGGCCGCAAACGGCGTGATGATCGTAACGGGCCGGGACGGATAGGTGTCCGCAGCCGCCGGCACCGTGCCGGCGATAAGGGCCAGGGCCAAAAGCCCGCCCAGCAGTTTCGTCTGCAGCCAGAGTACCATTCGTCGCTCTCCTATCGGATCGTTTCCGGTGCTATGAGATTTGGATCAGGGCGCACGGTCAAGGACCCTATGGAGGAGACATGATTTTTCGGAAGATGCTGATCGCAGCCGCAGTGCTCGTCGGCATGGCTGTCCCAAGCACAGCGCAGGCTCAGGACTGGCCAACCCGTCCGGTGACCATGGTGGTGCCGTTTGCTGCCGGCGGCCCGGTGGACGTGCTCGGCCGCATCCTGGCGCAGTATCTCACCGAAGTGCTGGGCAAGCAGGTGATCATCGACAACATTCCGGGCGCCGGCGGCATGAACGGCTCGTTGCGGGTATCGCAAGGCGCACCGGACGGTTACCAGTTTGTGCTCGGCAGCATCGGCACGCACGCGCTTAACCAGACGCTGTCGAAGAAGCCGCTCTACAATGCCGCCACCGATTTCGCGCCGGTGGCGCTGGTTGCCGATGTCGGGCTGGTGCTGCTGACACGCAAAGACCTGCCGGCGAAGAACCTTCAGGAGTTCATCGCCTACGCCAAGGCCAACCAGGGCAAGATGCAGTTCGCTTCCGGCGGCGCCGGCACGTCGTCGCACATCGGTTGCGTGTTGCTCAACCAGACGATCGGCATCGACGTCGTCCACGTGCCCTATCGCGGCGGCGGTCCGGCGCAGGCCGACCTGGTCGCCGGCCGCATCGACTATCTCTGCAACATCGCTTCGACCGTCGGCCAGGCGCTGGAGAGCAAGCAGGTGAACGCGCTGGCCGCGCTGACCCGCGAACGCTCGCCGATCCTGCCTCATCTGCCGACCGCGCACGAGCAGGGGCTCACCGACTTCGATGCCTATACCTGGAATGCGGTGTTCTATCCCAAGAGCACGCCGCCGGCGCAGGTCGACAAGCTCAATGCCGCCATCGTCAAGGTGATGGAGATGCCGGCTTTCCGCGAGCGGCTCGCCAAGCTCGGCCTGATCGTCCCGGTCCCGGAGCGCCGCACGCCGGCATATCTCGGCAAGTTCGTCTCCAGCGAAATCGAAAAATGGGCGGTTCCGATCAAGGCGAGCGGCGCGCAGAATTGATCACCGCAAGAAAAGGCACACTGATGCCTCGAAGACGCGTTGCTTCAACGTCATGGCCGGGCTTGTCCCGGCCGTCCACGTCTCGAACCGGATTATGAAGCAAGACGTGGAT
>JBFXEX010000196.1:0-8393 GCA_050179645.1 Xanthobacteraceae bacterium | reverse complement strand
CGCAGTGGAAGCCGTGGCCGGCGACCGGATAGACGAAGATCTCCGCGGTCGGCTGCTTCTGCTTGATCATCTCGACGTCAGTCATCGGGATGGCCGCGTCGGTTTCGCCGAAATGCATCATGATCGGGCACTTCGGCTTCTCGTCGGCGAACTTGGCGATGGCGCCGCCGTAATAGGCGACCGACGCCGACAGTCCGGAGGCCCGGCAGGCGGCGAGAAACGCGATGCTGCCGCCCATGCAGAAGCCCATGATGCCCACCGGCCCCACGGACTTCAGCTCGTCGATCGCCGCCTGGGTGTCGCGCACCATCGCGTCCCAGTCCGGATTGGCGATAAATTTCCGCGCATTGGCGATGTCGTCGGGCGTATAGCCGCACTCGAAGTCCTTGGTCTGCCGGTCGAACAGAGCCGGCGCGATCGCCGAATAGCCTTCCTGCGCGAGCTTGTCGGTGACGGCGCGGATGTGCTGGTTGACGCCGAAGATTTCCTGGATGACCACCATGCCGCCCTTGGGCGTGCCGGTCGGGTCGGCGCGATAGGCGCCCAACTGGAACTTGTCGGCGGACGTGAGCGAGAAATGTTTACCCAATTTGACCTCCCGTAAACGGTAAATGCCGGGCGACTGCCGTCGTCCGGCGGCCGGGAATGTCTCTTGTCCGCTGCGACAAAGCAACCACCCGGGACGCAACGCCGCTGGCGCAAAACCACCATAGTCGCTACATCACGTGGGCTGAGGTTTGTTCCTCAGGGTCGTCGGGCGGGCGCCTGGTCGGATGGCCGCTGTCATGCTTCCCACGTCACGCCGAAAGTTCCTGCAAGGCGCCGGCGGTGCTCTGCTTCTCGCCGGCATCGGCCCCGCACCCGCGGCTTTCGCCCTCGCGCCGCACGGCGTCACCGCGAGCGAGCGCGACGAGATCGCGGCGCTCGCGGCGGGCTACATGGCGGAATTCGGCGCGCCCGGCCTGTCGATCGCGATCGCGCACCGCGGCCGGCTTGCTTATGCGGAAGGCTTCGGTCTCGCCGATCCGGCGGCCGGCGAACGGGTCGCGCCACGCAATCTGTTCCGCATCGCCAGCGTCAGCAAGCCGGTAACGTCGGTTGCGGTGTTCTCGCTGATCGAGCAGGGCAGGCTAACGCTGACCGACAAGGTGTTCGGTCGCACCGGCATCCTGCGCAACGATTTCGGCAGTCCGAAAGACCGGCGCATCGAGCAGATCACCGTCGAACACCTCCTGACCCACACGTGCGGCGGCTGGCCGAACAAAGGCCGCGATCCGATGTTCTCGAACCGGAACTTCGACCAGCGCCGGCTGATCGCCTGGACGCTGGCGAACGTGCCGCTGATGCATGCGCCGGGCACCGCTTACGCCTATTCGAATTTCGGCTATTGCCTGCTCGGTCGGGTGATCGAAAAGGTCACCGGCCGGCGCTATGCGGACTATGTGCACGACACGGTGCTCAAGCGTTGTGGCATCACCGCAATGCGCATTGGCGCCGGGCCGCGTGCCGGACGCGCGGCGGGCGAAGTGGTCTATGCCGGGCAGGGCGGTGACCCGTACCGGGTCAAGGTGGCGCGCGCGGATTCCTGCGGCGGCTGGATCGCGAGTGCTTCCGATCTGGTGCGCTTTGCCATGCACGTCGGCGGCGCCGCCGGCACGCCCGGCATCCTGCAACCGGCCACGGTCGACGCGATGATCACACCGTCTGCGATCAACCCCCGCTACGCGAAGGGCTGGATCGTCAGCGCGAACGGCTGGTGGCACAACGGCAGCCTGCCGGGCACCTCAGCCATCATGGCGAGCACTCGCAGCGGGCTCGCCTGGGCGGCGCTCGCCAATACGCGGCTTCGCGATCCGAATAGCGTCGCCGGCCTCAACCGTGTCGCCGGACAGATGGTGCGGGCGGTGAAAAGCTTTGCCGGCTGAGCGGTGCAACCGCCGCACACAAGTTTCGCTTTGCCTGAACCCGACGCCAAGCGCCGCTACGGCGGACGCATTGGTCGACGGCGAGGACACGGATTGTGCCCAGTCACGCCGTCGCACCAAAGCCTCCGGCACATGCGTAGCGGTGTCAGAACTTCAGATCGGGATAGAGCCCGGACGCTTGCACGACCTCCGGCCCCAGACGCTTCTCGGCGATTAGCGTCTCGGTGAACTCCTTGGGCGTATTGAGCACCGGCGACAGGCCGCGGTTGAACATGTGCCGTTTCTGAAACTCCGGCTGCGAAACGATCTTGACGATCGCCTTGTTCAGTTTGTCGACGATCGGCGCCGGCACCCCGCCCGGCATGTGAATGCCGAACGACGAGGCCCAGGTGTGCAGCGTGTAGCCCTGCTCCTTGAAGGTCGGAATGTCGGGCGCCAGCGGCGAGCGCTTGTCGCCGTCGACCGCGAGGCCGACGATTTTTCCGCTGCGGATGAGCTGGATCAGATTGCCGATACCGAAGATGGCGACCGGCGTCGTGCCGGACATCATGCTGTTCACGGCGTCGCCGCCGCCCTTGAACGGAACGCGGACGAAATCGACTCCGTACTTTTTGTTGAACGCCTCCATGAAGGCGACCTTCGACAGCGAAGGCGTGAGATAGTTCATCGTCTTCGGCTTGGACTTGGCGAGCGCCGCGAGTTCCTCGAACGATTTCACGTTGAGCGAAGCGTTCACCGCGAACACGTGCTGCAGGAAGAACAGCCGCGTCACGTGCGTCAACTCTTTCACCGGATCGAGATTGACGCTCTTGAGAATGATCGGATTGATGTGCATCGATTCGTTGTTGAGGATGCAAATCGTATAGCCGTCGGGGGCCGAGTCGGCGCAGACTCGCGCGCCAATCGAGCCCGCCGCACCCACCCGGTTCTCCACCACGACAGTCTGGCCAAGCGCGGGTCCCAACTCGTCGGCGAGAGCGCGCATAAATACGTCGCTCAAGCCGCCGGGTCCCTGCGAGGCGATCGCGCGGATCGGTTTGTCGGGATAGTTTTCTGCGCTTGCGAAGGTCGACGGCAGCACGACCGCGACAAGCAACGAACAGATGCAGGACAGTCGGTTCATGGGCTTCCTCCGTGAGGTGGTCTGACGCCACGCTTCAGGAATAGTGAAGCAGACGACGGCAAGCGGCAAGCCGGTGCGGTGCAACAAGTGCGGCTTGCGGACAACGTGACGCAACCGTCTGCGTGCTGCGTCTCGGCGGATGTGCTCGCAGCGCTGCGGCTCAGGCCACCGCGGCCTGCGCGATCGCGGTGCCCGGCCGTGAGCGCCGGTCGAGCCGCAGCGTCAGGCAGAACGCTGCGCCGCCACTCTTGAGGAACGAGCGTAGCGGCGTCGTCGCGACGTGGTAGCCGCGCTCTTCGAGCGCGCCACGCAGCCGTTCGCCGCAGCCCGCCATGATGAGCGTGTCGCCGAGGCAGACGGCGTTGGCGGCGAGCTTCTCCGCGTCAGCAGTCCCAACCTCGATGCGCTTTGATCGCGGCACGCGCGCGCGAATGGTGGCGAGCCCGGCTGCGGTAAACGCCTCGGGCACGTACATCACCTCGCCGCGCGGCAGGGGCGAGAGTGCAGTGTCCATGTGATAGAAGCGCGGGTCGGCGAGTTCGAGCGGCGTGACCTCGACCCCGAACACCTCCTCGACGGCGCGTTGCGCCGCCGCGTCGGAGCGCTGGCCGTAGCCCAGCCAGAACATGTTGCGGCCGTGGTCGAATACGCAGTCGCCGGCGCCTTCGAGCACCACGCCGTCCGGCAGCCTGCGCACCGTATCGACCAGCCCGCGCGCTTTCAGTCTGTTAAATGCGTCTTCGAAATGCGGTTCTTCGGCCTGGCGCTCCGGATGACGAAAGCGCGCCAGCAGCACCTTGCGGTCGAGCACCACCGCGGCATTGGCGGTGAACACGAGGTCGGGCACGCCGGCGGCCGGCGGAACGAGGTCGACCGCCGCGCCGTGCTCAAGGAGCGTGCGGTAGAGCGTGTTCCATTCCCGGTGCGCGGCCGCGCTGTGCAGGCTGCCGTCGCGCGCCCATGCCGGCGGGTCCATCCACGGATTGATGGTGTAGCTTACCGCGAAGTGCTCGGGGCGGCACATCAGGAAGCGGGCGGCGGGCTTGAGCGGAGTCATCTCAGTCTCCAACACCCAGCATCGCTCTCTCCGTTCGTCCCCGCGGAAGCGGGGACCCAGGGCCGCACGCGCGGTGCTTGTAGTTCTGGGTCCCCGCTTCCGCGGGGACGAACGGGAAGGGAGTGCGCATGCATCGACATGTCCGTTACGCCACGCGCCGCTTCGTATTTTCAAGCTCGCGCACCACTTCCTCGATGCGGTCGAGCGCGAAGTCGAGATCGGCGCGCGCGATGTTCAGCGGCGGCGCAAGCCGGACCACGGTGTGATGCGTCTCCTTCGAGAGCACGCCCTTGGCGAGTAGCCGCTCGCAGGCCTCGCGTGCGGTGGCGATCTCCGGATTGATCTCGGCGCCAGCCCACAGGCCGCGGCCGCGCACGTCCTTGAGCACCGGGCTCTCGATCGCGCGCAGGCGCTTGAGCATGTAGGCACCGTCGACGCGGCTCTTGTCGACGAGCTTCTCATCGCGGATCACCGCAAGCGCCTCGATCCCGACTGCCGCGGCGAGCGGATTGCCGCCAAAGGTCGAGCCGTGCGAGCCCGGCGTAAAGACGTTCATGAGTTCGCGCTTGCCGACGAAAGCCGACACCGGCAGCACGCCGCCGCCTAGCGCCTTGCCGAGGATCAATCCGTCCGGACGGATGCCCTCGTGCTCGAACGCGAACCACTTGCCGGTGCGGCCGAGCCCCGACTGCACCTCGTCGAGAATGAGCAGCACGTTGTTCTCGTCGCAGATGCGGCGCAGGCCTTTCAGATAGCCGTCGGGCGGCACGACGATGCCGGCCTCGCCCTGGATCGGCTCGATCAGCACCGCCGCAGTGTGGGGTGTGATCGCGCGCCCCACCGCGTCGAGGTCGCCGAACGGCACCGCCTTGAAGCCGGGTGTAAAGGGGCCAAAGCCGTCGCGGTACTCCGCCTCGGTGGAGAACGAGATGACGGTCGTGGTGCGGCCATGGAAGTTGCCGGCGGCGACAATGATCTCGGCCTTGTCCTTGGCGATGCCTTTGACGCGATAGCCCCAGCGGCGCGCCGCCTTGACGGCGGTCTCGACCGCCTCGGCGCCGGTGTTCATCGGCAGCGCGGCGTCGAGCCCGGTGAGCCGGCAGATTTCGGCGAGGAACGGCCCGAGCTGGTCGCTGTAATAGGCACGCGACGGCACCGCCAGGCGGTTCGCCTGCGCGGTCAACGCCGCGAGGATGCGCGGATGCGCGTGGCCGACGCTGACGGCCGAATAGGCGCTCATCATGTCGACGTAGCGCTTGCCCTCGGTGTCCCAGAGGTACGAGCCCTCGCCGCGCGTCAGCACGACCGGCAGCGGCGCGTAGTTCGGTGCCGAACTGCGGCTCTCAAGCTCGATGGCGCGGTCGCCGTGGGATTTGCGTCGAAAGGTCCGGTCGATGGCGTTCATGGCACACTGCTCCTTGGTTAATATATGTAGGGCAGTGGCGCTGACGGTGGTGGCGGGAGACGCGAGGGGACACGGCCGTTTCGGCGGCGGGCAGGGGACGGCACGACAGAAACGGCGGTGGGGCTCGACCGCGGCAAAACGTGCTAGGCATGGGGCCCGCCCGCGCCATCGTTCCCGCCACGCTTTTCGAGAAGAGCCCTCCATGTCCGTTGCTGCAGGCCGTGAATTCCTCGCCATCCCGGGTCCGACCGTCATTCCCGACGCGGTGCTTGCCGCCATGCACCGGCCGGCGGTCGACATCTATGCCGGACCGCTGATCGCGCTCACCGACAGCCTGCTCGCCGACCTGCAGACAATCTTCGGTACGCAGGGCCGCACCTACATCTACGCCGCGAACGGCCACGGCGCGTGGGAGGCGGCCCTCACCAATGTGCTGTCGCGCGGCGACAAGGTGCTGGTGCTGGAAAGCGGACGCTTCGCCCTCGGCTGGGGCGAACAGGCGAAGATGCTCGGTTGCGAGGTCGAGGTGCTTGCCGGCGATGGCCGCCGCGCGGTGCGCCCCGAAGCCGTCGCGGCGCGGCTGCGAGAGGACAGCGGCAGCCGCATCAAGGCAATTCTCGTGGTGCAGATCGACACCGCTTCCGGCGTGGTCAACGACATCAAGGCGATCGGCCAAGCCGTGCGCGCCGCCGGGCACGAGGCGCTGCTGCTGGTCGATACGGTCGCCTCGCTCGGCTGCATGGCGTTCGAAATGGACGCCTGGGGCGTCGACGTCGCAGTCGCGGGCTCGCAGAAGGGCCTGATGACGCCGCCGGGCCTGGGTTTTGCCGCGGCGTCACCCCGCGCCCGCGCCGCGCACGGCAAGGCCGGATTGCGCACGCCCTACTGGGACTGGACCTTCCGCGACGGCGAGTGGCACTACCATAAATATTGCGGCACGCCGCCGGAGCAGCTCCTCTTCGGCCTGCGCGCCGCGCTCGACCTGATGTTCGCCGAAGGCCTCGACAACGTGTTCCGCCGCCACCGCCTCCTGGCGGAAGCGACACGCCGCGCCGTCGGCGTCTGGGAGGAAGGCCAGGCGATCGGCTTCAACATCGCCGAGCCGGCCGAGCGCAGCGACACCGTCACCGCGATCGCGGCGCGCGACGGGATCAGCGTGCAGCCGCTGGTCGATTACTGCGCCAACGAGTGCGGCGTGGTGCTCGGCCGCGCGCTCGGCGCGCTCGAGGGCAAGGGCTTCCGCATCGCCCACATGGGCCACGTCAACGCGCCGATGGTGCTCGGCACGCTCGGCGTGGTCGAGATGGGCCTGTCGGCGCTCAAAATTCCGCACGGCAGAGGCGGCACCGCCGCGGCGATCGAGTATCTCGCCAGCGCGGTGCCGGGGTGAGGGCGGGGGCGGCGTGTCTAACGAGGAAGCGCTACCCGCCGAATTCGCGGAGTTGCGCGCCAGGGACGAAGGCCCGTGGTCCCCGGAAGTCCTTGAAGAGGACGCCCGCCGTCTCGCCGAATTCGAGCGTACGCGCATGGGGCGTGCCCTGGGACGACGTCAAGGTTTGGCTTGAGAGCTGGGCACGCCGAACGAGTTGCGCCGCCCAAGCCGCGCAAGCTGTGAAGCTTGTCGTCTCGCCGGCCGCGCTCGCCGATATCGAACGGCTCCAAACATTTCTCGTTCCCAACAGCCCGGTCGCGGCCAGCCGTGCCGCGAAGGCGCTTATCGATGCGGTGCAATCGCTTGCCGGACGCCCATCCGGTACGCCAAACATGCGCGAATTGATCGTCCCGTTCGGGCGAACGGCCTACGTGCTGCGCTATTCCTATTCGGCCGAGCCCGATGAACTCGTCGTGCATCGGATCTGGCACGGCCGCGAGATAAGAGAACAACCCGGTAGTGGTTCAACTGGGCCACTGTTCCTAGCACAGCCTTGACTTTATTCCTATATGCTCGTACCTTCTCCAGCACCCCGCTCAACGAGGGGCGCTTCATGAGGCGTCTTGAGGTGGAGCGGATCGACGATGAGCCGGCGGGCAACCGCCGGCGGGGTTGGGGCCGGAGATGCGGCCTCCGGGCCTCAGTTTCCGCCCGCCAACCCCCGTCGATGGCCTGCGGCGCGAGCCGCCGGTCTGGTGTGGCGCCTGCGCGCCGTGCCTCGCACGCACGGCACCCGGGCGGCGTCGGGGCTCCGCCCGCCTGGCCACTATGAGCCGGCTGCGAGGAGCTCGCTGACGGTCGAGGTCCAAGCCCTCGCCGCGAAGCGCGGCCCGATGCCGGTTCTCATCTCGCGGGAGGTGAGGGCGATCGCTGCAAGTGGAGCGCCGAGAGGCGAGCGCGCTGTTCATTCGGCGCGCGCCGCGCAAGCGGCATCTGGATGCGCCTGTCGGCGCTCCGCTCCGCTCGCTTTGGGGAGAAACGAAAGGGCAAGCCCGGTGCCTAAGACTCCAACCTCCGGGCAGCGACGCTTTGCGCGGCCCCAGCTTGCGACTGTTTCCCGGGCGCAGCGCAGCACGAAGTGATGCGCTGCAGACCCGGGATCGCAACAGATACCGCCTTTGGGAAGGTCCCGGATCAGCGGTGCACCGTTCCGCTACGCTTCACGTTGCACCGCGTCCGGGACACGTTGCGGGGAGACAGCGGCCCGGCTCAACTCTTCCGTGCCAGCAAACTTTCCGGATAGCCGGAAAAACGGCGCACCGGCCGCAAGGCGACATGGCTGACGATGCGTGCGACGCCGAGCGCTTCGTCGTCGAGGAGGGCGGCGGTGGTCTCCTCGTAGGCCACCATGTCGGCGCAGACGAAGCGCGCCACATAGTCGACGTTGCCGCTCACCTCCCAGCACTCGACCACTTCGTCGAGCGACGCCAGACGTTTTTCAAATCGCCGGC
>JBFXEX010000195.1:0-8424 GCA_050179645.1 Xanthobacteraceae bacterium | reverse complement strand
TGGCCATGCGACTGCACGCCGATGCGAATTTCCAGGCCGCCGTCGGGGGTCAAGCGTGCTGCCGCCTGCTCGAAGCCGGGTATCATCTCGATGCCGATGGGCGCGATCGTCGCAGTCGAGACGGCCGTGTGCTCGGTATAGATGCTGTAACCGACCCCGATCCTTTTGTGTGGGTCTGCTTGCTGAGACGTCTCGCCCGCGCGTTCGATCAACTCGCGCGCGCGGCGCAGACAGGCCGGATAGTCACCGCTGTCGTATCGCTTGTTGGTGACGGAGAGGTACGGCATCTGCGCGGCGGTCACGAGATTGTCGAGCCGCACGTCGACCGGCGACCGTCCCACAGCATCCGCGACCGCATCCATCATCATTTCGATGGCGAAGCAGGCGCTTGGCCGCGCCACGGCGCGATAGGGCGCCAGCGGCGGCTTGTTTGTCGCAACCGTCGCCGTCCGCATGCGATAGGCCGGAAGGTGATAGGGACCCGGTAGGATTCCGGCCGCCTGGGCGGCATCGAAACCATTAGTGTGAGGCCAGATCGAATATGCGCCGGCGTCGGTAACGAGTTCGGCATCCACGGCGAGAATGCGTCCGCGACGATCGCTGTAGACGTCGATCTCGTAACGATGCTCGCGCGCGTTGGCGCCGGCGGTCAGGTGCTCGAACCGGTCTTCGATCCAACGAACCGGACGCTCCAGCCGCAACGCAAGCCACGCCACAATTACCTCTTCTGGATGCAGAACCGCCTTGTAGCCGAAGCCGCCGCCGACATCAGGTGCGATCACCCGGACTCGGGCCTGATCAAGACCGAGGCAGTTGCAGAGCGCGGTGCGTATCAGGTGAGGAGATTGGGTGGACGAGTACACCACCAGTTGGTCCTGGCGATGGTCCAGATAGGCGCAGGCGCCCTTGCCTTCGAGCGGGACCATCGCCTGTCGGGCCAAGTCGAGCCGTCTCGACACGCGCACCGGCGCGTCCTCGATCTGGGAATCGACGCCGCTGTCGAACAGTGTCGTCAACGCAACATTCGTCTGCCAAGCCTCATGCACCAAGGGTGCGTCGGGCGCGCGGGCGACATCGACATTGGCCACAATAGGCAGCGCCTCGAGCTCGGGCACCAGCATTTCTGCGACATCTTCTGCGCCGGCACGAGTGTCGCCCAGACAGGCCGCGATGATTTCGCCGACGAACCGCACTTTTCCGATCGCCATGACAGGATAGTCGGCGTGTCGGTGCCCGGGCAGCAGCGAGCGAGCCCTCATCGGCGACACGCCGGTCATATCAGCGGACGTGAAGACTTTGAGATCCGAACGCGGCGGTACCGTCACTCCGCGCAGGAGCCCATGTGCGATGGGACTACGCAGGAATGCAACGTCGAGCATGTCCGGCATTTCCAAGTCTGCTAGGAAGAGGCCGCGACCTTGCAAGAACCGGTCGTCCTCGCGACGCAGCACCGACGCACCGATGCCCTGAGCGGTCATGAGCGCTGCCTCCGACGTGCGGCGCGCTGCACCAAATAAGGGGCAGCGTGGAAGCCGTGGTCGCGACACAGCCTCGCATGCTGCGTCCCGGACGAGTGAAGTGATGTGACGGACGCTGACGTTCGATGCATCTCGAGACACCGCATCGGGCAATGAACGCGAGACCGGCAAACTGGTTGAATCTTTCGAGTCGGCGGGGCAATACTCAACGCCCGGTCGAGATCTTTGCATCCGAGGGGAATTGCCGTTTTTGCATCGGGGAATGAGGCTCCTACGTGACGATAACTGGCCGCCACCCTCGAAAGCTCCATCAGATTGATCCGCGGGCTCAGCCGAATCTCAACCTTGCCCGCGGACTGCTGATCCTGGAGGCGTTCAGCCCCGAGCGAACCGAATGGGGCGTGCGTGATCTCGCGCGTGAGATGCGCACTAACGCGACTACCATCCATCGTTTGATGACGACGTTGGAGAACTTCGGCTACGTGGAACAAGACATGAGGTCGAAGCGATATCGCCTCGGCGCAAAGATCATGTCTTTGGCAAACACCTATTCCGACCAAAATCCGTTGCCGATCATTGCGCGCCGGGTTTTTCACGAATTTTCCGGCCGGTTTGCACACAGCTTCTACCTGGGCGTCCTGAATAATTTCGACGTTATCTACACCGCAGTGCTCGACGGCCGCGGCGCACTGAAAATATCGATGCAGCCGGGAGGACGCACCGCCGTCTATAGCACCGGCATGGGAAAAGTGCTTCTCGCTTATCAGCCGGAAAGTTTTGTCGAAGCTTTCCTGGCGGCCGTGCCGCTGAAGGCGCATACCCCTCATACGAACACGTCCGCGCAACGCCTTCGGCGGGACCTCCACGAAATCCAGCGACTCGGTTATGCTGTAAACTACGGCGAGCACTTCGAAGAGATCGGTGCCGTCGCCGTGCCGGTACGCGGCAACAAGGGGGAGGTGGTCGCGGGCCTGTCGCTTGGTTTTCCGATCCACTGGCTCGCGGCCAAGCGTCTGGAGATCAAGGCGATGGTCGCGCTCGCGCACGAAATTGCGGACGAGATCGCGATGCGAACAACGGGACGTTCTTACTGAGGCGTGATGGCGTCGATACGCGGGAACAGCAGTCCCCGCAGAGAGCCCCAGCGTGCCATGCCCGAGTCGGGCTTTGCTAGGATGCGCAGCACAGATCGCCGCACCTTCGCGGGACTTCATCGCCGCGCTGCCTCTGTTCCTATTATCGCAACATTATTTCGATAAGCGATTACCCTAGAAATCGTTCCGCGCGATGTCAATGCTGCCACGATGGAGCTTGCTGCGTGTTGACACCTCGGGTGCTTTGCGGCGAAGGTGAAGTAGTTGTGCGAAACGTCGTTCCGATAATCGGCGCGGCGAGCGCGGATGTACCGGAATCCGTTGCAATACAATCAATACGATCTGCGTGATTAATGAGCTGATCGCCTAAGATATCCCCCATGTCGGGTGTGAATGGACGGAGGGTCCGATGATACGTCGAAGTCGTCGTCGCCGAGTCAGCGTTGCCGCACTGACGCTGCTCGGTCTTGCAGCGGCGGTTCAGTTACCGCGGCTCGCTATTGCCCAGGACCCAGGGGTCACTGCGAACGAGATCGTCGTTGGAGCCATCGGCGCGCTGACCGGTCCGACTGCGTTCATCGGCACACCTGGCCGCGACGGCATGACTCTGGCGTTCAACGAGATCAATGCGCGTGGCGGTGTTTGTGGTCGAAAATTCCGCCTGCAGTTCGAGCATGCGTCCACGCCTGCCGAGAGTCTTGCTGCGGTCAAGAAGCTCGTCGAGCAGGACAAGGTGTACCTACTAGTTCTGGCGTCGGGAAGCACCGGCGCAGCCGCCGCAGCCGCCTATGTGCGGGAGGTCGGCATGCCGACTTACAATCTTTACGGCTCGACGCCGATCATCAGGGAGCCGTTCTCGAAGAACGTCTATCACGGCGCCATCGTGCCCGTCGACGTGCAGGGCGAAGACCTCATCAGCATGTTCTACGACGGCGGCCACGTCCCGAAGAAAGTCGGCGTGTTGGCCGGCACCTATGCGTTCCCACAGGCGCTTCTGAAATCCGTCGAACAATTGCTGAAAGCCAAGAAGCTGGACTATTCCGTCGAACAATTCGACCAGTCGGCGCGTGACTTCACGTCGCAACTCGTTGCCCTGTCCCGCCAAAAGGTCGACACCATCCTGATCTTGGGGAGCTTTTCGGAGGCCGGCTTCGCCATCAAGCAAGGTAGAGAGATTGGCTTGTCTCAGGTGCGATGGGTGCTCGACGGCTCCGCGGTGAGCCGCGCCATCATTCCCATCATTGGCAATGCCGACGGAGTTCGCGGATACTTCAATACCCCGTATTTTCCCGGTCAGTCTCCGGCCGTACGCGAGTTCGAAGCTCGCCTGAAGACTTTTCTCGGCTCGATGCCACAAGGACGGCCCAACAACTACGACATGATTGCGTACGGCTCCGCTTACGTTGTGGCCCTTGCCGTCCAGGCGACCGGGTGTCAGTTGACGCGGGCGAAGCTACTGGAGGCGTGGTCCAACCTGAAGGATGCGGGCCCGACCAAGCTTGGCGGCCTCGATGTCACGTTTCCGGAAAGCTTCTCGCCAAACGACCATCAGGGAAATTACCGGCTCGGCGCAGCGATCGTGAAAAACGGTCAGTGGGAGGTATATCGCGTCATCGAGAAACCGTGAGTTGATCCGGAATGCTCGGAGAGTTCGGACAGGTTCTGATTGCGGGAATAAAATTCGGCGCAATATACGCGCTTGCGGCACTCGGCTTGGTGGTCATTCATAAGGCCACCAAGACCGTCAATTTTGCCCATGGCGCATTCGCGATGCTGGGAGCGTTCGCCAGCTTCCTGATTGTGGTGCACTGGCAATGGCCATATTGGCTGGCATATGTGCTGATTCCGCCGCTGATCGGTTTAATCTCTGCGCTGATCGAATTTCTCATTCTTCGGCCGCTTCGGCGCGCGGACATGTTCACGGTCGTGATCGCAACTGTTTTTCTTGGCATCGGCTTGGGGGAAGCGTTCCGGCTGACTTACAACACCGAGTTATTGGCGGTTCCGGGAATGTTTACCGGGCTGCCATTCATCATCTCCGGGGTCTTCGTCACACAAGAAACGCTGTGGGTGATTGCAGGCGCCTTGCTGACCGCTCTGGCCTGCGTTGCGCTTTTCCGTCATGGCAAGCTCGGCCGGGGCATGCGTGCCATGGCATCCAGCATCCGCGGCGCCCAGCTTTGCGGCTACTCTGTTGATCACGTTTACATGCTGGCTTGGTTTCTCGGCGGGGCGTTGGCCGGGCTGACAGGGGTCTTCGTTGCACCGATCAGCGGCGTGTCGGTCGAGCTCTCAATCGCGGTCATCACCGCGGGGTTTGTCGCCGGTGTGCTGGGAGGTTTCGATAGCCTGAAGGGCGCGATCCTCGGCGGACTTCTTCTCGGGGTCATCGAGAGCTTAGCGGCAGCCTACATTTCTAGCGCGATGAAGAACTGCGTGAGCTTCGTGCTGCTATTTTTCGTTCTCATGTGGCGGCCGGAGGGCCTTTTCCCGGAAAGGGTCGCCAGACGTGTCTGACAAACGGTTCGGCTTTGCAGCGTTCGGCCCCGCCGTGGTTGTTCTGCTTTGCTTGACCGCAGGACTGTCCCTCGAAAATTACCCGCAATACGTGCTTGCGATCACGATGATTTCTATGGTGATCGGCGTCGCACTGGTCGTTCTTGTCGGCCTCGGTCGCTGCATCACTCTTGCGGCGGGCTCCGTCATGGCCATCGGCGCATACACGTCGACCTTGGCGGTCATCCATCTCAGCGTTCCTTATGAATTGTCGTTGTTGCTGGCGATTGCGGCCGGAGGGGTGGCGGGATGGGTAATTGCGCTTCCTGGCCGGCGCTTTCGCGGCCACAACCTTGCGATGGTCACACTGGTTTTCCAGGGCGTGTGCATCATTCTGTTGCGCGAGGCGAAATGGCTGACTGGCGGGGCCGAAGGCATTCACGTGCCGCGGCCCAGTATTTTCGGCTGGCGGATTACGACCGATGCGGACTTCTTGATCGTCATCGGCGTGCTGTCCGCCGTGACGGTCCTCGTGCTGACCATCCTGGTGCGCGGCTCGTTCGGCAAGAACCTGCAGGCAGCCGCCGGCAACGAAGTTGCGGCCGAGGCGTTCGGGGTGAGCGTTCCAGGTTATCTCACCGCGGCCTTCGTCGTCAGTTCAGCCGCCATCGCTTGCGCGGGTGCGCTGGCGGCTCCCAGAATTCGCATTCTCGATCCTGACAGCTTCGGCGTGCTGCCGTCGATCTTCATGCTCGCCTATCCGATTGTCGGCGGGATGACGTCGGTCTGGGGCGGTTTGCTGGGGGGAGGGGGGTTACGCATCCTCCCGGAACTGCTGCGTCCGATCGCCGATTACCAGGAGCTGTTTTTTGCGATTCTGGTCATCCTCGTGGTGATGTTTTTTCCCGGAGGGTTGGTCGAGCTGTTGCGTCGAGCCAGCGCGTTGGTCATCGGGCGCGGCGCCAAGCCTGGTGCGGCGCCGATTGCGCCGGCTCCGCAAGCCGCTTCCATCGCCGTCCCGGATTCATCCCAGGTGCTGCTGCGGGTCGAAGGTGTCGACAAGCATTTCGATGCGCTGCACGCGGTCAATTCCGCCAATCTCGTGGTGCCCGTGGCCGGGATCCATGGCTTGATCGGTCCGAACGGCGCCGGCAAGACCTCGCTGTTCAACATCATGTCCGGCTTCCTCGAAGCCGATAGCGGGAAGGTCGAGTTTGCGGGCACGTCTCTGCTTAAGCTACAGGCGCGCGACCGCATTCGTCTCGGCATTACGCGGACCTTCCAGCACGTCGCAGTCTTTGGCCAGTTGTCGTGCCTCGACAACGTGATCATCGGCCGGGGACGCAATTCTGTCATTCATGCCATGCTGCAGAGCTTCGACGGTGTTGTCGGCGGTTCGGGTGTCAGAACGGCGCGGCGCCAGGCCTTCGCCGCGCTGCAGGCGGTGGGCCTGGTGGATCAGGCGGAGTCCCCCGCGGCGGCGTTGTCGCTCGGAGATCAGCGGCGTTTGGAGATCGCGCGCGCCATCGTATCGGAGCCGAAGTTGATCCTGCTCGATGAGCCGGTCTCCGGCCTGTCCGAGGTCGAGGTAGAGGAGCTTCGGCAACTCCTGTTGCGGATCAACAGTGAAAAGCAGATTGCCATGCTGGTTGTCGAGCACAACATTCCGTTCGTGGCCAAGCTCTGCCGTACAATGTCAGTCATGGGTGCTGGCCGCATCGTGGCGGAGGGCCGTCCCGACGACGTGATCTCGCTACCGGCGGTGAGACAACTGTATTTCGGTGAGGAGGCGGCCCCATGACCGCGCTACGCGTCACCAATTTGCGGGTGACCTACGGCGAGGTCGTGGCGGTCCATGATCTCAGCTTCGCCATCGATCCCAGGGATGTTCTGGTCCTGCTGGGTCCAAACGGCGCTGGCAAGACGTCCGCGGTCGAGGCGATCGCCGGGCTGCTCCCGAAGCGGCGCGGCAAGGTCGAATTTCTTGGCGAGGATGTTTCGGGATTGAGCGCGAGCCAGATCGTGCGAAAGGGTCTCGCGCTCGTTCCGCAATGGCGGGACCTGTTTCCTACCTTCTCGGTCGAAGAAACGCTGACCGCTGCCACGACCGCCGCCCAGGGCCGCGAGCCTCAGCCGCTGGAGTCGATATACGATCTTTTTCCGGTCTTGGCGGAGCGTCGCCAGCAGATGGCCGGATCGTTGTCAGGCGGCGAACAGCAGATGCTGGCGATCGGTCGGGCGCTGGTCACCAACCCGAAGCTTCTGCTGTTGGACGAACCCTCCGCCGGGCTAGCAATGGGTGTCACGCGCGCGCTGGTTCAGGCGATCAACCGCGTTCGTCAGAGTGGCGTCGCGATCCTGCTGGTCGAGCAAAACATGGAGATTGCCAAGGCTGTCGGGGAGCGGTGCTGCATGCTGGCAGCGGGAAACCTCGCCTGGCAAGGATCGATGAAGGAAGCGCTCGAACGCAATGAGGCCGCTCGCGTCTACTTCGGGATGCACTAGCGTCCCGGTTCCGGCGTTTGTGTCCCGTTGTAGCGCGCACGTTGACGAGCGTCGGCTACGTCGCAAGATGGCGAGGGCTGCGGCAACCAGAAGGACACCGTGATGGCGTTGATCTTCAGTGTTGGATTTCCGACCGGAATGGAAGGCCTCACATATCCGATTCCTTTTTCCGATCCGGAGAACCTAGTGCGGATTGCACAGCACGCCGAAGCGCTGGGATATCATTCGGTCTGGGGCAACGACCATATGACGACGCAGCATTACGTGCGCGCCGAGTTTCCGGTTCCGCCGCGGTTCTGGGAGCCGCTGGTCACGTACGCGTTCCTTGCGGCCCAAACCACCAGGCTGCGTTTCGGCACCGGCGTGCTCGTACTGCCGATGCGGCGGGACATCGTCGTGGTGGCGAAGCAGATTGCGACGCTCGACCATCTGAGCAACGGCCGGCTGGAAATCGGCGTTGGTGTCGGTGCCTACCGCGAGGAGTTCGAGGCGCTCGATCCGGACAGCAAGGTCCATCGCGGCGACATGGTCGAGGAGGGCGTGAAGGCGCTGCAGCTCCTGTTCTCGGAGCGCAATGCTTCGTTCGACGGCAAGCATTATAAGTTTAGGGACGTCGAGCTGTTTCCGAAGCCCAAGCAGAAGCGGCTGCCGATCTATTTCGGAGGCAACAATCCCAACCATCTCCGGCGCACTGCCGAGATGGCGGACGGATGGGTGCCGGCGGGCATTCCGGTCGAGATGCTGAAGCGCATGGATGGCGAGTTGAAGGCGATGACCGAAGCGGCCGGCCGGAAATTCTCCGACATTCAGATCGCTCCGCAATATGTAGTGCACCTCGGACGCGATCAGAA
>JBFXEX010000194.1:0-8432 GCA_050179645.1 Xanthobacteraceae bacterium | reverse complement strand
AGGTCACGAAGGAGCCGGACGGCACGGTGATTTACCGGCAAAGAGCGCCGTCCGAGGTCCGCGCTGCGCGCGCCGCCGGCTTCGTCTGCGACACGCCGGACGGCGAATGACCGACTACGTGACGTTCTCTCTCCTTTCACCCTCCCCTGGAGGGGGAGGGTCGGCGCGCATCGGAGCGCAGCGGAGATGCGAGCCGGGGTGGAGTGACTTTTGAGATCGAACAATTCACCCCACCCCGCCTCGCTTCGCTCTGCGACCCTCCCCCTCCAGGGGAGGGTGAAGGGGAATCAATGACCGAACTCACGGCGCTGACGATCGCGGAGGCGCGGGACCGCCTGCGCAGCAAGGATTTTTCGGCGGCCGAACTTGCCGATGCGCATCTCGCTGCGATGGAGGCGGCGCACGCGCTCAACGCCTATGTGCTGGAAGCGCCCGAGGAGGCGCGCGCCATGGCGCAGGCGGCGGACGCGCGGCTTGGGCGCGGCGAGGCCGGGCCGCTCGAAGGCATTCCACTTGGCGTCAAGGACTTGTTTGCCACCAGGGGCGTACGCACGACGGCGTGCTCGCACATCCTGGACAATTTCGTCCCGCCTTACGAATCGACTGTCACCGAAAAGCTTTGGCGTGACGGCGCCGTGATGCTCGGCAAACTCAACAACGACGAATTCGCCATGGGTTCGTCGAACGAAACCTCGTTCTACGGTCCGGCGATCTCGCCCTGGCGCAAGCGCGGCTCGAACACGCCGCTGGTTCCGGGCGGCTCGTCGGGCGGATCGGCGGCGGCGGTTGCTGCGAATCTCTGCATGGGCGCGACCGGCACCGATACTGGAGGCTCAATCCGTCAGCCGGCGGCGTTCACCGGCATCGCCGGGATCAAGCCGACATACGGCCGCTGCTCGCGCTGGGGCATCGTGGCGTTCGCCTCGTCGCTCGACCAGGCCGGCCCGTTCGCCCGTACGGTACGCGATACCGCGATCCTGCTGCGCTCGATGGCCGGCCACGACCCGAAAGACACCACCTGCGTCGACCTGCCGGTGCCAGACTACGAGGCCGCGCTCGGCAAATCGATCAAGGGCATGAAGATCGGCATCCCGAAGGAGTACCGCATCGACGGCATGGCGCCGGAAATCGACAAGCTGTGGGAGCAAGGGGCGCAGTGGCTGAAAGATGCGGGCGCCGAGATCGTGGAGGTCTCGCTGCCGCACACCAAGTACGCGCTCGCCGCTTATTATATCGTGGCGCCGGCGGAGGCCTCGTCCAACCTGGCGCGCTACGATGGCGTGCGCTACGGGCTTCGCGAGCCGGCGCGTGACATCGTCGGCATGTACGAGGCGACACGGGCGCGCGGCTTCGGCAAGGAAGTGCGGCGCCGCATCCTGATTGGCACCTACGTGCTCTCCGCCGGCTATTACGACGCCTATTACCTGCGCGCGCAGAAGGTGCGCACGCTGATCAAGCGCGACTTCGAGAGTTGCTTCGCTGAGGGCATCAGCGCCATCCTGACGCCGTCGACACCCTCGGCGGCGTTCGGTGTCGGTGAAAAGGGCCAGGCCGATCCGGTCGAGATGTATCTCAACGACGTGTTCACCGTAACGGTAAATATGGCGGGCCTGCCGGGCCTCTCGGTGCCGGGCGGGTTATCGGCGGAAGGCCTGCCGCTCGGCCTGCAACTGATCGGCCGGCCGTTCGACGAGGAGACGCTGTTCTCGCTTGGCGGCGTGATCGAGCAGTCCGCAGGACGGTTCTCGCCCTTGCGGTGGTGGTAAAAGTAAGGTATTTACATTACTTAATGTAAGAGGTATAAACACTCCATCGCTATGGAGGATCAAATCATGAGCAAATACTCGCCCCTCGGGGACTTTCTGCGAATGCAGAAAGCGACATTGGTCCCCATGACGTTCGCGGAAATTGAGCGGATTGTCGGATCGAAGCTCCCGAAATCGCAGCGTTATCCCGCGTGGTGGAGCAACAATCCCTGGAACAATGTGATGACCCAGGTGTGGCGCGATGCGGGCTTTGAAACCGAGCAAGTCGATGTCGAGCGCGGCAGGCTTGTGTTCCGCCGAGTCCGTGAGGAAGCGCCAGCAGGCGACAGCGGCGCGTCGTCACCCCCCGATAGGGGGTCGGAGCAACATCCGCTTTTCGGCTGCTTGAAAGGTACTGTCCAAGTTGGTGCCGGAGTAGACCTTACTGATCCGGCGGATCCGGAGTGGGGAGTCCATGTGTACGAGGACCAGCCGCATCGGGATCGTCGCTAGATGGCGCGGCCACTTTTGCTCGATACCTGTGCGGCGATTTGGATTGCTTCCGGCGACGAGATTTCCAAACCAGCGATGAGTGCGCTTAATCTGGCGCACGCGGATGGCACGCCGATCTATGTATCACCGATCACCGCGTGGGAGATCGGTATGCTGACGTCGCGGGGACGTATCAATCTGCTGATGCCACCCGACCTCTGGTTTGCTCGGCTCTTGCAGGCGCCAGGCGTGCGCGTCGCTGAAATGCCGCCTGAACTTCTAATCGCGGCATCGTTTCTGCCCGGCATCGCACCGCGCGATCCCGCCGACCGCATCATTGCGGCAACGGCCCGTCAGTACGGACAGGTGCTAATGACGCGGGATCGTCCGCTGCTGGACTACGCCGGACATGGACACGTTTCCGCGTTGGCCTGTTGACAGACGCGAGGCAAGTGTTCGAGGTGTCGCATGACGCTGGCCGAATTCGAGCGCAGTCTGGCCCGGTCGAAGCCGCCCGACGGTTTCGCGCCCGCACTGCTCGCGCTGTGGTGGGCGGGCAAGGACGACTGGGATACCGCGCACAAGATCGTCATGGAGGAGGCCGGCGCGGATTGCGCTTGGGTCCACGCCTATCTGCACCGGGTCGAAGGCGATCTCGCCAATGCGCGGTACTGGTACGCCCAGGCCGGCCAGCTCGCCGCGGCGGATGCACTGCAAGCCGAATGGCAGGCGATCGCCAACGCGCTGATTGCGGCGCCGGATACAACCTGACGATTTCTCCGCGCCATGAGACCGCGGGCGATCGTGTCAGTCGTCGCCCCGGATGCCGGCCTCGCGGATTACCGGTCCCCATTTATCCACTTCGGCCTTGAGGAACGTGCCGAGCTCGGCCGGAGTCGAGCCGATCACCGTAATGCCTTGGGCTTCCAGGCGGGACTTGATAGCTGAATCGGCCAGCGCCGTAACGACGTCGGACTGCAATTGCCTGATGATTGCGGCGGGTGTCTGCGCGGGCGCGAAGAACGCGTACCAGGACGACGCGTCAAAGCCCGGCACGCCGCCTTCGGCGATCGTCGGCACCTGCGGCGCCGCCGCAGTCCGCTTGGCCGTGGTCACCGCCAGCCCCCGCAGTTTGCCGCCTCGAATGAGCGGCAGCGTCGCGCCAATACTACTGAACATGACGTCGACACGTCCTGGGATGAGGTCGATCAGCGCCGGGCCGGTTCCGCGATACGGCACGTGAAGCATCTCGATGCGCGCCATTCGCTGGAACATCTCGCCGGAGAGATGCACCGGGGTGCCGTGCCCGGATGAGGCGAACGTGATCCGGCCACGGTTGGCGTTGGCATGAGCGATGAACTCCGCAACCGAATTCGCCGGCGAGGAGATCGGCACCGTCATGATGAGAGGGTACTCGCAAAGCAGCGACACCGGTTCGAGGTCGGTGAGCGCATCGTAGGGCAGCGACCGGAACAGGAAGCGGTTGACCGCCAGCGGCGTCGACTGCAGCAGCAGCGTGTAGCCGTCGGGTTCGGCGCGTGCGACCGCTTCGGTGCCGATATTGGTGGTGCCGCCACCGCGGTTCTCAACGACAAGCTCCTGGCGCCAGATGTCCGACAGCTTGACGCCAACCACGCGGACAATAGCGTCGGGCCTGCCGCCTTGCGGAAACGGCACGATCAGCCGCACCGAGCGGTTCGGCCAGGTCTGGCCGGATTGCGCAAACGAACCGCGAAGGATCGGGGCCGCCGACAGGGTGGATGCGAATGTCGCTCCTCCCGCCAGCTTCAGAACGCGGCGCCGATCGAGCACGGTCTACTTGACCTTGATGTTGGCAGCCTTGATCACCGGCGCCCATTTCGCCATTTCGGCTTTGAAATGGGCAGCGAGCTGTTCTGGCGTCGAGCCGATCGGGAACAGCGTCTGCTGCTCCATCTTGGCTCGGATCGGCGGCTCCGCCATAACCGCGACGGTATCGGTTTGCATCTTCTGGACGATCTCGGGCGGCGTCTTGGCGGGAACGAAGAACGCAAACCACGACGTCGATTCGTAACCCGGCACGCCTGCTTCGGCGATCGTCGGGATTTCCGGCGCCTGTTTGACCCGTTCGGCGCTGGTGACGCCGAGCGCGCGCAGCTTGCCGCCGCGAACCAGCGGCAGCGCGGATGCCATGACGGCGAAGCTGCAATCGACGCGGCCGGCGATCAAGTCGGTATAGACCGGCGAGGCCCCGCGATAGGGCACATGGGTGAGGTCGACCTTGGTGTGGTACTTGAAGAGCTCGCCGCTCATGTGCGGGGAGCTGCCGTGGCCGGGTGTCGCGAACGTCACTTTGCCTGGGTTTTTCTTTGCCTCGGCGATCAGGTCCGCAACCGAGTTGAACGGCGACGAAATCGGCACCACCAGCAGGTTGGGAAAATTGCAGAGCAGCGAGACCGGCGCAAAATCCGCGACCGGATCGTAGCTGATCGTTGGGAACAAGTATTGGTTCACGGCCAGTCCGGCGGCCGTGATGAACATGGTGTAGCCGTCGGGCGCCGAGCGGGCGACGTACTCGGAGGCGATGTTGCCGCCGGCGCCCGGCTTGTTCTCGACCACGACCTGCTGGCCCCATTTCTCAGATAGTCGCGCGCCGATGATGCGCCCCAGTCCATCGATGCCGCCGCCGGGAGTGAACGGCACGACTAGCTTGACGAAACGGGTCGGCCACGGCGTCGGCTCGGCGCGCAGCCGGCTCGACGACGTAAACGGCGCAATTGCCGAGATGGCGGAGAGGGCAACCAGATTGCGGCGTGTGATCATGGACGTTCCTTCCTCATGGGGTGGTGGCCGGGCGCCGCGGGATCGAACGCGCCGCCTGCGACGGGTGATCCTCCCGCTCTTCGTTTTTGTTGCATCACTTGCTGCCGATGGAGATTCCGGCGTCCTTGATGACGCGGCTCCATTTGTCGACTTCGGATTTCAGGAGCTTTCCGAGTTCGGCGGGCGTGGAACTGGCGACCGTGTAACCGAGGTGATCGAGCTTGCCGTTGATGGCAGGATCGGCCAACACCTTCGCGGCATCGGCGCTCATCTTATTAACAATGTCCGATGGCGTTTTGGCGGGAACGAAAATTCCGTACCAGGAGACTACGTCAAACCCCTGCACGCCGGACTCGGCGATGGTCGGCACGTCCGGCGCAATTTTCGTACGGGAGGCACCAGAGTAGCCAAGCACGCGTACCTGCCCGGCTTTGGCATTTTCGAGGGTCGCGCCGCCCGAGAACAGCAGATGGACGCGGCCTGGAATCAGATCGTTCATGGCCGGTCCGGCGCCCCGATAGGGCACGTGGGTCATCTCGATTCCGGCCATGCTCTTGAACAGCTCGCCGCAGAGGTGCGGCGCCGATCCGGTGCCGGGGGAGGCAAGCGTGAGGCGGTTCTGTTTGGCGTAGGCGATGAATTCCTTGGCCGACGTGACCGGCAACGTGTTCGGCGCGAACATGAAGTAGGAGAAACTGCAGATGAACGAGACCGGAGCGAAATCGGCAATCGGGTCGTAGTTGAGCGACCGATACAGACTGCGATTGACCGCCTGCGAAAGGCCGCCCATCAGCATCGTGTAACCGTCGGGATCGGACTTGGCAGCGGCTTCGAATGCAATGTTGCCGCCCGCGCCGCCCCGGTTTTCGACCACGACCTGCTGGTTCCAGACCCTCGACAGCCCTTCGCCGACGATACGCGCGATGGCGTCGGTCGGGCCGCCCGCCGCGAACGGGACGATGAAGCGAACCGGCCGGTCAGGCCACGATTGCGCACGCGCTGATCGTGCGGCGATACCCGGCAAGAGGGCCGATGCAGTTGCAAGGGCAGAAAAGCGGCGGCGGTTGATCATGGATATCCTTTCTCGCTTGGCTCGATGTCAGTTCTGGATACTGGGCGTGAAGAGGGTCGCACCGGCGCGAAAGCTCCGGGCGACCCAGCGAAGCGGCGGCGGGTGAGCAAGGCGTCCTCCGTTCGCTTCTTAACCAAGCGGCTGGCGCCATGGTTCTGCGCGCCTTATCTGGTTGGACGGGAGGCTACTGCGCCGGCGCAACGGCTACAACCGGCGCTCTTGACGCGGGTAACCGGTCGCGCAATGGGAGGGCGGCGAGGTACTTCATGAACGCTCAGAAAACACCGTCAAAGCTGATCAAAGGGGCGACCGGCGACTGGGAAATGGTCATCGGCCTTGAAGTCCACGCCCAGGTCACGTCGCGCTCGAAGCTGTTTTCCGGCGCCTCGACGGCATTCGGCGGCGAGCCGAACTCCCATGTGTCGCTGGTCGACGCCGCGATGCCTGGCATGCTGCCGGTGATCAACGAGGAGTGCGTGCGGCAGGCGATCCGCACCGGGCTCGGGCTGAAGGCGAAAATCAATCGGCGGTCGGTGTTCGATCGCAAGAACTATTTCTATCCGGACCTGCCGCAGGGCTATCAGATCAGCCAGTTCAAGTCGCCGATCGTGGGCGAAGGCGAGGTCGTCATCGATACCGAGGGCGGCGAGACCGTGACGGTCGGCATCGAGCGGCTGCACCTGGAGCAGGACGCCGGCAAATCGCTGCACGACCAGCACGCCACCATGTCGTCGGTCGACCTCAACCGCTCGGGCGTCGCGCTGATGGAGATCGTGTCGCGGCCGGACCTGCGTTCGGCCGACGACGCCAAGGCGTACGTCTCGAAGCTGCGCACCATCCTGCGCTATCTCGGCACCTGCGACGGCGACATGGAGAAGGGCAGCCTGCGCGCCGACGTCAACGTCTCGGTCCGCAGGCCGGGCAAGCCGCTCGGAACCCGCTGCGAGATCAAGAACGTGAACTCGATCCGCTTCATCGGGCAGGCGATCGAATATGAAGCTCGCCGGCAGATCGAAATTCTCGAAGACGGCGGCACGATCCTGCAAGAAACCCGGTTATTCGATCCGGACAAGGGCGAGACCCGCTCGATGCGCAGCAAGGAGGAGGCGCACGACTACCGCTATTTCCCGGACCCCGACCTGCTGCCGCTGGAGTTCAGCGCTGAATACGTCGAGGACCTCAAGGCCAAGCTGCCGGAACTGCCGGACGCGAAGAAGGCGCGCTTCATCCGCGACTTCGGCCTCTCCGCTTACGACGCGGATGTGCTGGTCGGCGAGCGCGAGACCGCGGCCTTCTTCGAAGAGGTGGCCGCGGGCCGCGACGCCAAGGCCGCGGCGAATTGGGTGATCAACGAACTCGCCGGGCGTCTCAACCGCGAGGGCAAGAGCATCGACGCGTCGCCGGTTTCGCCGTCGCAACTCGGCGGCATCCTCGATCTGATCGCGGCCGGAACGATTTCCGGCAAGATCGCCAAGGATCTATTCGAGGTCGTCTGGGCCGAGGGCGGCGATCCGCAGGCGATCGTTGAAGCCCGCGGCATGAAGCAGGTGACCGACCTCTCGGCGATCGAGGCGATCGTCGACGACATCATCGCGAAGAACGCCGACAAGGCGGCGCAGGCGAAGGCCAACCCGAAGCTTGCGGGCTGGTTCGTCGGCCAGGCGATGAAAGCCTCCGGGGGCAAAGCCAATCCGCAAGCCGTGAACGATCTCCTCAAGAGCAAGCTCGGTCTCTGACGCAAGCTGCTTGCGGCGGATGGCGCACCCATTCCGGGAGCGTGTCAGCGGGGTGGACTGGCCGCCAAGTTCGTCGCGCGCGAGCTGCGCGGACGCAAAATCGGCAATCCAAACGCATCGCACGAACGAATCGGCCGGACCGATTCGCTCGATTCCGATCGAATCCGCCGACCGACATCGCCGCGCGAGCCATTTTCTCCCATATTTTTTTCACAAGCTTAACGGCGCATTTCGCGCAGTGCAGCAACGGCAAATCCTGCGCGCGTGCCGACACGCAAACCGATCTGCGACGTTTGCCGATCGAATATCGCATGTGCCGAAAGTCCATATTTTATCGATGTTTCTTGCAAGTCCCTGCGAATCTCGCAATGCGCACAGCACGATCGGCGCATGCAAGTTCTTTTCTTCATTCGGTGCCGTCGTCGACGCGCAAGATGTGGTGCCGAGCGCGCGTCAGCACGCTCCATCATGCGAAAATGCTTTAATTTTTTTCTTGCTAGTGTAATTCGGTTGCAGTGTTCGCGATTCCCGCGGGCACTGATCGACATCCATCGCCATTGTCATCAATGGCTAGGAGGGCAGCAT
>JBFXEX010000193.1:0-8450 GCA_050179645.1 Xanthobacteraceae bacterium | reverse complement strand
TGATCGCGACCAACATGCTGATGGCGCTTGTCGTCCTGCCGCGTCTCGACTTCGCGTTTCTGGCCAAGCCGGAATGGGGCGGCACGTCACTCTCGGCGGTCGCAGGCGTCTGGGCGGTCATCATTGCGCTGACCGCCGCGATCCTGACGCTGGTCGCCATCAACTGGCGGCGGCTTCCGGCGTTGCGCGAGACCATCGATGCCGGCGCCAACGCCTCGGCGCTGCCGATTCTCACGGTGGCGAGCCTGGTCGGCTTTGGCGCGGTGGTCGCCAGCCTGCCCGCCTTCACGTCCGTGCGTGACCTGCTGCTGTCGATCGAAGGCGGGCCGCTGGTTTCGCTCGCCGTCGCGATGAACGTGCTGGCCGCGCTGACCGGCTCGGCTTCCGGCGGCATGGCGATCGCGCTCGACGCGCTTGGCAGCACCTATATGCGCCTCGCCGCCGAGCAAGGCATCGACCCCTCGCTGCTCCACCGCGTGGCGGTCATGAGCTCCGGCACTCTTGACAGCCTGCCGCATAACGGCGCGGTGGTGACGCTGCTGGCGGTGTGCGGCACCACCCATCGTGACAGTTATCTCGACCTGGTCGTGGTGGCGATCGTCGGTGCGATCATCGCGCTCATTGCCGTCATCGCGCTCGGAAGCATATTCGGTTCGTTCTGAACAGCACATTGCGATGCGGCCGTCGCGGCACGCTGCAGCCGCCAGGAGCGAAGGATGCCAATGCTCGACGATCAACCGTTCGTATCGACTGGACATCTGCCAACAGCCGAAACGGTCAAGCTGCTGGTCGAGGAGGCTTACCGGCGTTTCAAGTCTGACCGTGACGGCCAGAACTCGAATGCCTACCCGGCGCTGTCGTGCGTGCCGGGCGATCTGTTCGGAATCTACGTGGTCGGAGTCGACGGAAAGGTTTTCGGTACCGGCGACTTCGAGCACGAATTCTCGATTATGAGCGTGTCCAAGCCGTTCGTCTTTGCGCTTGTCTGTCAGGCCGCGGGCGCCGATGAACTTCGCGACAAGATCGGCGCCAATGCCACCGGGCAGCCGTTCAATTCGTTGTCGGCCGTCGAAAGCAGTCCGACCGGCCGGACCAACCCCATGGTCAATGCCGGCGCCATCGCCACCACCAGTCTCGTGCCCGGCGCCACCATCGAGGCGCGATGGCGGTTCATTTACGACGGCATGTGCCGATTCGCGGGCCGGTCTCTGTCTCTCAATGAAGAGGTCTACGAATCCGCGACCACAACCAACTTCCGCAATCGGAGCATCGCGTGGCTCCTTGAAACTCGGGACCGCATCTACAGCGATCCGCTCGAAGCGACCGACCTCTACACCCGGCAGTGCTCCCTCAACGTCAACGCCAAGGATTTGGCGGTGATGGCCGCAACCTTGGCGGACGGCGGCGTCAACCCGATCACCAAGGAGCGCGTGGTCGATCCAGGCGCCTGCCGCCATGCGCTCGCCGTGATGGTGACCGCCGGGATGTATGAAGCTTCCGGCGACTGGCTCTACGACGTCGGCCTGCCCGGCAAGAGCGGCATCGGCGGCGGCATTGTCACAGTTTCGCCAGGCAAGGGTGGCCTCGGCACGTTCGCGCCGCCGCTCGACGCCGCCGGCAACAGCGTCAAGGGCCAGCTCGTCGCCAAGTTCCTGTCGCAGCGGCTGGGAATGGACTTGTTCGTATCCAGGCCCGAAGCCTGAGGCACGCGTCGCAAGGCGCGTTCACGCCCAGCCTTCGACCGGAACGACCTGCACCGAGACCGCCATTCGCTCGAACGCGCCCGCCGGACCGCTCCAGCTGCCGGACAGGGGCGACGCCTTCTCCTGTTCGCGCGCGACCGCCACCGAGATGTGCTCGCTGCCCGCGAGCTTGTTGTTGGTCGGATCGAAGCCATGCCAGCCGGCGCCCGGCAGATACACCTCGGTCCAGGCATGCGTGGCGCCGTGCTGCCCTTCCGCCATCTGGATGTAGCCGGATACGAAGCGCGCCGCGAAGCCCCAGTGCCGCGCCGCCTCCATCATCAGCACCGCAAAATCCCGGCAGGAGCCGCTGCCGCGCACCAGAGTGTCGCAGGGCAATTGGACGCCTGCATCGTCTCGATGCGCATATGTCAGTGACTCGAAAATATGTGTGTTCAGCCTGTTGAGAAGATCGAGGGTCCCGATCAGTTGTCCGGGCCGGTAAAGTTCGCGGAGCCATTGCCGCAGCGCGTCGGACTCGTACGGATAGCTGGGCAGCCTGTAGTGAATCAACTCGATCTGTTCCGCGGGTTCGTACTGGAACGGGAAGTCCTTCGCGGCGGGATCGATCAGGCATTCGATCGATTCGTCGTTGCGCAGGTCGACGTCGACTTCGCCGAGCACACTGAGCGTTTCGGCCGTTTCCGCGAACGTCAGGATGGCGATGGAATTGCCATAAATGTCACGCAGCCATCGCACCGTTGCGGCAGGCTCCACGCTGAGCCGTCCGCGCACAATATGGACATCGTGACCCTCCCGCGGCCGCATCATCACGCGGTGCGGACCGAACGACACCGGCTGGTTGTAACCATACTCAGTCCTATGGACGATCCGAATTCTTTTCATGATGCCCAACTGCAGGCTGATGCTTTCCATACCTGCCGAGACGGTTTCCGGCGCGGTGATCATTCCTTATAACACAAGCTCGCTTTGGGAATGTGCGGACGCCATGATCTTGGCGGCTGCGGCACCATCACCCGCTAAGGTTCGAATGAGGGAGTAGGCATGCCTCGAGACCAGCGCCTTACCGGCACGGCGGCGCTTCGGCCGCTGCTGTCCCTGGCGGTCGTCGCGCTCGCAACCATGCTTGCGGGCTGCGGACCGGAGACCGAGACCGCCGCACCGCAGGCCCGTCCGGTCCGCACCGTGACGATCGAGAAGCGGACTGCGGGCATCCCGGTCACGCTGACCGGCCGGATCGAGGCCGAGGATGAGGTCGCCCTCGCATTCCGCATTGCCGGCCGCCTGATCCGCAACGATCTCAATGTCGGCGACCGGGTGGAAGCCGGCCAGGCGGTCGCGCTGCTCGAATCCCAGAACGAGCGCAACGCGCTGCGCGCCGCGCAGGCGAACCTCGCCGCCGCCGAAGGCCAACTGGTGCAAGCGCAAAATCATTTCGAGCGCCAGGACACCTTGCTCAAGCAGGGCTGGACCACGCGTGCCAATCACGACCAGGCGAAGCAAGCCATGCAGACCGCGCAGGCGCAGGTCGACGCCGCGGAAGCGCAACTCAAGGCGGCGCACGATCAGGTGAGCTTTACTGAGTTGAAGGCCGATGCACCCGGCGTCGTGACTGCGATCGGCCCGCGCGGCGGCGCAGTCGTCCAGGCCGGCCAGATGATCGTCCGCCTCGCCCGCAAGGACGGCCGCGACGCGGTGTTCGACGTGCCGGGCCAGGTTTTCCGGTCGGTACCGAGCGACCCCGTGATCGCCGTGACGCTGAGCGACAATCCGCGCGTGACCGCGACCGGACGTGTGCGCACGATCGCGCCGCAGGCCGATCCGGTGACGCGGACGTTCGAGGTCAAGGTCGGCCTCACCGATCCGCCGGAGGCCATGCGGCTCGGCGCCACCGTGACCGGGCGCGTCGAAACCGAGGCCGTCCCGATCATCGAAATCCCGGCGACTGCGCTGACCCGCTATAACCGGCACCCTGCGGTGTGGATCGTCGATCCGTCGAACCAGACCGTCTCGATCCGCAATGTCGAGGTGCTGCGCTTCGACCAGGTCCAGGCGGCGGTGTCCGGGGGACTCGACGTCGGCGAGATCGTCGTCACCGCCGGCGTGCAAGCGTTGCACCCGGGGCAGAAGGTCCGCCTGCTCGGGTCGGAACCATGAACGGCTTCAATCTCTCCGAGTGGGCGCTCAAGCACCGCTCGCTTACCGTCTACATCATGATTGTGGCGGTGATTGCCGGGCTCGCCGCCTATTATCGTCTCGGCCGCAGCGAGGATCCGAGCTTCATCATCAAGACCATGGTGGTGCAGGCGGCATGGCCGGGCGCCTCGATCGAAGACACGCTGAAGCAGGTGACCGAGCGACTCGAGCGCAAGCTGCAGGAAACCCCGAAGCTCGACTATCTGCGCAGTTTCACGCGCGCCGGCCTGACCACCATCTTTGTCAATCTGCAGGGCAGCACGACGGCGCGCGAGGTGCCCGACATCTGGTATCACGTCCGCAAGAGCATCGGCGACATCCGGCACACGCTGCCGGCCGGCATCGTCGGGCCTGGATTCAATGACGACTTCGGCGACACCTTCGGGATCATCTATGGCTTCACCGCGGACGGTTTCACCCATCGCGAACTGCGCGACTATGTCGAGAACGTGCGCTCGAAACTTCTCCACGTGCCCGACGTCTCCAAGATCGAAATCCTCGGTGCGCAGGACGAGCGCATCTTTGTCGAATTCTCCATGCAGGAGCTGGCGAGCCTCGGCATCGACCGCTCCGCGCTGCTCGCGGCGCTGCAGGCGCAGAACGTCGTCCTCCCGGCCGGCGTCATCCAGACCGGCAATGAGTCGCTGTCGTTGCGCGTGTCGGGCTCCTTCAACTCCGAGCAGGACATATTGGACGTGAACTTCGCGGTCGGCGGGCGGATGCTGCGCCTCGCCGACATCGCCAAGGTGCGGCGCGGCTTCGCCGATCCGCCGCAGCCGATGTTTCGCGTCAACGGCGAACCGGCGATCGGGCTTGCGATCGCCATGCGTGATGGCGGCGACATCCTCGCCCTCGGCAAGAACATCGACAAGGCGATGGCGATCGTCACCGCCGACCTGCCGCTCGGCATCGAGCCCACGCTGGTCGCCGACCAGGCGGTCACCGTCGAGAGCGCGATCTCCGAGTTCATGACTTCGCTGTGGCAGGCCATCGCCATCATCATGGTGGTGAGCTTCATCAGCCTTGGCATCCGGCCCGGCCTGGTGATCGCACTGTCGATCCCGCTCACGCTGGCGATCGTGTTTCCGGTGATGGATCTGTCCAATATCGACATGCAGCGCATTTCACTTGGGGCGCTGATCATCGCCCTGGCGCTGCTCGTCGACGACGCCATGACTACGACCGACGCCATGCTGACCCGGCTCGGCCAGGGCGACGGCAAGGTCGAGGCCGCGACCTTCGCGTTCCGTACCTACGCGTTCGCCATGCTGGCCGGCACGCTGGTCACCATCGCGGGTTTCGTACCGGTCGGCTTCGCCGCAAGCTCGGCCGGCGAATACACCTTCTCGCTGTTTGCAGTCGTCGCGATCGCGTTGATCGTGTCGTGGTTCGTGGCGGTCGTTTTTGCGCCGCTGCTCGGCGTTCTTTTTCTGGCGCCACCGCAGGCGGCGGCCAATACCGAGCCCGGCATCGTCTTCCGCACTTACCGGAATTTCCTCACCTTTGCGATGCGCGCCCGATGGCTGACGATCGCGGTGACGATTGCGCTGTTCATCGGCTCGTTCCTGGCGCTGCCATTGATCCCGCGGCAGTTCTTTCCGTCATCGGATCGGCCCGAGTTGCTGGTCGACCTGACGCTGCCGCAGAATGCGTCGATCTATGCGAGCGAGACGTTGGCGCGCCGGTTCGATGCCGCCCTCAAGGACGATCCCGACGTTGCCCGCTGGAGCACCTATGTGGGCCGCGGCGCCATCCGCTTCTACCTGCCGCTCAACGTGCAGTTGCCGAACGACTTCTTCAGCCAGGCAGTGATCGTCGCCAAGGACGTGCCGGCGCGCGAGAGGCTGCGCGTCAAGATTGGCAAGCTCCTGGCCGACGAATTCCCGGCCGCGGTCGGGCGGGTCTATCCGCTGGAACTCGGGCCGCCGGTCGGCTGGCCGATACAGTACCGTGTCAGCGGCCCGGATATCTCGCAGGTCCGCGACATCGCGCTGCGCCTCGCCGAGGTCGTCGCCGGCAATCCGGACACGGTTTACGTCAACTACGACTGGATCGAGCCGACCCGGCAGGTCCGCATCAAGGTCGACCAGAACGAGGCGCGTCTCCTGGGCCTGAGTTCGCAGGCGCTCGCCGGTGTGCTCAACACCGTCATCTCCGGCACCTCGGTCACGCAGGTCCGCGACGACATCTACCTGATTGACGTGGTGGTGCGGGCGACCGACGAGCAGCGGGTGTCGCTCGATACGCTGAGCACGCTCCAGGTGCCGCTGCCGGGCGGGCGGACCGTGCCGCTCAGCCAGTTCGCCACCTTCCAGTACGAGCAGGACCAGCCACTGGTCTGGCGACGCGACCGGGTGCCGACCCTGACGGTGCAGGCCGACGTTCCGGCCGCGGTGCTGCCGGAGACCGTGGTGAGTGCACTCAAGCCGAAGATCGGCGCGCTGGCGGCTTCGCTGCCGCGGGGCTACACGATCGCGACCGGCGGCACTGTCGAGGAGAGCGCCAAGTCGCAGGCCTCGGTGATCGCGGTGGTGCCGCTGATGCTGTTTCTGATGCTGACGGTGCTGATGTTTCAGTTACGGAGCTTCGCCCGTCTTTTCCTCGTGATCACCATCGCCCCGCTCGGCCTCATCGGCGTGGTAGCGGCGCTGTTGATCTCCGGCAAGCCGCTGGGCTTCGTCGCCATTCTCGGCATTCTGGCGCTGCTCGGCATAATCACCAAGAACGCCGTCATCCTGGTCGGGCAGATCGAGAGCGAGCGCGCCGCTGGCAAGGATGTGTGGCAGGCGACGATTGACGCCAGCGCGACACGTTTCCGGCCGATCATGCTGACCGCCGTCTCGACGGTGCTCGGCATGATCCCGATCGCCCCCACGGTGTTCTGGGGCCCGATGGCGTTCGCCATCATGGGAGGGCTCCTGGTCGCCACCATCCTGACGTTGGTGTTCCTGCCGACGCTCTATATCACGATGTTCGGTGGGAAGCCGTTCATCGGATCGCAGACCTGACAATTCCGGAAACCTGGGTGTGCCGAGAACCCCGTTGTAAGCGAAATGGCGAGCAGCCTCATGACCGTCACCCCTCCTAGGTAGTCTAATGCGGAATGTCGAGATCGACGAGCGCCGGCAAAGGTCGGCAGTGTGCGCCGTCAGGAACGTCTCGGCGGCGCTGCGCCCCTCGTACGTCAGCATGCAAAGGAACTCCCATTGTGCGATGAAGCGCCAAGGTCGATCATCGCCTTGTTGGGCACTATGTGAATCCGCATCCCCGCGCGCTTCGCGCCCTTCAGTCTCGCCATGCCGCGCGACCTGTCGCAGCAGGGCGATCATTCGAAACTTTTTCAGCAGCACCGCATGACAGGCGGTCGAGGATGTCGCGCGCCGAGCGGGGAACGCGAGGGTCGTTTCGCGACTTGCTGCGCTGGATCGGCGAGGACCCCGATCGCGACGGCCTGCGCGAGACGCCGGGCCGCGTGATGAGGGCGTTCCAGGAGTATTTCTCCGGCTACCTGTAGGACCCCGAACAAATTCTGCACAGAACCTTCGAGGAAATCGATGGTTATGACGAGGTGGTGTTGCGCGGCGTGCCGTTTGCGAGTCACTGCGAGCATCACATGGCGCCGACCGTCGGGCGCGTCTGGGTGGCGTACATCCCGCACAGCCGGGTGGTGGGCATCTCGAATTTGGCGCGCGTGGTCGAAGTCTACGCCGACCGGCTGCAGATTCAGGAGCGGTTGACCGCACAGATCGCCAACGCCATCGACCGCGTGCTCAAGCCGCAAGGAGTCGGCGTGGTGATCAAGGTTACCCACCATTGCATGTCGAGCCGCGGCATCAACGTCCAGGGCACGGACCTGGTGACGAGCCGACATGGTCTGGCTCGGGATCATGGCGCAACGCTACTATCGCGCGATCATGGGCGACATCGTGCTCGCTACTTTCAGTCTACCAGCGGCAATTACATTCTATGTATCCGATCGGCTTGCTAATCTTCGCCATCTATCCGGCCTTGAAGAGCGGCTCGCTGACGACCGCGCTGAATCCACGGCTTGGCGACCCTGAGAAACTGGACATGGTCGTTGAGGCTGGTCGACGTCGCCTGGGGCACGACCCTCGCGGCGGTAAGTGCAGCCCCCGCCTTCGGCGTGGCCACGCGATTCGTGGCCGCACGCTGACATGGGTGAGCCTTACCGCGGTATCGGCAAAAAAGGGCCGGATCCTGCGCTGATAGGCCCGAAAGGCGTCGCCACGATCGTAGCATTATGCTGCTCGAGTGGTGGAATGCCGGAAATATGTACCAGTACCCAATACATGCAGGTGGGATCGGCCAAGCGCGAGCCAGCCGCGGATTGTTAACCGACAAAGTCGATGGTGATTACCGGATTAGGTGACCCACGGCAGCCATTTCAGGTGAAAGACGACAATCCCGACGTCGTCACATTAGTTGACATCGCAAGTGTAAATCCAAATTGACATTTCGTTTCGTTGCCGGCACGCTCTGCAGCGATCAGGTTCAACGACACGAGCTATGGATGCTTGAGCGCTCCTCATT
>JBFXEX010000192.1:0-8478 GCA_050179645.1 Xanthobacteraceae bacterium | reverse complement strand
AACACCAACCGACCACATTCGAGCCTCAACGGGCTCACACCGACTGAGTTCGCAGCACGCCCCACGGAGGGGCATAACCGGAACAGATTCTCCCTATAAACGAGGACAACTCGGGGAGCAGGTCAAAGTCACCATCAGTTTGGCGCAAAATTTTCAAAATTCCCTGTATTTTTCCCTGTTAGCAGGGAGACGGGTTCGCTCGTGACTGTTTCCTCCGCCAACCCTCTTTCACAAACTGTCTCCGCCGCCTCTTTGCCGTGTCAAAACGCCGACAATTGCGCGCTTCAAGCAAGGAACCTCCGCACCTGGCTGACTTGGTCCGTTACTGGGAATCCCTTTTGCCTTTTATCTCCAAACCCTCCGCCGGCATTGCCGCCGCGACCTCGGCAGCGGTCCTAACCTGGGACGAACGGCAAAGCCCCACCATTTTCACCGTCGTCGGTGCGGGGAAACGGCCTTACTCACTCGCTTTTCTCCTTTTCGCATTGATCAATCATTGACGAAAACACCATTGATGCTGCGATGCATTTAGCGCGCTTGTAGTGCAACTCCGTAGTTCGCGGATCGCGTTGATTTAGCAGTGCGGTGCCCAGTGCTGGTTGTTCGGGTGCCAGGATGGCAGCTGTCGTGGCACCCGAAGCTCTGAACAGGTGTGGAGAGACTTTAACATTAGTAGCTTCGTAGACCGTGTCGGTTATCGTCTCCTGGATTGAGCAGTATTTCATGGCGGCGCCAGTGCGGCCAATCCAGAGCGCCCGGGTCGGAACTCCTTTCCTCAACAAGACCGCCCGATGCGCTTCCAGGTATCGGTTAAGATAGACATATAGTCGAGGCGGGATCCGCCGTTCGTCAGGCCGGCCTTCCTTAGTCTCATCTTCATTTAGCGTGATCCACCAGTCGCCTCTGACCTGCCGGATCGACAGCCCGAGCTCCAGCGATGCAAAGTTCTTGATGCGGTTCGGCATCGGCGCGAGTAGAACTAGCATCAGTCCGTTGCGAAAGCGGCGTGCTCGCTCGTTGTCGGTAAGTCCCGACGCCTGTTCAGCTGCGACCATCTGCGCCAAGCCGGCCTTGCGCAACACCGGGCTCAGCACAATCCGGTGGGACTTCCGTTTAGGGCGCCTCTCGGCCCGCAGGTCCTTTTCAATTTCGGATAGCCAGCCAAAGTCCCGATCAGGCGCGATCAGGCGTGCGATTCGGTAGAGCTTGGAGATCGAGCCATAGACCGTTACCGAACTCACTCGAGCCTTCAGTTCCTCGACGTAGGTCTGTACGTGCCCTGGCGTGATGTAAGCGCCGGCTTGCGCCTGTCCGACAGCGTCGAAGACGACGCCCTTCCTGATGAGATGATCGACAAAGTAGCCATAGCGTCGCTCCAGGTCAGACAACGTGACCGGCTTCATGTGGCCGGCAGCACCCCCGCGCTCCAGCCGAACGGCTGGCCGGCGGGCGTCTTCCCAGGCCCGCCGATCCGCCGACGACCACATGGCCGGGGGCGCCGAGCGGATGCCGACGCGCTGCGGGACCCTTAAACTCTCTCGGCTCATCGGTCAGCCTCCCAGCGCGAGAGCGGTCTGGTTTTGATAGTCCTCCTCGATCAGCCGGGCGAAGGTCTCGGTCGCCCAGATCGTCTCGAGGCCGCTGTAGAATCTGATGGTGGTGCGGATGTTGCGGTGGCCGAGGATGCGGCGCGCCGTCTCATAGTCGCCGGGGTGGTGCTTGAGCCAGATAGCGACCGCGGCGTGCCGGAACTGATGCGGCGTGATGCGCAATCCGACCTCGTCCCAGACGCGCTTGATGATCTGCAGGCTCAGCCCATGTTCGGTCTTTGCGCCCACCTTGAGTCCAGGAAAGATCGCGCCGTCATCCCGACCCCGGACCAGCCGGGGTCGGAAGGTCTGGATGTACTCGTCGATCAGCGCCGTGCGCGACGCCGAGATCAGGAACTGCAGGTCCTCTTCGTTCTTGACCTCTTCGTCCTCGAACGTCAGCCAGTACGGGGTGCCGGGACCGCCGGGCTTGTTCAGGTGAGTGGTCAGCCTGATGCTGGTCAGATTCTTGATTCGCACCGGCGCCACGGTGAGCAGCGCGATCGCTACCGCGAGCTGCGCCGTCATCGCCGCCTTGAGCGAGGCGGTGCCCTGCAACGCCCTGGCCTTCGCCATCATGGCGGCCGGCAGCCGTACCACATCGGCCCACACGCCGGAGACCAACACCTGCCGAACCAGCTCACGGTTCTTTCTGGTCATCCCCTTGGGCCGGTACCGCTCCAGGGTGCTGCGCATGTCCTCTAGGACCTCGATCTCGGCCGCGTCCAGACACTGCAACGCCCGCGCCGCCGCGATCAGCTTCTTGGGCATATCAATCGTAAAACTGCCCGGCTGCTCGCCGGCAGCCTTCCAGTAGGCATCAAGGGTGGGCTTGGCGACATCCGGGTGCAACAGAACCCGCATCGACGTCAGCTTCTCGATCGCGATGACGCCGGACTTCACCGCCATCTTGGCGAACGCCACCAAGTCGCTGCGCTTGGTGCGTAGCGTGATCGCCTTGCACGGTTGCAGCCGCTTGCCGTCGACGGAGCGGCGCTTGCCGGACAGGTACGTAATGTACCTCTCCAGGTCCTGCCGAATGCCGATCGGAAAGTCGGCCCAGTGCGGGCCCTCCCGGGTCTTCAAGGGCGGCTCCGTCAACAGGCGCTTGGCCCAGCCGGCGATCACGCCGATCTGCTTGTTCCAGGCCCGGGCGATCGCCCGGTGAGCCTTGGTGTCGGCCTTCAGCGCAGTGGTCTCGGCCCGGTAGCGCAGATAGGACACGAGCGTCTCGTCATCGACCTCGTCAGGACGAACGCCCTTCAAGGAACAGAATCGAATGAAGCCGGCCAGCTTGGCAAGCTGTGACCAATCCTTGATTCTGCACCGCAGGCTTCGCCACTCCGGCGAGACAACAGTTCCGCACCGGGGCAGGCCTTGTTCGTCGCAATACCAGAGCAGCGCCGCCTTCAAATTCGCGATGTGATTGGCGAGCGTCTTTCGCTCGATGCCGATGCGCCGGTGATTTGCGCAGCCGGGAGCCGGCACCGCCGGTGCGATAGAGCACGACGAAGACCTTGCGGCCTTTGGGCGTGACCTTCACACCGAAGCCAGGAGACGCGGCATCCCAATAGACCGTGTCAGCCGCGGGCGTCGGCAGTGCATCGATTGCACTCTTGGTGAGCTTGAGGCGGGGCATCGATCGATCCTGGTCCGGCGGCGCTACTTGGACCTCGTATAGGTAGCGCCGCAAATGACATCACAGGATCGAACGTGGTATCTGGTCCACCTCGCCGCAAGCGAAATCAGCGTGTTATGAACCGTGTGCCATCAACTTCCATCTCGGGGAAACACGAGTCCGAGACCACAAGGGGAGAGGGCACAATCACGGTGGCCGTCGACCCTGTTACGAGTACTCGGACGCAGTAGCTTCAATCCTTCAGGGCGTCGCGCAGCGCGGTCAGAAAGCCCTCCTTGCGGCGGGACAGCGGCTGGCGTCGGCGAAACAGGCTCAGCATCACGGTCCGCACCGGCGCGATCGACAGCACCTTCAGCGTGCCCAGTGCCGCTTCGTTGTCGGCGCAGGGCCGCGGTACGATCGCGATGCCGCCGCCGGACTGCACGATCACCTTCATGGTCTCGATATTGTCGGCGATCGCCAGGATGTTCGGCCGCATGCCGAGATCGGTGAACAGCGACAGCACCACCTGACCGTAGCCGACCGAGAGTTCGCTCATCACGATCGGCTCGGCGACGAGTTTGCCGATATCGACGGGCTGGCGCGCCCGCGCCAAGGCATGCTTGGGGTGAACGATCAGCGCCATCTCGGCGCCGGTGAGGCGGTCGAACAGCAGGCCCGACGGCACTCGATCGGGATCGGACTCGATGGCGATGCCGGCGTCGATCCGCTCCTCGTGCAGGTCGTCGAAGATGTTCTTGGTCGGCGCGGTGAGAATTTCGAGCCGCACACCCGGCAGAATCTTCTTCAGGTCGCCGAACAGCCGAGGAATGAAAATCTGCGCCATGCCGGAGCCCATGCCGAGCGTCAGCGTGTCGAACGGCTCGCCGCGGAGCCTTCTTGCAGTGTCCGACAGGCTGAGTACGTCGCCGACCACACGTTCGGCTTCGTACAGGAACGTCCGACCGCGCTCCGTGACCTCGATGCCGCGCGGCGTCCGGCGGAACAGCGCGAAGCCGATGGCGTCTTCCAAGAGCCGAACCTGTTCGCTGACCGCGGACTGCGAAATATTCAGCCGCGTCGCCGCCTTGGTGAAGCTGCGCTCCTTGGCGACCGAGAGCGCATAGCGGATCTGACGAAACTCCACGTCCGCCTCCCAGCGGCTGAGACGGCTCAGGATGCGGGCAATCGGACGGAAATGAAAGACGCGGAAGGTGCGCCATCTGCGCTAGATGTTCTCAAATCATATCAGCAGTTCTCTCCGCTCGTCCCCGCGAAAGCGGGGACCCATGGTGCGCGATGATTGAGGTTTGTGCACCGCCCGTCATTGCGAGCGAAGCGAAGCAATCCAGATACGTGTAAACATTGGATTGCTTCGTCGCTTACGCTCCTCGCAATGACGGCAACCGGCTCCAATCTGGACGTCATCCCACTCCTATCAAGGACTGGATGCCCGCTTGCGCGGGCATGCACGGAAGAGCAGTGATACTTCGCCGAATCGCGGCCTACCGGGTGTGCGCGATCTTCATCTCCGCCATGATTTCCGCCTTGTAGGCGGCGAATGCCGGCGTGGTCAGACTCTCGATCGAGCGCGGGCGCGGCAGCTTGACGGCAATCTCGCGCGTAATTTTTCCGGGCCGGGCCGACATGATGCAGATGCGATCGGCCAGCAGGACCGCCTCGTCGATGTCGTGGGTCACGAACAGCACGGTGGTGCCGAGCGTCTGCCAGACGTCGAGCAGTAATTGCTGCATGGCGAGCCTTGTCTGCGCATCGAGCGCACCGAACGGTTCGTCCATCAGCAATGCCCGCGGGTTCATCACCAACACGCGGGCGATGCCGACACGCTGGCGCATGCCTCCGGACAGTTGCGCCGGCAGCGCCTGGGCGAAGGCTTCGAGCCCGACCAGCTTGAGCATGTCGCGCGCCTTTGTCTCGTAGGCGTCGCGCCTGAGGCGCTGCACGCGCGGGCCGAACGTGATGTTGTCCCAGACGTTGAGCCACGGAAACAGCGAGGCTTCCTGGAACACCACGCCACGGTCGGGGCCGGGCTTCTCGACCGGCGCGCCGTCGAACAGAAGGTCACCCCCGGAACGCGTGTCGAAGCCGGCGAGGAGATTGAGCAGGGTGGACTTGCCGCAGCCGGACGGCCCGAGCAGGGCAACGAATTCGCCGTCCTTGATTTCAAGCGTGATGTCTTCGAGCGCGCGCACCGGCACCTTGCCGGGAAACGTCTTCGACGTCGCTCGGAACGAGATCGCGCCCATCGGTTAGGCCTGGAACGATTGCAGGCGGTGCCAGCCGAGCACCCAGTTCTCGATCGCGATGATCAGCCGATCGCTGAGGAATCCCAGGAGGCCGATCGACGCCATGTCGGCAATCACGACGTCCATGCGCCCCACGTAGTAGGCGTCCCACAGCACATAGCCGAGGCCGGATTTGACCGCGACCATTTCGGAGACGATCACCGCCGTCCATCCGATGCCAAGCCCGACGCGCAAGCCGGTGAAGATCGACGGCAGCGAAGCGGGCAGCACCACGCGCGTCAGGATGTCGATAGGCTTGGCGCCCATCATCAGCGCCGCGCGAATCCAGTTCTTGTCGACGCCGCGCGCGCCCTGGGTGGTGTTGATCACGATCGGATAGAACGCGCCAAGTGCGATCAGGAAGATCGATCCCATGTCGCGGATGCCGAACACCGCGATCGAGAACGGCAGCCATGCGGTGATCGGGACCGGCCGCAGCACCTGGATGGTCGGATCGAAGATGCCGGCAGCGAGCCGCCACCAGCCGATCGCGATGCCGAGAGGCACCCCGAACAGGATGGCGACGCCGAAGCCCTTGGCGACGCGTTCGGTCGAGAACAGGGCGTTGTCCAGCCAGGTGCCGCTGTAGGGATTGAGCCCCATCCCGGCCGGACCGAATGCCCAAATTTTCCAGGCCTGCCAGACTCGATCCGGCGTCGGCAGGACGCCGCCGAACAGCGATCCGTTGGTGCCGGCGGCCTGCCACAGGCCGATGATCAGCAGCGGCAGCAGCAGGCCAAGCGCGATCTTTCCGGCCCGATTGTCCAGAAACAGATCGGCCGTCAGCTTCATTTTTTCTGCGCGTTCGCGACGAACGAGCCGTCCCAGTACTTGGCGATATCGCCGGAGACGTCCTTCTGGATGACGCCGAGATCGGCGAAGGCCTTGGCCTGCGCCTTGATCTGTTCGGGGGAGACGACGGCGCCGAGCTTGATCGCCTTGGAGGCTTCGGCTGAGACTTTGGGATCAAGCCCGGTCAACCGGGCGTAGGCTTCGGCGAACTTCTGCGGCGAGGCCGCAAGTTCCTCCTGGATTTTCAGATAGGCCCACACGATGCGTTCGATCACCGGGCGCTTCTTCTCGGCCATCTCCTTGGTGGTCATGATGAAGCCAAGCTCGGGGCCGACCGCCTTGGACGAACCGTATTCGAGGTTCTTGGCGAAGAAGCCGTAGCCCTCCATCACCGGGATCGACTCGAACGGCTCCCAGGTCACGATGGCGTCGACCTCACCCTTTTGCAGCGCCTGGTCGAAGTTGGCGCCGCCGCCCTGGATGTTGACGGCCTGGAAGCTGTTGTACGGGATACCTTTCTCGACCAGCGTGGCGGCGAACTGGAACCAGACCGCCGAGCCCGGCGCGATGGCGATCTTCTTGCCCTTGATGTCGTCCCAGCTGTCGAGCTTCACGCCCTTGCGGCCGATGACGTATTTCGGCGAACTGCCGACACCCATCAACCCCATGACGTTGGTCGAGCCCTGCGATAGCGCGATGGCGAGATCGGCCGGGCCTACGGTGGCGACATCCAGCGAGCCCGCCAGCAGGGCGGTGCGCGCGTCGGCATAGCGGACGAATTCGACCAGCTTCAGATTGATGCCGAGCTTCTTCAATTCATCGGCCAGCGTCACGATTGGCGCGAGGTGCCCGACCTTCTGGTAGCCGAAGGTGACATCGACCGGCGGCGACAGCGGCGCCGGCTGCGGGCCGACCGCGCGGGCTGCGACCGGAAGGAGCGCCGCGATCGCGATGGCTGTGAGCCACTTGCGCATCTTGTCCTCCATCAAAAAGCCGGCGGAACCGCCGCCGTGTGCAGCGTCAAGCTTGCAAGTTTCCCGCCACGGCGGCAATGGCCACAGTGACGCTGTGAAACCTACTTGCCGAGGATCGCGCTGACCATGGCGCGCGGGTCGCGGTCCGGCCAGCGTCCAGCGTCCACGGTATGCAGAAAGTCCGCGATATGCTGGTTGAAGGCGGCGGGTTCCTCCAGGTTCAGCGTGTGGCCGGTGTTCGGCATGACGACGAGCGCGGCCGTCGGGATCGTGCGCTTCATCAGGATCGCGGGTTCGAGGCACGGCCAGTCCTCGTCGCCGGTCATCACCAGCGTGGGCGCGGTGATCGTCTTCATCTGCTCGACCAGGTCGAACAGCGACGGCCGCCGCTTCTGCACGCCCCGCATGGTCAGCGCCGCGCCTTGGGTCGAGTTGGTGGCAAGCTGGTCGGCGAACTCTCGCCAGCCGCGCGGGTCCTTGTTCTGGAACTGCACGCGCGACGGCGCCGACGCGTAGCCTTCGGCCGCCTTCGCCATGCCGATCTCCTCGAAGCGCGCCGCGGCGGCCTCGACCTCGGCGGCGAACTGCGCGCGCTTGTCACCGGAAGCGCCATAGCCGCAGCCCGCGACCACCAGCGAACGCGCGCGCTCCGGATAGGTGAAGCCGAAATGCAGCGTGGCGAATCCACCCATCGACAGGCCGACGACGTGCGCCCGGTCGAGCTTGAGCGCATCGAGCACCGCGCGGATGTCGTCGCGGGCGCGCTCCTGCGAATACATCTCGACGTCGTCGGGGACGTCCGACGGCGGATAGCCGCGCGCGTTGAAGGCGATGCAGCGATAGCGCCGCCCGAAATAGCGCATCTGTGCTTCCCACGAGCGGCAGTCGGCGGCGAACTCATGGACGAACACGATCGGTATGCCGGAGCCGGTCTCCTCGTAGTGCAGCTTCACGCCATCGTCGGTGGTCAGCAGTGGCATTCTGTTCTCCGGACCTGGATTCTATTGCGGTGAGATTGAACGATATCTAGCGGCAAACTCGCTGTGCTCCCTCCCCCCTTGTGGGGGAGGGGTGGGGAGGGGGGTAGCTCGGTTAACCGATGAAGGACCCCCACCCCCAACCCCACCCCACAAGGGGGGGGGGAGTCCACTGAGTGCGCGGCGCGGCTGTGTATCAAACTCACGGTAACATGCTCGAGA
>JBFXEX010000191.1:0-8534 GCA_050179645.1 Xanthobacteraceae bacterium | reverse complement strand
ACCAATTTATGTTACATGGGGACATCAGCAGGAATTGTCAAGAACGAGGGTATATTGGCAATATCAAAGACGTTCGTTCAATGAACTCGTCCACCTGACATTATCAACGAAACGGCTGCGCGATCGCTTCGTCGGACCCGCTGACGAGGTACCTGCCGAAGTTAATTATTTTCTTGCGGACCGTACTTTCTTGCAAAAAGGGCGCATGATGTCTTTTGCGCCGAACTGGGGAAGTGGCAGTCATGGGATTGAACGGAGTTTGTAGCAAGTGGGACGTCGAGAGGTATCGGAGGCTTGCGTGTGCCGCTACCAACGACACTGAGCGGACAAGGCTGCTCATTTTAATGGTGCAAGAGGAAACCGATTATTTTGAGCAAAAAAGAGCCTTCGAACTTCGACTAAAAGCCAACTCGGCTCACTAACGGTTCTTTTTTCAATCAATTCGGCCCGTTCACACGCTCTACGATAAATCCGCGCGACCGCTTCGCCGGCACCCTCCGACCATTCAGCCGCCACGCGATCACGCTGAGACCATATTGCCATCGCCGGTGTGCCGTAGCGCGCCCGATACCGAAGCGCCAGCAGATCGCCTTCCACTGTGTCCGATCGGCGCGCGCCCAGACGAGCTTGGCGTCGTCAGCTTCGAGCCAGCGTAGCCAGCCGAGCGTCTCCTCCATCCTCGTGATCGCAGCCGGTGACGGCGGCGGCAGCCGCATCGGCTCAGGCTGCTGACCAACAAGATCGGCAAACTCCACGAGCGCCCGCGGCCAAGTGCTGAAGTAGCCTGGTACGCGCACGGGCGGGAGACGGCGCATGACGGCGGCGGCGTCGATCAAACGCTCCTCGACCATTTTGGCGGTCCAGTTATCCATGCTTTCCCTCCTGCTCCTTGCGCCGCGAGCCGTAGAGCCGTTCTCCGAGCTGTCGAATGAACTCGAGCTCGGGCCAACTCAGCCGCTGGTCATCGATGGAGACGGCGAGCAGCCCCCGCTCGCGCCATCCCTCCTCTTTGACCCTCTCGGGCGGACGCCGCTCGCCGCCGTAACCGCGTGGTATCCACCTCATCGCGTCACCTCCGGCAGGAGCGCCGCGTAACCGATGAGATCCAGAGCACTATCGCGGTGTGCCGGATCGTGGGAGAGGCGTGCAAGTTTCACGACGATCATGCAGAGCACGACCTGGGCGGGCGTGACGGTATGGCCGAGCGTGATCGACCAGCGTTCGGCGATCACCGACATCGATACCTCGACGTCGCCATAGGCAGCGCCTCGCTCGGCGAGGATGGCCGCGGCCTGTTCGAGGATCTGTTGGGAGGTCATTGGTTTGCCTCCTCTGCAAATCGGTGCTGGGCGATACTTTCGGCTGCGACGAGGTCGATGACCGCACCGACGATCGATGCGGGTTCGGCATTGCCGAGTCGCCCCATACTGCCCGCAAGTTCCCTGGGCTCGGCGCCATGCTGGATCAGGCACGACACCACGACGCAGACGTCGGCCAGGAGGGCATCAAGGCCGGAGCCGGTTCGAATGCCATGGGTGAACACTTCGCCTGGCCGGCCGTCCGGATAAAACCCGATCGTGACCATGAAGCGCATGCCACCGTGCTCGAGCTGGACGGTCTCGGCGGCGCGGCGATCTGGAAGGCGCACCCGCGTCATCGCACACCTCCCTGCGTCTCGGTCGCCCACAACAGGATGGCGATGGCATCGGCTTCGTTGTCGTCGGTGGGGCTGAACCCTCGCTCGCGAACCGCGGCGATCACCGCTTGCTTGTCGGCGTTGCCTTTGCCGGCGATGAACCGCTTAACGGTCCCGACGGGCACGCCCTGGTAGGCAATGCCGCGCTCTTCACACCATGCAGTCAGCGTTGCGAGCAGGCCCCCATAGACGTGCGAGCTGTCCGTGCTGACGTGCCTTCTGATTTCTTCGTACGGGATGAAGTGAACACCGCCGCTGTCAGCGACGATGCCTTCCAGCCAGTTGCGAAATCGCAGGTAGCGAATGCCCCCGCCGTCGTAGCGGCTGGGACGGAACGACACTGTGCCACTCTCGATCGTGCCGCCCGGGAGGCGCATGGCCCAGCCGGTGGTGGTGCCGAGATCGAGAGCGAGCAAGGTCGATCGGCCGCGATCAAACGACCGTTCGGCCGGATTGAACGCCCGAGATGCTACGGGGTTGGAAGAGCTTGTCACAACGAAGGCTCACGGATGGTGGGCCTTCGGCTTTGGTCAGCATTGAAATTACGGCGAGCGAGTCTCGGCGAGCAAGGAAAATCGAACGACCATGAAATTTTTCGTCACGAGCACTTAGCGAGTGTCACCACTGTCACCTGTCACCGATGGGGTTGCAAAATATCTCCCTAGAAAAAAATGCTTTTTCCATTCTTGCCTATAGAGGATATTTCATCAACCCTGGTGACAGTGGTGACAGTGGTGACACGATTGTTTTCGTTGACCTATTTTTGTCACCACTTTTGTCACCACCTCGCAATGGTGGTGACAAAACGCGAATGAATCTCTGTCAGACCGACCCCAGCGGACAAATCTCACTTCGCCTTTCGATACCGCCATTCCCGAAAAGCCCCCTTTCGGGCTTGGTACCGTTCCCAGCGCCTGGCTTTGAGGTAGGCACCCACTCGCATTTGGTCCGCCTTGGACCACCTGGCGGGTTCGATGCCCAAGGCATGCTGCAGAATCTCCCCGACCGATACGTCGGTTAAGGGAGCGGCACGCTCTAACTCTTCATCGTGCCAGTCGTCATAGCCCGCGTAGCCACGGTTCACTCGGCGGCGCTCAAATACCAGCCAGCGATCGATCAGAGGATCCCACGCATCGGCCTGGTAGCGCTGATCCTGCTGGGCCTCGACCAATGCGATTAAATCCGGCTCGTCGAACCACCAGATCGCTCCCTGCCCATAACGGAACACGGCTTCGGCCCAGAGTTGTTCACGGTCACGGCAAAGAGCATCAATATTGATCGCACCACAGCGCACGGGCCAGAAGCGGCGATTGCCGGTCTCATCGCGCAGATATGTATCTGGGTTGACACTGCCGGCAAACACGCACTGTCGCGGCACCTCGACCACATATCGCTCGTAAGGCGGGCGGTAGCGGTCGGCCGTTCGGGTTAGAAAGGCCTTGATCCGGGACACCTCCGCCCTGCCGATGGCATCGAGTTCAGCGATTTCGATGACCCATTTGCCGCGCATCTGCTGCGCGGCATCCTTGCTGCCGATCTCGGCAAGTTCGTCGGTAAACCACTCCGCACCGGAGAGAGTTTTCAAAGCACTGGATTTTTTCGCTCCCTGCGGCCCTTCAAGAATCAACATGTGGTCTACTTTTGAGCCTGGTTGCATGATGCGAGCCACCGCGGAGATCATCCAGCGCGACCCAACGGCGCGATTAAGTGCGGTATCCTCAGCGCCGACGTAGATGAGGAGCCACCGATCGAGCCTCGGTTCACCATCCCAGATGAGGCTCTTTAAATAGTCGCGCACTGGATGAACGCATATTTCGCGCGCGACCGCATTAACGCCACGGCTAACTATGGCCGGGCCGACATTGATATCGCGGTGCTGCAGCCATTCGGCGCAACGTACGTCGTCCGTATCACTCCACGGACGCGGCAGGACGCTGTGTTGTTCCCACGGCAGGGCTCTGGCGACCAGAATTTCCTGTCGAAACTCATCGAACACCAAAGCGCCGGCGAAGGCCTCATCGTTGGAAAGTGCGACGATGACGTTAGCCTCGTTGCGCTCGGGCGTGCCGACGAGGTCGAGCCGCAGCTGGCTCGCCCAGCGCGATCGGACAGGCCGATGGTGGATATCACCCTTGGTATGCAGGCGCCTGCGTAATTCTACGAGCTGCTTATCCAGAATGGAGACCGGGATACCTGTGGCGGTCTTGATCGCTGAAAGCACCTGGCGCTCGGGCAAAGGCTCCAACCGGGCCATGGCGAGCTGCCCGATCAGGCTGCCGAGGATGGTGAGATCGGGCGGGTTGCTCAATGCGCGGGCGGCCGTCTCGAGCTCCGAAGGAGTGGTCAGGAGCGTGGGCGTACTGATTTGCGCCGGCTCCGGCCCTTGATAGTCGGCCGCCGTCGCGCCATGACGCAGATCGTCGTTGAAGTCGTCGCCATGCAGCGGTGGGACGATCGCATTGGTAAGGCCGGCGATATTGAGCCGATCGGCCAGAACGGCGGCGGCCTGCATGCCGGCGTCGCCGGCATCGGCGAAGATGGTGACCCGGTTGATGCCATCCGGCCACTGCCAGCGTCGCAGTCCATCGGCGGACAGCGCGGCCCAGGTCGGGATGCCGAAGATTACGATCGCGGCCAGCGCCGTCTCGATACCCTCGGCCACCCCGAGATGACCATCGTCGCCGACGGATGCAAGACGAACCGAGCCCCCCGCAACGGCGCCGAGCATCTTCTTGCCCGGCGGGGCTTTGCCGGTACCATCGTCGAGGAGGTAGGTACGGTGAATGCCGCCGGTCGGCTCTCCGGCACCGTTGCGGATTCGCGCCACCATGCCGGGCCAGCCGCGGCGGGTCTCGAAGTCGGCGAGGTCGGGATTGAACAGCAGATCGGGCGAGGCCGGATTACGCAGGCCGCGGCTCTGTAGATAGACCTCCGCCACCGAGCCGGCGAGCGGCGAGCAACCAGCCAGGATACGGGCGATCTCGAGGCTGTGGTCGGCCTTCGCTGGTGCTATCGACCGAGGCGGAGCCGGACGGTCGAGCCGTGCGCACCGGGCCGCCTCCTCGAACAGCCCCGCGTTGGTGAGCCCTGTCGAATGATGGATCAGGTCGATCGGACCGGCACATTCACCTGTTGCATGGTCGTAACCCCAGCCAGCACGCGGGCCGCGCAGGTGAATGACGCAGGAGCCCTCATTGAGCGGCGGCCGGCCAGACAGGTCGGCGCAGCGCAGGGATTTGCGGTCGGCCGACAGACGCGCTTGCGGAAACAACGACGGCAGCCAGTCGGGCGCAGTGGCGGCGAGCCGTTCGCGTACTTCGTGGAGGTCGTAGCGGACCGGGGGCTGCCAGACGTCGTTGAGATCGATCATGCATGATCTCTCAACCAAGGATCACGAGCCCGCGTTCGGCGCGGGTAATGACGGTGTAAAGCCAACGGCGACGATCGAGTTCGGAGCGGCCGAGGCCGTCATCCCAAACGATCACGTTTTCCCATTGTGAACCCTGCGATTTGTGCCCTGTGATCGCCCAGCCGAAGGTCGCCTCGGTCAATAACCTTTTCTCCTTCCAGTCGCGATCATGGCGGTGGCGGTCGAATGCGATGTGATCCTCGAAGTGCCCTTTGTAGATGCGCAGCCGCCCGGGTTTGCCATCGGGGCCGGGAGTCCCGATCTGGTTGCCCTCCTCGTCGGTGACCGTCGCCGAAAAGTACAGGCTGCCCTCGTCGACGATGTTGTCCAGGGTGACGAACATACCGTTGATGAGTCCAAGATCGTTCTGGTTTTTCAGGCAGATGATCTTCTCGCCGCGGCCGGTCGGCAGCCAACCTTCCTCAAAGCCGGCGGCACGGCGCATGGCGTTGTTGAGCTGCATCCGCGTCGCGTTCATGCCGCAGATGACCTGACCGCCCCGCAGCGCCTGTTCGGGCGTCACGTCCTGCTTGCGCATTTTCCAGACGAAGGTGTCGTACTGGCCAAAGCCGATCGGTTCGCCCTGCCGCGCCATAGTGGCGAGGCGAATGATGGCGCTCTCGCGCGCCTGCCGATGGATTTCGGTCAGCATGATATCCGGGGCGTCCTTGGTGAACGCGCCTTCGCCCTTGATCGGCGGCAGCTGGCCCGGATCGCCCAGGACCAGGATCGGCTTGCCGAAGCTCATCAGGTCGCGGGCCATCTCCTCGCCGACCATCGATACCTCGTCGAGCACGATTAACCGGGCATGGGCGGCGTCGCTCTGTGGGTTGAGCGCAAAACGCGGTTTCTTCATCGTCGACAGCGCCTGGCGCATGGCCTCGATCGCCGCGTCCGCGGCGGTGCGCTCGAACCCGGCGAGCCGGCGGGCCGCCTTCTCGGCCTCCTCGATCTTTCCGGCCGCCGCCGCGACTTCCTCCTCGGTCGCCTCAATGACGCTGTAGATCAGGCTGTGGATGGTGCGGGCCGGCGTGCCCTTGCGGCGCAGCACCAGCGCCGCCTTCCCGGTGAAGGTGGCGGTGACGACGCCGGGCACACATTCGCCATCGCGCTCGCCGCGATGGGGTGCAAGCCCAAGCTCGTCGAGAGCAAGCTTCAACACCGTGCTCTTGCCGGTTCCCGCATAGCCAAACAGCCGAAACACCTGCTGCTTGTCCGTACGGTTCTCGAACCAGTCCTTGATGGCCGCAATGGCGCGCGCCTGGGTGTCGGATGGCGTGATGTCGGTCACGACGCCGACCTCCAACAGCGGTTCTGCCATGCGCACGGCGGATGCCAATCGCCGCCGGTACGCCCGCCGCGACAAATGGCGGAGCTCCGGTCGGTGGCAGCGCGCGGCAGCAGTTCCTGTGCATCGCTGGCCTGCACGACCTGCACGGCCTTGTCGCTCATCGACTGCGCGAGTGCCGCGTCGAACGGCACGAGTTCTGCGTGCAGCTCCCAGGTGTCGCGATTGAGCGCGGTGAACAGCGCCGGATTCGGCAGATCCAGATAGGCCTGATAGAGCGCGATCTGTGCCGCGTAGATGGGCTTGGCAATCACGACGCCTTTCTTGACGACCTCCTTCCAGGCCGCGGCTCCAAGTGCCTTGGTCTCCCACAGCGCGGGGAATTCCATCGCGACCGCGCCACCGAGCAGGCAACCGTCGATGTGGCCCTTGAAACGGCCGTCGAGCGCGGAAAATCCAAACTGCCGGCCATCCGGGCGCTCGGTCCGCAGGTCGAACCCGGCGGCACGAAACCAGGCGGCGACCACATCCTCGCCGCGATGACCGGCTTCGAAAATGCGCAGCGTTTTCGGCTCGAACTCCCGGTCCTGATCTTTTGGGACCGCAAGATAATCGAGTTGAACCTGTCGCAGGCATTCGCGGCCGAGCCCGGACGTGCTGACATAGCGGCGCGGTGCCTGAACGCGATTGCGGGCGACGAGCGCTGCATCGATGGCCGCGTTGATGGCAACTTGTATGCCGGGGTCGCGGCTCGGCCCGTCGTATTGGCAGCCGGATTGATGGTTGAGATCGATCAGATACTGCATTCGCCGCGCTCCCAGAAGCCGCCGGCCAGCGCGATACAGCGCAGCTTATGTTCCTGCGCCGGTGTCAGCATGGTGCAATCGCCGTACAGGCTCATTCTCTCGCGGAGGCTCGCGCAGAATTCGACCTTGAAATCGGTCTCGGCATTGGCCTCAGCCGCTTGCAGCAGAGCTTGCAAATCCGAGCCCACGCGGTTCAGGTCGATGGTCATGGCGTTCTCCTAAAATGGAATCGGATCGTCGAACGCAGTGCCGGTCCGCTCGGAAATGGCAGCCTGGCGCTGCATGCTTTCGACGTAACCGGTCACCGCCGCTTCGATCAGTTGATCAATCTCCGCGGCGGTGCGGTGGTAGAAGGGCTCCATCAGGCCGAGCTCGCCGAGCGCCTCGGCAAAGGGGCGACGGGCATCTTTCAATGCCTGCGACTCCCGTGCGGTCTTGTCGATCATCCCGTGGTTCCTCTTGGCGATAGCGGCGCCGGCCTTGAGGCAGCGCATCGAGCAGAACGCGAACGTCGGATAGCGGTCGGGTAACAGCAGATGCGTGTAGTAGAGGCCGCGGGTCTCGCGGCCGCAGACGGCGCAGAGCATCATCCGAGCAGCATCAAGAGTTTCTGCGACTCGGGTTCTTCGGGTTTTTCCGCCTTCCGCCGTGACGTCAACACGATGAAGGTGCTGATGGCGTTTTGCGCCATGGCCTCGAGCTCGGGCATGGTCAAACAGCGGATTGGCTGATGCAGCCTTCCTCTTCCTTCGAGCCATTCGCCGATCGCCTTCGCGGCTTCACGCGTGACGTGTGCCTGCCACTCGTCGTCGGTCATGCGTTGACATTCCTGGCGGGCCTCAGGTGTTGAGCCATGCCGGACCGGTCGCGGGCGTGGCCTGCGGCGGGGTATTTGCGCCTTCGTTGGCCCACGGCACGCCGGCCTGCGCGGCAGAGGGTGTCGGCGGCGCGCCCCATGCGGGTGCTTGCTGTGCGGCGATGTCTGGCGCCTTGCGGGGCTTGGCGTTGACGGGTTCGGCCGTCACGTTGTCGCCGCGCATGATGGCTGCGTATTGCGGGTCGCCTGGCAGAACGATGTTGGCGAGCTTGTTGGCGTCCTTGTATTGCGGGTTCGACGTCGGCTCGACCATGACCCTTGCAGCAAACACGATGCCGTCGAGTTGCTTCAGCCCCTGAATGACGCGCTTCTGCTTCGCGGTTGGACTTTCATCCTTGGGATCGAGACCGATCGCACTGTCGACCATGGCGCGGAATGCGCTCTTCGAGATGTTCCAGCCTTTGGATTGCCCCTTCTCGTCGACCTTGCCGCCGGCGACCGTAAAATTCTGCCAGAAC
>JBFXEX010000190.1:0-8648 GCA_050179645.1 Xanthobacteraceae bacterium | reverse complement strand
TCGTTGCCACCTGCAAGCTCAACGACGTCAACCCGGCCGCCTACATCGCCGAAACACTCGAGGCCATTATCGACGGCCATCCTCATGGCAGAATCGAAGACCTCATGCCGTGGCGATTCCGCAAAGCGTCAAGCCTGCGTCCATAGGGTGGTGGCTGAGCGCTTACCCGCATTCTCGGCTTCAAGCCGAAGCTTCGGCTTGAATGGCAGGAACAGCAGTCTCAGAATGGAGATTAGCAGCCTGATCATTACGCGACGGCAAGCGATTTCGGCGCGAGATCCGGATTAGGTTCTCAGTACACACAGGATATTCGCGTTCGAACAATAGCCTCCCGGCACACGCATCGGCGCGGTATAATCAGCCGCAGTGGCCCGTTTGGTGGGCAGTACTGCCGAAGGGAGGCGACGTTGGCGCGAGATCGACGCAAGTCGCTCGGCAAAGGCGGATCGCCGAAGGCGTCTGTCGGCACATCCCCGCCGTTCCGCCCGCACGACCTTCCACCCATCAGCCCTGAAACCGGCCTGCTGACAAAGCGCAAGACCTGGATCGCGGCATCGGTTGCGGCGATGATTGTCGTCGCAATCGGTCTCGGCTTCCAACTTTTAGACGGGGAGGGAAAAGGCGGGGGCACCCCCAGCGCCTCCGTTCCGCGCTTCGTCGGCAGCGAGACCTGCGCCGGATGCCATGGTGCTGAGGCGGAGCTATGGCGCCGCTCGCAACACAAACAGGCGATGAACCACGCGACCGAGAGATCGGTACTCGGCGATTTCAACAATGTGGGCTTCGAATATTATGGCGTGAAGTCGCGCTTCTTCCGCGAGGACGGGAAATTCTTCGTTGAAACCGACGGACCAGACGGCAAGCTCGGCGTGTTCGAAGTCAAATACACGTTCGGCGTCGATCCGCTCCAGCAATATCTGGTCGAATTCCCCGATGGTCGTGTGCAGGCGCTGTCGATCGCCTGGGATAGCCGTTCGAAGGACCTCGACGGGCAGCGTTGGTTCCATCTCTATCCAAACGAAGAGATCAAATACGACGACTTCCTACATTGGACCAAGCTGAACCAAAACTGGAACTTCATGTGCGCCGAGTGCCACTCGACAGGCGTGCGCAAGAACTACGATGCCGCAACCGACCGCTTCGCGACCACATGGGCGGAGATCCGCGTTGGCTGTGAAGCCTGTCACGGCCAAGGTTCTCGCCATGTCGCCTGGGCGCACGGTCAAAAAAGCTGGTGGCCATTCGGCAAGCAGGACGATCCTGCGAAGGGGCTCATGGTGCGGTTCGACGAGCGCCGGGATATCGTCTGGCGACACGATCCGAAAACTGGCAACCCGCAGCGCAACTTCCCGCCGGCAACACCCCGCAAGGAGGTAGAAACTTGTGGCCTCTGCCATGCCCGCCGTGGCGAATTCTCCGAGAATTGGGTGCCAGGTCGATCTTTGTCGGACACGCACGTTGTCTCGCCGCTTGCCCGCGGTCTCTATCATGCGGATGGGCAGATGTTTGACGAGGTCTACAATTACGGCTCGTTCAAGCAGAGCAAGATGTTCGCGGCCGGCGTCACCTGTGGCGACTGCCACGAACCGCACGCCGCGAAGCTTCGCGCTCCCGGCGACGGCGTCTGCCTCCAGTGTCACTTGCCCGACAAGTATGCGGCAGCAACGCACCACCATCACGAGAGCACAAGCGTGTCGCCTACCTGTGTTTCATGCCATATGCCCACGAGCACCTACATGGTCGTCGACCAACGGCACGATCATAGCTTTCGTATTCCGCGTCCAGACCTGTCGATAAAGCTCGGTACGCCGAACGCCTGCAATGGATGCCATCAAGATAAATCGGCGGAATGGACAGCGGCGGCCACCGAGCGCTGGTATGGCCCGGACCGAAAAGGGTTTCAGAAATACGCTGAAGCATTCCACGCCGCTTGGGCGGACAAAGCGGATGCCGAGGCGCTGCTTTCTGTGGTGGCGTCGGATCGCAACACCCCCGCATTTACCCGTGCGAGTGCACTGACCGAGCTTTCATCGCGCGTGTCGTCAACGAGCATCCATTTGGCAAGATCCGGCCTTGCCGACCCGGACCCAATGGTGCGGATCGGCGCCCTCGACATGCTGGCGAACGCGCCTGCTGCGCAGCTCTGGCCGCTGGTTTCGCCGCTGTTGTCGGATTCCAATCGCGGTGTGCGCATCCGGGCGGCCGGGCTACTCGCAGCCGTTCCGACTTCGAGCCAACCACCTGCCGATCGCGAGCGTTTCGACCGCGCCGCAGCCGAGTTCATTGCCGCCCAACGGCTGAATGCCGACCGGCCCGAAGCTCGTTCCACGCTCGGCAACTTCTACGCACAGCGCGGCCTCACTGCGGAGGCCGAAGTCGAATACAAAGCCGGGTTGCGGCTGAGTCCGCAATTTGTGCCTGCAGCGATCAACCTCGCCGATCTCTATCGGCAACTCGGGCGGGACACCGACGGAGAGAGCGTGTTGCGTGAAGCGATAGCCACATCGCCACAGGACTCAGGATTGCATCATGCACTGGGCTTGGCGCTAACCCGGCTGAAGCGGCCCGACGAAGCGATTGGCGAGCTGCGACGCGCTGCCGAACTCGAACCCAACCGGGCAAGGTATGCCTATGTCCACGCGGTTGCGTTACACTCATCCGGGCGCCGCGAGGAGGCAATGGCCGTTCTGAAAGAGTCCCTGGCTCGCCATCCGAGTGACCGCGACACGCTGCTGGCGCTGATTAGCTTTAGCCGCGAAGCAGGAGATTTTCCCACCGCACTCGAATACGCTGAGCAACTCGCCCGATTGACGCCAAACGATCCCAATTTGGCTACCCTCATCGAAAGCCTTCGGGGTCAAATCAAGAAGCGGGCACCGTGACCGTCTCCATTGATAGCGGCGAAAATGATCGCCGGCCGCAAACGCTATGGGTGCCTTACGGCTGCCGCCTGCTCCAAACGATCGACCCGCCGCTCAATCGCATTTAGTCGTTCATCCTGTCGTGCCGTTAGCACTACCACGTTTGCGAGCTGCTGGAGTGTAGCCTCGATCTTTGCCACACGCTGGTCAACATTGTGCAGCTCGGCTCGCACTCCGTAGTAGGCCCCGGTTCCCGCGACGATGAAGCTGACGGCGGTTAGAACGTGGCCGTAGTTGATCGTTGGGTCTAACAGCGGCTTTGGCTGATTGGTCGCGTTCATTTCTTCACTCATGTAACACTCGATCGACGGTGCGCAAGTTTGAGGGATATGGGTGCGGATGCGCAGGTACGGTGGGGGCCTTTACCGCCTGAAAATCCGAGCGACCTTCTCAATCGATCGTCCGCCCACATACGCGGTGATGATCATCCCGGCCCAATCGGCCACCATTCCGGCGATGGGATCGGTGCTGCCAAGTCCCAGTACCTTGTCCCACACCAGACACTTCCAGAAATAGATGATGATCGGAAACGCGAGCAGCGGCCGGATGATTGCGGTGTACCAACGCCCCTGCTCGGCGATGATGATCGACGACGCTTCCTTGCGCGCCTCGATCTCCGCCTCGATCTCCTTGACGGCGAGGTCGGCCGCGATGCGGTCCTGTGTATTCGCGGCGTCGAGCTTAGTCCTGTAGGCATTGATCAGCCCAGTGATGACGGGCCCGCCAATGAGGCTCGCAAGCCAGGTCCACATGACGTCAGCGCTCCTCGACGCCGCGCCGGTCGGTCAGAGCGCGGAACCATTTGATCAGCGCGAAGAGACCGAACAGGATGAGTGGCCATGCCCAATCCGGCAGCATCGTGAGGATCGGCTGCCAGTTGATACCGGTCGCGACCGGCACCAGGAAGTCGTTCAGATAGACGACCGCGGACGCCGCCATGCCAACCGCAGCGGCGAGCTTGCCCTTGATGCCGGCGAACCGTTCACGCATCGCCTCCCAGAAGCTTTCGGCCGTCGCATAGAAGTCTGCAAAGGCTGGACGCGACCGCAGGATCGGGCGAATCCAAAAGAAATACGCCGCCACGAGGGCGGCAACGAAGAACACGAATTGCAGGAATGCGGCCATGGTTTCATTCTCCTGGCTTGCAGTTGCGGATGACGTAGAGGACGACCACCGTGGCCGCGGTCACGGCCGCGACCGTGATGACCGGATGGCCACCAATCCAATGTGCAAGCGCACCGAAAGCCGACACGAAGGCCGCGCCCCATCCGATGCGGTTCGCTGTTGAGGCCGTGATCTTCGGCTGCGGGACTGGCGCCGGTCCAGCCATTGGCGTGGCCGGGCGCCTCAATCCGGTCTCGAACAGGGCGGCTTCGCGATCACGACGCGCGAGGAGGCCATCCAGGCCCTTGCCCCGCCACAGCCGCTTCATCGATCGGAATTCATCGGGGATGCGCTCGAACCTGCGCTCGACCATATGTTGGCGGATCGCCCGCATCTCGCGATGCCGATCCTGCGCGTCGCCGGGATCCCGCTGCTTTGAGAACGACCCACCCCGGTTGTAGGCTAGGGAGACCAATGCGCCCCGGCAGTCAGGCGGAAGCTTTTCGAAGTTCGGCAATGCCTTGGCGCAGATCGCATACCAGCGCGGAATGTCGACGCCTTCGAACACCGCGGTCGCGGCATCCCAGGGCACGTCAACTCGGTCGCGCAGTCGTGCGGTGAGCACCCGCGCACGCTCGCCCGTGATTCCGATCGCGGGCTCGAGGACGGCGATCATGTGATCCGGGATGTGCCCGCGCCAATCCGCCCACAGCTGCGCCTTGCCGCTGACGCCGGCACCGACGTCATAGCCGATGCCGATCGTGACGCCGGACGATCCGCCCGGCCATTCGGGGCGGCGGTAGTTGCGCTCGTAGACCTCTCTACTTGACACCTCCTCGCGCACGATCAGATCGATCGCGGCTTGAGAAATCAGGTCGGACATGCCGAACCTCCGTCATTCTTGGTGGATTGGCTTCTGCAGGCCGGCTTATTCGCCGGCAGGCTTGTGGGTGTCGGGCTCGGCGAATGGCTCGCGCCAGTAGAAGGCGAACAGCCCGATGAGGATCAGGACTGCGGCGAGCGCGAACCACATCCAGTGATCCACGAAATAGGTGCCGAGTCCGCCCATGCCGGTCGCGGCACCACCACCGGCCTTAACGGCGGGCGGCACGTCGGGCTTGATGTCAGGACGCGGGCGGGCCTTCGGATCGCCGACGCCGGTGACCCAGGCGGCCGTCATCACGCAGGCCCCAAATACGAACTTGGGATTACTGACGCGGCGTGGGTCACTCTTCTTGAGCTTGAGCATCCGCTCGTGGTCCGCGACCCGGCGGGTGACCAGACAACCGGCGGAGTGCGCGCCGATGTCGGAGCGCGGTGCGTCATGGGCGTGATGCTGGTTGATGCCGTACCAGCCGGGCTTCGATTCGCCAGTCCGGGTGTAGGTCTTCTGGCGGTCGCGATAGACCCGGCACGGACCGCCGGTCTGGATCAGGGCCGGATAATTGCCGCGGTGCAGCCCAGGTTCCCAGCATTCCTGGTAGCCGAGCGCGATGATGGCCGCGCCATCCGGATTGATCGGCCGCAGCGTGTAGCGCGCCCCCGGCTGCGTGGTGCATTCGGCCTTGGCCAACAGGACCGGGACGCCGTCCCGGAAGGTGTAGACCACGTGCAGATCGTCGAACGCGTTCTTGCGGTTCTGGTTCGGCGTACCGTCGAGGTCCATGCCCTCAATGTAGTCGGTGTTGATCTCGCCGGGGCCCTTGGCGACCGGCCAACCATTGCGCTCGCGCACCGCGACGCAGCGGCGCACGAGCTCAGGATCGCTGAGCATGCAAACCTCTCAGATTGTCGGATGACAAAGGTGGTGGGTATTAGATGCGCGGTCGCAGCAGGTCTTTCGAGCCGCTGTAGATGGCGTCAGGCGGCCTTGTCGAAGGCGCTTGGCAGCGGCACCGCGAGATCGATGACTTCGGTGTACTCGCCGTTCAGCGAGATCGTGACGCCCATGTTGAGATAACCGCGCGCGGTCTTGGCCATGGCGTTGGCCGCAGCTTCCTGCTTGCGACCATGGAACACGAACCACACCGGCAGCGACGGTTGCCCGGCGCTGACCCGCAGCCGATGATACTGCGCAGTATCCCCAGCCTCGTGCTCAACGATGACGCCGACAATTGCGGGATGCTTGATGTAAGCGAGCGCTGCCTTCTCGCCCATCAGCAAGCATCGCCACGATTACGGTGACACGTGCGCACCTGACGCAACCGGGGACCTGTTGCGCGTCGAGAATCCGCCCGCGTAGCCGCGACGGCGCGCATATTCACTGCCGGAGGCGCTCAAATCGGATGCTCGATCGCGATTGCTACGAGGCGACGTGCACCGGTGGGCTCATCTCGCAGCAGGCCCCTGCCGTCAGCGGCGCTCGTTAGAGAGACGTGGCCTGAACAAACAGCGCGTCAATTTGTTCGGGGGAGAGATCGAGTTGAGCGCCGAGGATGCCGATCCAGCCGGCCTCTCGATGCCAAACAGTGGCGTATTCCCAACTGTCCCGGACGTCGGGGTCGGGCGCTGCGTCGACTGCCGCTTTGACCGCGTCGTAGAGGCCGGCCGCGCGCAGGGCGCGCCGCGCTTGCAGTGCGGTCACCTCTTGGGGCACGGCAGGCGCGGAGGGATCGAACGCCTGCAGCGCAGCCTGGGCTGCCTGTCGCTGTGGATCCGTGGCGGACGGATCAAAGTCGATCCGCCAGGTTGCCTTGTCTTTGGGATCAACGATGGAGATGCCGAGGATCGGGCAGGCTGCCGCGACGGTTCGATGAAGGGTCAAGTGATCCAAGGGCTCACATCCTGCAGGCGAAAATCAATGCCATGTGATCAGTGCCGAAGTACGAGACAGCCGCACCCGTCGGCGAAATCTCGATGGCTTGCGCGAAATGCTTGCCCACCCCGGTCAGCCCCGACCAAGCTCCCTGCGCGAGCCCGATGAGGTTGATGGCGGTGGACGAAGTAATCGCCGCGGCGGTGGATATGCCTGTCAACGCGGATGTGGTGTCGATACCGATGCCCGCATAAGCGAGCGAAACGCCAAGGACCGGCTCGGGCGCGCTCGCCTGGCCCAGCACGCTGTAGCGGATTTCAGCAATGTCCTCGTTGATCCCGACCACCCAGGTGACGCGGTTGTTGTTGCTGTTGTTGGCAGGGCGATACGCTGTTCCGCTGTATGTCCAGGTTAGGGTGCTGTCCTGCACCATCGCGCGAATGCTCGCGCGGTTGTACATGTTCCAGACGCCGAGCTCGGCGGCGGCGCCGCCGGCTGCAGCGGAGCCCAGCGTGAAATTGACCTGCGCCGCGCCGTCGGTCATGACCGCGCCGACGTAGGTTCCGCGGTTGGCGGCGGGGCCATTGGAGATCGCTGTTGCGTTGACCAAAATCCCCTTGATCCTGCTCAAGCCCAAGCTTCGCGTGGTGTTGTTGGTCCAGGCCGGGCCGCGCGACAGGCGGTAGCCGCCGCTGTCATTCCACACGAACACATCGTAGAGGGAGCTCGCGGCGGCGGCCGCCGGGGACTTGGTGGCGTCGGAGAGCGCTTGCGACAGCTCGCCGCCAAGATCGTGCATGATCCAGTTGGTGCCGTCGTACAACGGCACGAGCTGCCCGAGGTATGGCGTGTAGTAGAGTGTCGCGGAGCCCGTGGCGCCGTAGGGCACGGGGGTGCCGGACAGGAGGGTCAGGCGGCCCTGCGGCTGCCCCAGAATAGCTCCCTCGGTGATGTTCAGGATCGTCCTGGCGTCGGATGCCGTCAGCTCCTCGAGGACGCCTGCGCCGGGGCTTTTGCGCCCGAGGAAGCGACTGGTCGCGGAGACATCTTGAATCTTGGCATAGGCAAACGCCGCGTCCGGCACCGCCAGGCCGCCATCGAAGCTTTGCGCGCCGCTCCAGGTGTTGTCCGCATCCAACACCGGCACGCTGTGCCCCAAGGTGCCGATCGATGCTCCGGCGTCCGTGATGTGCTTGCCGGACGGATCGCTGTAATTGACCAGGCGGCCGGGCGTGACTGAGGAGATATCGGAGATCGTATCGCCGGCGCCGAGGCCGTCGAGCCCCTTGTCGCCCGTGCGCGCAAAGGAGACCGCGACGGCAAGGCCATCCGTGAAGGTCCCCCTCGACATGACATGTGACACCGGCAGCTTGCGGTATCCGGTGTCATCAACCACGTCGCCGGTGATGGTGAAGATGGCGTAGACGGCGGACGCGTTAACCTGCTGCAGGAACAGGGTACCCCGGTTGCCCGGCGTCGTGCTGTCATCGAAGGAGTCCAGCAGGGACGTCTGCGACGCACCGTTCCTGTCGAGATCGTCGAAATAGAGGAAGGTCGCGGACGCATACGCGGCATCGTTGATCCGAAACAATCCGCTTCCGGGATCGGTATCGGTCACCGCGTCGCTGAAATTCCATTGCGGCGCAGGCGTTTCGCCCTGCGGCCCGGTCTCGCCCACGGGGCCGATAGTCCCGGTCTCGCCCTTGTCGCCGACGCGGGCGATGCTCAGCACAAGAACGTCCCCGTCGGCAAACGGGTTTGCCGAGCTGGCGTCGATGACCGTGACGATCAGGTTGCGATAACCGGACGGCGAATCGAGCGACGTCAGATTGAAATCGATGTACTTTGCCGGATCGAACTCCTCTGCC
>JBFXEX010000189.1:0-8664 GCA_050179645.1 Xanthobacteraceae bacterium | reverse complement strand
TGCGATGCATATTCGTTTCCTTGGTGTTCTCTGTGCGGCCGTCCTGTTGACCGTAACCGGCGCTGTTGCGGCGCCCGGCAACCGGGCCGTCCAGCAGCAGCACCAGGGCGGCGGGCCGGGTTACAATCCGTTCTCGAACTTCCTTGCCATGTTCACCGCGGTTCCGCGGACGACGGTGGAATTCCGGACCAACCACGCGCCCGGAACCATCATCGTCCGTACCAGCGAGCGGCGGCTCTATTTGGTAACCGGCAGGGGTCAGGCCCTGCGCTACGGCATCGGCGTCGGCCGCGACGGCTTCACCTGGTCGGGCGTCGAGACCGTCACCCGCAAGGCCGAGTGGCCGGACTGGACCCCGCCGCCGGAAATGCTGCGGCGCCGACCCGATCTGCCGCGTCACATGCGCGGCGGTCCGGACAACCCGATGGGTGCGCGCGCGCTGTATCTGGGCGACACTATGTATCGGATTCACGGCTCGAATGAGCCGCACACCATCGGCACCGCGACCTCGTCGGGCTGTATCCGCATGACCAACGACGACATCATCGACCTGTACAGCCGGGTCCGGGTCGGCGCGACGGTGATCGTGCAACGGTAATATAACACGGCGGGCGCGGGCTGCAGGCCCGCGCGAGACTGCGCCGTCGGATGCGTCAGCGGCTCAGGCCCTTGCCTGCGAGTTCGTCGAGATAGTCCTGCCAATAGGCGTCCCGATTGCGGCCGAGTTCGCGCAGGTAATCCCAACTGTAGATCCCGGTCGAGTGCAGGTCGTCGAACACCAGCCGCACCGCATAGTTGCCGACCGGCTTGACCTCCAGGATCGCGACGTTGCGCTTGCCGCCGACGGTCTTGCGCTCGTCCGGGGAGTGGCCCTGCACCTCGGCGCTCGGGCTCCTGACCCGCAGATACTCGGCGTCAAGATCGTACGAGGAGCCGTCGTCGAACGCGACGCCAAGCACCCTGCGGTCTTTCCGCAGCCGCAGCTCCGTCGGCCAGGCGCCGTTGGCGGTGTCGCTCATCTCTGGATCCCTTGCGCCACCGTCATAGCTCGCCTCGGATTTCCACGCCACGGCTTCATGCACGCGGCGCCGCTTCGCAGGCGGCCACGATCCCTTCGAGCGAATCGGGTGCCCCGGACGGCATCAAGAAGCTCTTGCGGAGCGGCGCGCCCCAGGATGCGCGCGACCACGTCCGTCTCAATCCCCGGTCGGGCGGTGGCCGATGCCGTCGGAGCGGTCGGCGGGCGGCGCGATGTGGAAGTCGATCACGCAGACGCCGCCGGACTTGAGCACCGCGACCCCCTTCCTGATCGCCGCCTTCGCGTCGGCCACGCTGGTGACCGGGCCGATGCCGACCGCGCCCTGCGCTTCGGCGAGCTTGGCGATGTCGGGCGCCGGATCCTCCATGCGCAGGCCGATCCAGCGGTTCTTCATCTCGCGGCCGCGGGTTTTCGCCACCGACTCCTGATGCAGTTCGTCGTTGTAGTAGGAGCGGTTGTTGTTCACCAGAATGAGCAGCGGGATGCGGTGATGCACGGCGGTCCAGATCGCCGTCACGCCCATGCAGTAGTCGCCGTCGCCCAGCATCGAGATCGCGTAGCGGCCGCCGTCGGCGAGCGCGAGCGCGGAGCCGACCGACAGCCCCGGCCCTGAGCCGAGCCCGCCACCGCCGTCCTTGCCGAGATAGGCCATGCCGTTCTGGAACGGCCAGAGGTCGATCGGCCAGCCGCGGCCGAGGGTGCAGAACGTGACGTTCTCCGGATCGTTGAACTCGGCGCGCAGCGCCGCCGCGACATGCTCCAGCGTCAGCGCGGCGCCGTCGCCGATGGCACGCTGCTTCGCAGGTGCTTTCGCCTTCCAGGGGTCCCGTTGTCCCAGCCCCAGCACGGCGAGCAGATCGGCGACGACCGTATCGGCTTCCGCCGCCATCGCGACATCGACTGCAGGCAACGACTGATGCTCCATGTTGGCGCCGGTGTGTAGGTTGTGGTCGAGCGTCGCATTGATGACCTTGGCCGACGGCTTGCCGGCAGTCTTCGCCAGCCGCAGCGCGCCGCCGAGATCGACCCAGTCGAGCGCGAGAATGACGTCGGCCTCGCACAGGAGCTCGCGTGCGCCCGGTCCCGGCACGTTGAACGGCGGGAGGGTGTGCGCCGGATGATCGGTCGGAAACACCGCCGCAAGTTTCAAGTCGGTGACGACGCAGGCACCAAGCCGCTCGGCGAGCCGCACCCGCTGCGCCCAGGCGTTGGTATCGCGCGCGCCGCGACCGAACATGATCAGCGGACGCTGCGCGCCCTTGAGCAGTGCCGCGGCCTCATCTACCGCGCCTTGCGCCGGTCGCGCCGGCGCCGGGGGCAGGAAGCGCGCCATGTCCGGCCAGTCCGGCTCCTTGTCCAGCCGCTGCTCCTGGAAGCCGGCGTCGAGGCAGATGTAGACCGGCGCGGTCGGCGCGCTGCGGGTCATCAGGTTCGCCCGGCACATCGACTCGACCAGCGCCTGGCCCGAGCTCGGCTGGTCGTCCCACTTGATGAACGAGCGGATCAGGCCACCTTGATCCCGCGAGGTGTGAATCCAGTCGATCCACGGCCGGCGCTTCTCGGCGTCCAACGGCCCGGTGGCGCCGAGCACGATCATCGGCGCACGATCGCACCAGGCGTTGTAGAGGCTCATCATGCCGTGCAGCAGCCCGACATTGCTGTGCAGGACGCAGGCCATCGGCTCGCCGGTCGCCTTGGCGTAGCCGTGCGCGATCGCGACCGAGTGATCCTCGTGCAGGCAGAGCAGGATGCCGGGCTCGGTGTTGCCGAGATGATTGACCAGGCTGTCGTGCAGTCCGCGATAGCTGGCGCCTGGATTGAGGCTGACATAGCGAATCCCGACGCGGCGCAGCATCTGCGCGGCGATGTCGCTGCCCCAGGCCACCTTATGGTCAGGCGCACCTTCCGGTTTGTCGATCTGCATGTGGTTTCCCCCGCGTGACGCGCCGATCGGCCGGAGACGGCGGCATCAATTCTGCTTTTTAATGCCCGGACCGATCCGGCTATCGCGCCGCTTGATCTTCTGATTACATCAGCGCCTCAACAAGCGAAACAGGCCGGACAACGGCCGGCATCGCGGGAGGCCGGGGGGAGATGGAGAGTTTCGCCGGGGAACTCAGCTTCATGGCGACGTCGGCGGGGCAGGCCTTCCTGACCCTGATGGAGCCGCATCGCCTGATGTTCCTGGCGCTCGGCTGCGTCATGGGACTGGTGCTCGGCATCGTACCGGGCATCGGCGGCCTCACCGGGACCGCGATGCTGCTGCCGTTCACCTTCGGCATGGACCCCTATTCGGCATTCGCGCTGCTGCTGGGCCTCGGCGCCACCACCGCGACCGGCGATCCGATTCCCGCGGTGCTGTTCGGCGTTCCCGGAGGTGCCGCCTCGGCGGCGACCGTGCTCGACGGTTTCCCGATGGCGAAGCGCGGCGAAGCCGGCCGCGCGCTCAGCGCCGCCTACATGTCGTCGCTGATGGGCGGGCTGTTCGGTGCGCTCTTGCTCGCGATCAGCATTCCGATCCTGCGCCCCGTGATGCTCTATATCGGCTCGCCGGAGCTTCTCGCCTTCTCGGTCCTCGGCATATCGATGGTCGCGGTGCTCTCGGGGAACGCACCGCTGCGCGGCGTCGTCGCCGGCTGCCTCGGCGTGATGATCGCGATGATCGGCACCGATCCGCAGACCGGCACGCTGCGCTGGACCATGGACAGTCTCTACCTGTGGGACGGGCTGCCGCTCACGCCGCTGCTGCTTGGCATCTTTGCGCTGCCGGAGTTGTGCGACCTCCTGATCGGACGGGTCGCGATCTCGTCCGATACCAGCACCAAGAACATCTACAAGGGCCAGTGGCAGGGCGTGAAGGACTGCTTCCGGAACTGGTGGCTGATCATGCGATGCTCGTGGATCGGCGGCGGCATCGGCTCGATCCCCGGCATCAGCGCCTCGGTGGTCGACTGGCTGGCCTACGGCCACGCGCTCAAGACCGAGAAGGGCGCCGCGCAGACCTTCGGCAAGGGCGACGTGCGCGGCGTCATCGCGTCGGAGAGTTCGAACAACGCCAAGGAAGGCGGCGCGCTGGTCCCGACCATCGCGTTCGGCGTGCCGGGCTCCGCCACCATGGCGATCCTGCTCGGCGCCTTTCTGATTCACGGGCTGGTGCCGGGGCCCGAAATGCTGACCAAGAACCTCAGCGTCACCTATTCGATGGTCTGGTCGGTGGCGCTCGCCAACGTGCTGGGCGCGGGACTGTGCTACGCGTTCAGTCCGCAATTTGCGAGACTGGCCACCCTTCGCTACACGCTCATTCTGCCGGCGGTCCTCGGCATCATTTATATCGGCGCCTTCTCGGCCTCGCGGCACTGGGGCGACCTGTTCGCGCTGCTGTTCTTCGGCCTGGTCGGCTGGACCATGAAGCAGTGCAAGTGGCCGCGGCCGCCCTTGATCCTCGGCGTCGTGCTCGGCGACACCATCGAACGCTACATGTTCATCTCGGTCGAACGCTACGGCCTGAGCTGGATGCTGCGCCCGCTGGTGATGATCCTGTTCACGATCGCCATCGTCGGGCTGCTGCGGCCGTTCCTGCAGGACATCCGCCGGCTTGGCGGCGCGCGAAAACTGTGGCGAAGCTTCCACACCCCGGTGTTCCATCCCTCGCAACTCTTCACCGTGTTCATGATCGTGCTGATCGGCGGCGCCATCATGGTGGCGAGCGGCTGGGACTTCAGCGCCAAGATCGTGCCGCTGGTCGTCGGCGCAGTGGCGCTGGCCGCGGCCTGCGTCAGCCTGCTCAACGAAATGTGCCGCAGGGCGGACGTCCCGGCGTCCGGCGGCCTGGCGGAGGAGGCGCAGCACGAGGTCGGCGAACGCATCCACATGGATCTGACCTCCGACACCGGGCACCTGCCGGTGCGGGTGATCCTCGCGCGTGCGTCCTGGTTCTTCGGTTATCTGCTCGCCTTCATGGGGGCGATGGCGGTGATCGGCCTCATTCCCACGGTGGCATTGTTCGTGGTGTTCTTCATGCGCTTCGAGGCCAGGGAACGCTGGTCGCTGGTGATCCCCTACGCGGGGTTTCTGGTGCTCTTCATCTGGTTCACGTTCGACTACTTCATGTCGGTGCCGTGGCCGCCGACGCTGCTTGGCGAGTGGTTCCCGGCACTTAAGGCGATCCCGTCGGTGTAACGGCGCGATCCCGGCTTGGAGCGGCTGGTGCGGTTCGCGGCGTCTTGTCGCGACCGCCTCCATTTCGGCCAATTGGCCGCTCGCCACTTATGCTTTAGCATGGTCTTATTGCGTTGCTTCGTGCGCCCGGAATTTTGCGACGGTGTGAGACTTGGCTGCCCGGATTGTCTGCGGCGAAAGACAACGGTCGATCGGCCACCCACGACAGGAAGAGCCCCATGCGCTTCGTGCGTCGAGTCCAGCCATTGATCATCACAACGGTGTTGACGTTGATCGCGACGATCCCCGCGGGAGCGCTGACCAAGGAACAGGCGCTCGAGAACTGCAAGAACAGCGTTGGCCGGGAGATTGTGCAGGCCTGCATGCGAGGTGGGGGTAATTTCGCATCGTGCCGCAGCAAGGCGACCCCAAAGGTCAAGAGCTGCGTCGTCAGCGCTCTGAACGCCGCCCACGGCAGGGCCAATGTCGCGGTTCCTCTGCCCAAGGAACAAGGACCGAGCGCAGACATCGCCAAGCGCGCCGCCGCGCTTCCGACGAACTTTGTCGCACCGCCCCGTACCATCAATGACATCACGGCGATTCTCGACAGCGAGCAGCAGGACCCAGCCAAGCTGGGCAAGCTTCGCGCCGAAGCCGACGCGGCGGTCACCGGTCGGGGCATCGAACTGGCGCGGTCTTACTATTACCGGGCGACAGCACGCGCCGCGATTGGCCGACTGAAAGAGTCGATTGCGGACGCCGAGAAAGCCGTCCAGACAGCGCGGGCCGCGGGCGACGCCCACTTGCTGGGGCGGACCGAACAGTTCCTCGGCCTGCAATACGTAACGGCCGGAGACCTGAAGCGGGCGTTCGCCATATACCAGCAGCAGGCCCGCAGCACTGCGCCGGGTGCAAAGGGCTTCCTGTTCTTCGCCTACCGTCACCTGGCGTCGATCTCAATTCAGCTCGGCGATATTCCCCAGGCCGAGGGTCACCTTCGCCGCAGCACAGCTCTCATCAACGAGGGACGTACCTCCGGATTCCCACAGTGGCGCTCGGCATACGCAACCGGGGGACAATCGTGGGAGGCCGAGATCGAGCTGGGACGCGCCTTGATCCTGGAAGCGCGCGGACGGTATGCCGAGGCCGAGAGCGCCTACCGCATCGCTGAAGCACGGCGGCGCGCCTCGATACCGAACTTGTTGAAAGCACCCAACCCGCCGACGTTGACCTGGCTGGAACAGGCGGCCGACTTCATGGTGGTGGCTCAGGCGCGGATGAAGGCCCGTCAAGGCCGCCTGGCCGAGGCTGAAGCCGAGGCGCGGCGGGCGCTGCTTGCGCGCCTGAAAGACCAGGGAAAGTATAGCCCGACGACACCGGTGTTCATCATGGCGCTTGCCAACGTGATGGTGGAACAGGGCCGCTACGGCGACGCCGAGAAGCTCATTCGCGTTGCCCTTGAAATTTACCATGCGGTCGGCGCCCCCGCCGAATCCCAGGGCAACGTCCAGATGCTGTCGCATCTCGCGAACGTCCTTACGCTGCAATACAAGGAGAGCGAAGCCGCCGAGGCTTATGCAGAAGCCGACAAGGCGATGGCAAACTGGGAGCCCGCTCGTCGCGAGGCTCTGGACCTTAGTGGCGCTCGCATCCTCTCCCTGTATGCCTCCGGCCAGATTGCTCGGGGGGTCGCCGCGGCGGAAATTCTCGTCAAAAAGAACGCAGCTCGCCTTGGGGAAAAGCCTACGAGACCGCGGCTGCCCGCGGCATACTTGCAGTCGGCTATATGAAGGCCGGGCGTGACAACGACGCGGTCCGCGAGTTCCGCGCTGCGATTCCGCTGCTGATGTCAGGCGCGCGCGAGAATACGGACGATGAAAGTACCACCAGCATCGCCGCCCGTAGCGAACGCCTGCGCAAGATCAACGAGGCCTATATCGCACTGCTCGATCGGATGCCGTCGGCGAATGACGATGACGTCGCCGCCGAAACATTCGCGCTCGCCGACTCGATGCGAGGACAGTCCGTACAGCAGGCGCTCGCGGCGTCGAGCGCGCGGATGCTGGCAAAGGACAAGGCGCTGGCCGAACTCGTGCGAGACGAACAGGACCTGACGAAGCAGGTCAACGCCCAGCTCGGGGTTCTTAACAACACGCTGGAACTGCCATCGGGCGAGCGCGACGACAACACCGTGAAGGCGCTCAATGCCTCGATCGCGAAGCTGCGACTGGAACGTGACAAGAAGCGCGCGGACATCGCCAAGCGTTTCCCCAGCTACGCCGATCTCATCGATCCGGATCCGCCCTCGGTGAAGGACGTCCAGTCGGCGATGAAGCCCGACGAAACGCTGCTGTCGTTCTACTTCGGCCGGACCACGAGCTTTGTCTGGGCCATACCCAAATCGGGCAAGGCGGTGCTTGCCGCCATACCGGTGACCGCGGACGAGATCGAGACCAAGGTCAGGAAGCTGCGGGAGGCCCTTGAGCCGCAGGCGGAAATGATCTCCGACATTCCGGACTTCGACCTCAACCTGGCCTATGAGCTCTATGCGCTGTTGCTCAAGCCGGTGGAAGCCGGCTGGAAACCGGCCAAGAAGCTGATCGTCGTCACCAACGGTGCGCTCGGATTGCTGCCGCTTTCGCTGCTGCCGACCGCTCCCGCAACCGCGGCCGACGGCGACGGGCCGCGCTTCTCCGGCTATCGCAACGTGCCGTGGCTCGCCCGCACGCACGCGGTCGCGGTGGTGCCCTCGGCCGCGGCGTTCAAGACGCTGCGGCAGATTCCGGCGGGCTCGGACAAGCGCGAGCAGTTCATCGGCTTCGGCGATCCGGTGTTCGGTAAGGAACAGAACGTCAAGGTCGCCTCCAGCGAGCCGCAGGACAGCGTGCCGGCCGAGGTGACCACGATGCGCGGCGCGCCGTTGAAACGGCGATCCAGCCCGAAACTCGAGGGCGTGGACAGCGCCGAGCTTTCGCTGCTGCCCGCACTCCCCGACACCGCCGACGAACTCAAGTCGATCGCGCTCGCCCTCGAAGCCGATCCCTCCAAGGTGCTCCGGCTCGGCAAGCAGGCCAACGAGCAGAGCGTCAAGAACGAGGACCTGTCGCGGTTCCGCACCATCGTCTTCGCCACGCACGGGCTCGTTCCTGGCGAACTCAACGGCCTCACGCAACCGGCCCTGGCACTGTCGGCCCCCGACGTCGCCGGAGTCGAAGGCGACGGTCTCCTCACCATGGAGGAGATTCTGGGATTGAAGCTCGACGCCGACTGGGTCGTGCTCTCGGCCTGCAACACCGGGGCAGGCGCGGGCGCCGGCGCCGAAGCCGCCTCCGGCCTCGGCCGCGCCTTCTTCTATGCGGGCACGCGCGCCCTGCTGGTGACGAACTGGTCCGTTCACTCGCAATCCGCGCGCGACCTGACGACGGACCTGTTCCGCCGGCAGACGGCCGATTCGAACCTGTCTCGCA
>JBFXEX010000188.1:0-8725 GCA_050179645.1 Xanthobacteraceae bacterium | reverse complement strand
CCCCCCCCCCTGGGGGGGGGGGGGGGGGGGGGGGGGGCCCCGGCGACGTATTGCCATCTCGCGCCACCCCCCTCCCCACCCCTCCCCCACAAGGGGGGAGGGAGCGGAGGGGCCTGCGACCAATGCTTCTGTTCTTAACCGCAACGCCGCGAACACGTCCTTGGTTGGAACCGCCACGCCCGGATTGACCAGCACGGCTGGGAGCCGCGGCAGGTCGAGCGGGTCGGACAGGACGTCGCCAATGCCGCGCATCACCCGCGGGCGCGGATCGAGGCACACCGGTACATCGGCGCCGGTGACCCGTGCGGCCTCCATCAGGCGCGGATCGTCCAACGCGATGCGGCTGGCCCGCGCGAGCAGCCGCAGCGCTGCGGCGGCATCCGAGGAACCGCCGCCAAGGCCAGCGGCGACCGGCAGCCGTTTCGACATCTCGAACCGGCCGACGCGGAGACCGGGAACCCGGTCGGCGAGGGCACGCGCGGCCTTGAGCACGAGATTGCTGTCGAGTTCGCCGGCGGCCGCCGCGGTCGGGCCGCGCACAGTCAGCGACAGCGCGCGTCCGGGCACGAAGGACAGGCGATCGCCGACGCCCGCGAACGCCACAAGGCTTTCAAGATCGTGATAGCCGTCGGCCTGCCGGCCGAGCACCCGCAGCGTCAAGTTGACCTTGGCGGGCGCGGTATCGACGCGCGCAGTCGCCATCGTATCTGTGGCTACTTAGCCGCCGCCCGGCGGCTTCTTGGCCTGCTCGGCATTGGCGGCCGACGAGGTGTCTTCCGGCAAACCCGATTTGAGCTTGCGTTCGATCTTCACAAGCTCCTCGGGCTCGGGCTTGAGATCGCGGGCGTGCGACCATTGGAACTGGGCCTCCAGTGTGCGGCCGACACGCCAATAGGCATCGCCCAGATGATCGTTGATGGTCGGATCCTCGGGCTTGAGTTCCACGGCCCGGTCGAGGTGCTTGACCGCTTCCTCGTAGTTGCCCAGCCGGTAATACGCCCAACCGAGCGAATCCACGATGTAGCCGTCGTCGGCGCGCTGCTCGACCGCACGCTTGATCATCTGCATCCCCTCGTCGAGGTTGATGCCCTGATCGACCCAGGAATATCCCAGATAATTCAATACGTGCGGCTGGTCGGGGAAGAGTTCGAGCGACTTCTTGAGGTCGGCCTCAGCCCTCGGCCACTGCTTGGAGCGCTCAAAGCAGATGCCGCGGAAGTAATAGATAACCCAGTTCGACTTTTCGTCCTTGGTGAGCGTATCGATGCCCTTGGTATAGGTGTCGGCACACTCGGCGAACTGCTTGCGGCCACGCTCGACGTTGCCCAGCGCCATGATCGCTTCCAAGTCCTTCGGATTGGCGGCGATGAGCTTTTCCAGGCCGGCTTTGGCCTCGTCGGCGCGGTCGAGAGTGTCGAGCGCGAGCGCGGACTGGATCAAGGCGTTGCGCTGGAGCGGCGAACTCAGCGGCACCCGCTCGTAGGTCTTGATGGCGAGTGCGGGCTTCTTCATCGATTCGTACAGGTCCGCCAGCGACAGGAGCGCCAACGGGTGTTGCGGCACGAGGTAGAGCGCAAGCTGCAGGTAGACAAGGCCGAGATCCTCTCCACCCCGGCGCCCGAGCGCGGCGCCAAGGCCGTAGAGCACTTCGGCGGCGCCGGCCTGCGGAGTGTCGGCGACCAGCGGCAGGCGCTTGCCGGCTTTGAGATCGGCCATGCTTTCGACGATCAAGGGGTGGCGCGGCAGCGCGTCGTCGAACGTCGCAAATGCCTTGAGGGCTTCATCCCGGCGGCCCAGGCGCGCCAGATGACTGGCATAGGCCTGTACGACGCGAAGCGCCGACGAATCGAGCTTGTAGGCCCGCTCGAAGCGCTTGGCGGATTCCTTACGCTGTCCGGCGAGTTCGAGGATCAGGGCCGCATGCAGGTCCTTGAAGATCGCGTACCATTCGGCGCCCGTCAGCTTGTCGATCGACGCAACCGCCTGCTTCGCCTCGCCCGGCGTTGCCTGCGTCCAGGCCGCCAAGAGCGTGGCGGCCAGATCGGTGATCGGACCGCGCACGGACTGGGCAAGCTCGCGGCGAGCCGCCGGATACTGTTTATGCTTGAGGGCGCGTACCCCGAGGACGAGTCGCGCGATGCGATCGTTTCGGTCGACCTGGAGGACGCGTTCGGCAAGCTTGGTGGCTTCGTCGACCTCGCCGTTCGCCAGCACCGCGAGGAAGGCCCGATTGAGAATTTCGCTATTGCGCGGATCGCCGCGCAGAGCCGCGCGGTAATAGACCGCTGCGGCGGCCGCGTCGCGTTCGACGCTGGCATGTCGGGCGGCCAGGTAGCTGCCGGCCGAAGAGGCGCGCGAGAAGTTCGAGGGCGCCTGCGCCAGCGCCCACGGCGCTCCGGTCAAGCTGATCGCAACAGCGGCCGCTGCGGCCACAACCGCACGCCGGTAACGCGTTGAAGGGGTCACTGCTCGTCAACTCCATTTGGCGGACGAACGCCCGTGGCGCGGCCGCGTTGACCGGGCAAGAATGGCCTGTTTGAGCCTGCCCCGCAACTGCCCTGGCGAAACATGTCCATTACACTTTGAATGCCCGGATAAGGGCTGTTTCGTGACCGAGAGACCGGGGAACCACCGTTACTCGTTTTCGGTCAAATCAGCGCGCCAGGCTCACATGTTCGGGTAATTCGGCCCGCCGCCGCCCTCCGGCGGCACCCAGGTGATGTTCTGATTGGGGTCCTTGATGTCGCAGGTTTTGCAGTGCACGCAGTTCTGCGCATTGATCACGTAGCGCGGCGAGGCGCCCGTCTCCGCCTCCTGCACCCATTCGTAGACGCCGGCCGGGCAGTAGCGTGCCGAGGGACCCGCATACACCTCGTATTCGGAAGCCTGCTGCAAGCCGATGTCCGCCACCAGGAGGTGGGGCGGCTGATCTTCCTCATGATTGGTGTTGGACAGAAACACCGACGAGAGCCGGTCGAACGTGATCTTGCCGTCGGGCTTGGGATAGGCAATCGGCGCGCTCTTCGCCGCCGGCTTGAGGGTCGCAAAGTCGGGCTTGCCATGGCGCATGGTCCCGAACAGCGAGAAGCCCGCCGTGTTGCTCCACATGTCGAGACCGCCGAGCGCGACACCCATGAGAGTGCCGAACCGCGACCACAGCGGCTTGGCATTTCGGACCTTCCACAAGTCGCTCCCGACGTCGGAGCCGCGCCAGGCCGCCTCATAGTCCGCGAGCTCGTCGTTGGCGCGGCCCGCCGCAAGCGCCTGCGCAACGTGCTCGGCCGCCAGCATGCCGGTGAGCATGGCGTTGTGGCTGCCCTTGATGCGCGGGACGTTGACGAAGCCGGCCGCACAGCCGATCAGCGCGCCGCCCGGAAAGGCGAGCCGCGGCACCGATTGATAGCCGCCCTCGGTGATCGCACGCGCCCCGTAGCTCAGCCGCTTGCCACCCTCGAAGGTATCGCGAACGAGCGGATGGGTCTTGAAGCGCTGGAACTCCTCGAACGGCGCCAGATAGGGATTGCTGTAGTTGAGATGCACGACGAACCCGACCGCCACGAGATGGTCGTCGAAATGGTAGAGAAACGAGCCGCCGCCGGTCGAATTGTCGAGCGGCCAGCCGAAGGTGTGCTGTACCAGTCCGGGTCGGAACTTGTCCGGCGCGACCTGCCACAGTTCCTTGAGGCCGATGCCGTACTTCTGCGGCTCGCGGCCGGCATCGAGACCAAAGCGTCCGATCAGTTGCTTGGTCAGGCTCCCGCGCGCTCCCTCGGCGAACAGGGTGTACTTCGCGCGCAACTCCATGCCGCGGGTGAAGCTGTCCTTGGCCTCGCCGTCCTTGCCGATCCCCATGTCGCCGGTGGCGATACCGACGACCGCGCCGTTCTCGTCGTAGAGCACCTCGGCGGCCGCGAAGCCCGGATAGATTTCGACACCCAGCGCTTCGGCCTTGGTGGCGAGCCAGCGGCAGACGTTGCCGAGCGAAACCACGAAGTTGCCGTGGTTGTTCATCAGCGGCGGCATCAGGAAATTCGGCAGCCGTATCGCACCGGACGGCCCCAGCAGATAGAACCGGTCCGAGGTCACCGTGGTGCGGATCGGCGTGTCCTCGTCCCGCCACCCGGGCAACAGACGGTCGATGCCGATCGGGTCGATCACCGCGCCGGACAGAATATGCGCTCCGACCTCGGAGCCCTTTTCGACCACGACAACGGACGCGTCGGGGGACAGCTGTTTGAGGCGGATAGCGGCGGCAAGCCCAGCCGGCCCGGCTCCCACGATCACGACGTCGAATTCCATCGCTTCGCGTGCCGGTGCACCTGTTTCGCCCATGAAACCTCCTGATCAACGCCTGACGCGCAGCTTTGCGTCAGGCGCGCCGAGCGTGACCGCCTTCGGCGCCCGAGCGCACCCGCCACCGGCCGGCGGGAAGCGCGCACAAGGCGCTGGCGGCATGGAAGATTTTCTCCCGGCACATCGCCGCGCCGCCTTGCCGAGCATCAACGATAAAGTTGATGGCGGGGGAACACAACGCATGGGCGCCAACCGGTGCGGGTTTCGGCAAATCCCTGGCGTCGGGTCTGGCGAATTGGGTTAAGCTTCACGCCGCGATGATGACCGACCGCAACAAGGCCGCCCGGGAACTGCTCGCCTTCTATCAGGAGGCGGGCGTCGATGCGCTGCTTGACGAGGCCCCGATCAATCGGTTCGCCGAGCCCACGCCGCAACCGAACGCGGCCCCGATTGCGGAAATGCGCGCACCCGTTGCTCCCTCTGTCTCGCCGCCGGCCAACCCGGCCGCCCTCTCGTCCTCGGCAAGGCCCGCGCGAGATGCGCCCTTCACCCCGCCCGCACCGGAGGCCGCCGTCATGGCGGCGCGCAATGCTGCCCGCAGCGCCCCGGACCTCGAGACGTTGCGCCAGATCCTCGACCGCTTCGAGGGCTGCGGCTTGCGCACGACCGCGTCCCGGCTGGTGTTCGCCGATGGCAATCCGTCGGCGCGCGTGATGCTGATCGGCGAGGCCCCGGGACGCGAGGAGGATCTGGAGGGCAAGCCGTTTGTCGGCCGCTCCGGCAAGCTCCTTGACCGCATGCTGGCCGCGATCGGGCTCGACCGTTCGTCGGTTTACATCGCCAACATCGTGCCGTGGCGTCCGCCCGGCAACCGCACGCCGACCCCGCAGGAGACCGCGATCTGCCTGCCGTTCATCCTGCGGCAGATCGAACTCGTCGACCCGGACATCCTGGTCTGCCTGGGCAATCCATCGACGCAGACCTTGCTGAGCACCAAGGACGGCATCACCAAGACGCGCGGCCGCTGGTTCACGTTCAACGCCGGCTCGCGGGAAGTTCGCGCGATCCCGACCTACCACCCGGCTTTTCTGCTTCGCAGTCCGTTGCAGAAGCGGTTCGCCTGGCGGGATTTTCTCGCCGTCAAGAAAGCGCTTACGGCGGCTACCGCGAAGGCATGAGGGAGCGCATGCTGGGCCTGCGCCCCGCGGGTAGCGGCAGGATGTCGCTGGGCAGCTTAATCGCGTCGGCGCCGCATCGTCCGCACCGCGCTCGGCCGCGTCGAGCGGCGGGCCCGATTGCCGTAGGCCAGCAGGAACACCAGGGCGATCGGCAACACGGCAAGAGCGGCAAACGATCCGTCGGCGATACTCAGCATCACGAGCCCCTTTTCACGCCGATTGATGAAGCCACCCAAAAAAGTTCGATTTGTGCAAGCTTTGTGACTTCGGCCGTCTTTTGTATGAAGATGCGTTGACAAATACGCTTCGTCGCAAGGGTGTGATCGCAGAGCCACGCCGAACGAGAGGTGAAGAGATGAGCAAGTCGATCGAGCACGTGCATTGGCCGGACGCACCCGACATGTGGATGCCCTATGCGCCGGCCATCAAGGTCAGCGGCGGGACGACGATCTATCTCGCCGGCGTTACCGCGGCGCCGGTCTATCATCATCATCCGCACCGGCCGGAAGAGTTCGATTCAATGCCGCGTGACATGGCAGGCCAGGCGCGGGCGGCGCTGGAAAATCTCAAGCGCGGCCTCGATGCGGTCGGCGCGACCTTCTCGGACGTGGTCACCGCCGACCGTTTTGTCACCGATCTCACCGACCAGGACGCGCTGAACCGGGTGTGGGGCGAGTATTTCCGTGACTCGAAACCCGCGACCACGACCGTGCAGGTGGTGCGGCTCGCCACCGACCCGCGCTGCCTGGTCGAGATCAACGCGGTTGCGGTGGTCGACTGACCTGCCGCTGCCGCGCGCGACGGGTCTTACTTCTCGCCCATATAGGCCGGCGTAGCGCCGGTGAGAAAGTCCTCGCGCGGCGGTGAGAACACGTCGATGACCTCGGTGTCTTCGGGCCACCACGCTTCGTGTTCGACGCCGCCCGGGATCACCGCGATATCGCCGGGGCCGCAAACCCGCCGCTCGTTGCCGAGACGGAACTCCATCCGGCCCTTGAGCATCCAGAAAATCTGTTCGTTTGGATGCCGGTGCGCGGCCGCATGGGCGCCCGCCCTGATGCTCCACCACACCATCATGCCGTGCTCGCCCGACACCAGCCGGCGAGTGATCTTGTCAGTGACGCGCTCCTCCGGGAGTGCGGCAAGCGAGCTGTAGCCGAAGAGCTTTGGCATGGCGCCTCGCTGTTTAGCCCGAGATGTAAAACTTGGCGGCGAACAGAATGGCAAGAATGATAACCGCCGGCTTGGCTTCCGCGAACTTGCCGGCGATCACCTTGGCCAGCAGATAGGTGATGAAGCCAAGTCCAATGCCGGTGGCGATCGAATAGGTCAGCGGCATGCTGACCGCCGCGACCACCGCCGGCGCATATTCGGTGACGTCGTCCCAGTCCATCTCGGCGAGGCCCCGCGTCATCACGCAGGCGACATAGAGCAATGCCGCCGCCGAGGCGTAGGCCGGCACCATGCCGGCGAGCGGCGCAAAGAACAACGCGAGCAGGAAGAAGATCGCCACAAACGCGGCGGTTAGGCCGGTGCGGCCACCGGCCGACACGCCCGCGGAGCTCTCGATGTAGCTCGTCGTCGTCGAAGTGCCGATCAGCGAGCCGAACGTGGCGGCGAAGCTGTCGGCAAGTAATGCCTGCTTCATGCGCGGCAGGTTGCCGTCCTTGTCGAGCAGACCGGCACGGTGAGCCACGCCGATCAGCGTGCCGGCATTGTCGAACACGTCGATCAACAGGAAGCTGAATACGACGACGATGAACGTTAGTTCGAACACGCGCGAGAAGTCGAGCTGGAGCAGAGTGGGCGCCAGCGACGGCGGCGGCGCCACGATGCCGCTGAACTGCGCCAGACCGAGCGGCAGCCCGATCAGCGCCACCACCAGGATGCCGATCAGCGTACCGCCGATGACGTTTCGGTAGTTGAGCGCGGTGATGATGACGAAGCCGAAGAGGCACAGGACCGGCGGCCACTGCTTGAGGTCGCCGAGCGTCACCAGCGTCGCCGGATGCGCCACAACGATCTTGGCCTGCTCGAGCGCGATGATGCCGAGGAACAGCCCGACCCCGGCGGAAATCGCAAACTTCAGGTTTCGCGGGATCGCATTGATGATGTACTCGCGGATGCGGAAGACCGACAGCAGGAAGAAGATCACGCCCGAACAAAACACCGCGGCGAGCGCCTGCTGCCACGTATACTTGTAGGTGAGGACCACCGTGAAGGCGAAGAAGGCATTGAGACCCATCCCGGGGGCGAGCGCGATCGGATAGTTGGCATAAAGCGCCATCACCAGGGTCGAGACCGCGGCCGCAATGCACGTGGCGACGAACACCGCACCCTTGTCCATGCCCGCATTGCCGAGGATCTGCGGGTTGACGAAAATAATGTAGACCATGGTGAGAAAGGTCGTCAGCCCGGCGATGAACTCGGTGCGGACATTGGTGCCGCTCGCGGTCAGGCCGAAATACCGGTCGAGATACGATCCTCCGGCCGGAGACTTCGTGTCGGGCATGGTCGAGTTCGTCATTCGCAATCCCCCGTCAAACGGCCACCGGCATGCGATCCCCGCACAGGGTCCTGCCATGCGCGCCGGGGGCACTCTCCAGCATAGCCCGGTACCAGCCGCAAACCCATTGCAACCGGGCGAATTGTCCACTGTCGCAAGACGTCACGCACTCGCCGTCACGCACACGCCACCGTCGACCGGCATGATGCTGCCCGCTTTCCGGACTGGCGCATGGCACCCAATCCGGCGATGATGCGACTGGACTGCCAAGCAAGAAACCTGCCGCTGCCCGGAAGTTGCCGATGGAAGCCGATCCCGTCCTGCTCGCGCGAATTCAGTTTGCCTTCACGATCGCCTTTCACATCATCTTTCCGGCCTTCACCATCGGTCTGGCGGCGTTCATCGCCACACTGCTGGTGCGCTGGTATTTCACCGGCCAGGAGCACCTGCATCGCCTGGCGCGGTTCTGGACCAAGATTTTCGCCGTGTCGTTCGCCATGGGCGTCGTCTCCGGCATCGTCCTCAGCTACCAGTTCGGCACCAATTGGAGCCGCTTTTCGGTCGTGGTCGGGAACGTCATCGGCCCGCTGATCGGCTATGAGGTCTTCACCGCGTTCTTTCTCGAAGCGACGTTTCTCGGCGTGATGTTGTTCGGCTGGAAACGGGTGCCTCCGTGGCTGCACGTGCTGTCAGCCGTCATCGTCGCGATCGGCACCGCGATCTCGGCGTTCTGGATCCTGTCCGCCAA
>JBFXEX010000187.1:0-8808 GCA_050179645.1 Xanthobacteraceae bacterium | reverse complement strand
CGGAAGGCTTGACCTCCGAGCAGATCGTCGCGCGGCTCCTGGAGAGCGATTTGCTCTCCGGCAACATCAAGGAAGTGCCGCGAGAGGGCAGCCTGTTGCCGGACAGCTATTACTTCCATCGCGGCTACTCGCGCGAGCAGATGATCGCGCGCATGCGTCAGGCGCAGGATCGCCTGATGCGGGAAGTCTGGGAGCGCCGCAATCCAGATCTGCCGGTGCGCACGCCCGAACAGCTGCTCATCCTCGCGTCGATCATCGAGAAGGAAACCGGCAAGCCTGAAGAGCGGACGCGGGTCGCCGCCGTATTCGCCAATCGGTTGAAGCAGAAGATGAAGCTGCAGTCGGATCCGACCATCGTGTATGGCTTGGTGTTCGGTAAGGGCTCGCTCGGTCGTCCGATCACCCGCGCCGATATCCAGTCGCAGACGCCCTACAACACCTACGTCATCGAAGGGCTGCCGCCTGGCCCGATCACCAACCCGGGCCGCGCCTCGATTGAGGCTGCCGCCAATCCGGCGCGTACTAAGGAGCTGTTCTTCGTTGCCGACGGCACCGGCGGCCACACCTTCTCTGAAACATACGAGCAGCACCAGAAGGCCGTCGCCAAGCTACGGGCGATCGAGCATGAGGCCAGGGGCGAGCGGCCGGAGACCGCGCCACCGCCGGCCCAGGCTCAGCCGCAAGCCGTTCCGACGCCGCCCGTGCCGACGCGCACATCGCCTACAGCCACGACGCCGCGGCCCAAGCGGACCGGCACGCCACCGCGCTCGGCCGGCGCGCAGTAGGCACTCTGCTTCGCCCCTTGTGACCCCCGATCCTCGCCGCTAGGTTCGCGGCGCTATTCCGGTCCCCGATTCTGAGAGCGAGTTGGCTGATGGCGCTGGCGAGCATGACGGGCTTTGCGCGCAGCCACGGCGTCGCTGGCACCTATGCCTGGTCGTGGGAACTCAAATCGGTCAACGCCAAGGGGCTCGACCTGCGGTTGCGGCTGCCCGCCGGATGGGACGCGGTCGAGGTGCCGGTGCGCGCGAGCGCCGCGAAAGCGCTGGCGCGCGGCACCGTCTACGGCACGCTGTCGGTCAACCGCGAAGGCGTCGCTCCCGCAGTGCGGATCAACGAGTCGGTTCTCAGCGCCGTGATCGCCACCATGAAGACGGTCACCGAGCAGGTCGACGCCGCGGCGCCGCGGCTCGACGGTATCCTGGCGCTCAAGGGCGTCATGGAGGTGATCGAGGAGGACGAGAGCGAGGATGCCCGTCGGGCGGCCGAGGCCGATGTCATCGCTGGCTTCGACCGGACGCTCGCCGAACTCAGCACCATGCGCCGCCGCGAGGGCGATGCTTTGGGGCAAATTCTGATGCAGCGGGTGCGCGAGATCGCGGCGCTCGCCGCGCGTGCCGAAGCGGTACCGGGGCGCAAGCCCGAGGCGATCAAGACGCGCATCGCCGAGCAGGTCGCCACGCTGCTTGAGGCATCGAGCCGGTTCGATCCCGACCGGCTGCACCAGGAGGCGATCCTGATCGCCACCAAGGCCGATATCCGCGAGGAACTCGACCGGCTCGCCTCCCACGTCGCACAGGTCGAGCGGCTGATCGCCGATGGCGGCGCCATCGGCCGGCGGCTCGATTTTCTGGCCCAAGAGTTCAACCGCGAAGTGAACACCATTTGTTCGAAGTCCAACGATGTGGAATTGACCAATATCGGGCTGGAATTGAAGAGCGTGGTCGAGCAGTTTCGCGAGCAGGTGCAGAATCTGGAGTAGGCGAGGCGGTGCATCCGGCACCGAGCCGCCGTACGAGGTCAGGCCTCACATCGATATGGCGTCACTTGCAGCAGCCGTGGACATGAGCGACGCAGCGCAAGAGAGGTCGGCCGCCAGGATTGCCCGCCGCGGGTTGATGCTGGTGTTGTCGTCGCCATCGGGCGCGGGCAAGACCACGCTGTCGCGCATGCTGCTCGAGGTCGACGATGCGGTCGAACTGTCGGTGTCGGTGACCACCCGCGCGCGCCGCGCCAACGAGCAGGACGGCATCGACTATCATTTCATCGACGTCGCGCGCTTCAGGCAGATGATCGAGAACAACGAGCTGCTCGAATACGCCCACGTGTTCGACAATCTCTATGGTACGCCGCGCGCGCCGGTGGAACGGGCGCTGGCGTCCGGGCGCGACGTGCTGTTCGACATCGACTGGCAGGGCACCCAACAGTTGCGTGAGAAGGCGCGCAGTGACATGGCCAGCATCTTCGTGCTGCCGCCGTCGATCGCCGAACTGGAGCGCCGCCTGCACACCCGCGCGCTCGACGACGAGGGTGTGATCAAGAGCCGCATGGCGAAGGCCGGCATCGAGTTGAGCCACTGGGCGGAATACGACTACGTCATCGTCAACGACGATATCGGTCAGGCGCTGACGCAGGTGCGCGCCATCCTGTCGGCAGAGCGCTTCAAGCGCGAGCGCCAGACCGGACTGTCGGCCTTCGTTCGCAAGCTGCAGGATCAGCTGCTGTAGCGCGCGTCCTCCGGCTACAGAGCTCGGATTTCTCCACTCGTCATGGCCGGCTTGTCCCGGTCATCCACGTCTGTGCGACATTAAGCAAGACGTGGATGCCCGGCGGAGGCCGGGCATGACGCAGGATCGAGAGCGCAGATTTCTTACATCACGTGGTGAGCACCACGCGGCCGACGACGCGGCCGGCGCGCAGGTCGTCGAGCACGGCCTGGGCGTCGGCGAGCGGGCGCTCCGACATCGGCGGTGGAGAAAGCTTCCAGCTGCGGGCGAGTGCCACAACCTCGCGCGCCTCGGCAAGCGTACCGGTCTGCGTCCCTTCGATGCCCATCGCCTTGAGGCCGAACATCGCGACCGGCATCGTGAACGTGCCGCCGAACAGGCCCGTCACGACGACGCGGCCGCCCTTGGCGATGGCGCCCGTGGCAAACGTCAGCGAGCGGTCGGAACCAACAAAATCGACGGCCGCCAGCACGCCGCCACCGGTGCGCGCCATGATCGCCTTCCGGGCGCCGGCATCCGCCGGATCGAAGGCGGCCTGGGCGCCTGACGCCAGCGCCACCTCACGCTTGTTCGGATCGATGTCGGCGACGATCGGCGCATGGGGGAACATGCGGCACGCGATGGCGAGCCCCATCATGCCGACCCCGCCCATGCCGACCAGCAGCACCGGGCCGTGCTTGACGTGCTCCGGGTAGGCTGCGAACCGACGGAACGCCGCATAGGCGGTCAGGCCCGAGCACATTAGCGCGGCGGCAAGCGAGGCCGGCAGCGGCGCGTAGTCGATCAGGTACCGCGGGTGCGGCAGCAAAACGTGGCTGGCATAGCCGCCGTCGACCTGGATTCCGAGATAGCGCGGCGCGGCGCAGATGTTCTCCTCGCCGCGCGCGCAGGCCGCGCACTTGCCGCAGCCGATCCACGGATAGACTGCGACGGTACGGCCGGCATCAAGCGAGGATGCCGCTCCGCCCTCGCGTTCCAGCGCCTGCGCGGCCTCCGGCCCGGCGCTCTCGATCATGCCGGTGATCTCGTGGCCGAGCGTGAAGGGGAGCGTACGGCCGCCGCGCACGTCGAGCTTCTTGTCATCGCCCAGGAGGAAATATCCGTCCTGCATGTGCAGGTCGGAGTGGCACACGCCGCAACGGCCGATGCGGACGAGCACCTCGGTGCCGCGTGGCTCCGGCAGGTTGACGACGGTTTCACACAGCGGCGCGCCGTATTCGGTGAGCGACTGTCGCCGGAGTTTCGCCATGTCGCCTACCTCGCGCAGTCTTGTTCGGATCGCGCCACACATTCCGTTCATTCCCGCGTAAGCGGGAATCCAGAACTTTTCAATGTCGATCTAATGTTCTGGGTCTCCGCTTGCTCGGGGACGAACGGGGAGAGAAGTTGTCGCGGCGGTCAGAGCGCGGGCGAGCGCGACGAAGCCCGCGACCGGAATGTCCTCGGCACGCTCGGTCGGTGCGATGCCGGCCGCGGCGAGTAGCGCCTGCGGATCATTGCTGAGCGATTTCAACGACTGGCGCAACATCTTCCGGCGCTGGCCAAAGGCGGCCTCGGTCACGCGCTGCAGTGTGCGGGACTCGCAGGCGAGCGGCACGGCGCGCGGGACGAGTTCGACCACCGACGAGATTACCTTCGGCGGCGGCACGAAGGCGCTGGCCGCGATGTCGAACAGGATGCGCGCTTCGCAGCGCCAGCCGACCAGCACCGAGAGGCGGCCGTAGCTCTTGGAGCCGGGGTCCGCCACCAGCCGTTCCGCCACCTCGCGCTGAAACATCAGCACCAGTCGATCGTACCACGGCGGCCAGGGCTCGATGGTGAGCCAGGAGACCAGGAGCGCTGTGGCGATATTGTAGGGCAGGTTGGCGACGACGCGGACGGGCGCATCCGACAGGTGAGGGCGCGGATCGTAGTCGAGCGCATTGCCGGCAACGATCTCGAGCCGACCGGGATAGCGTGCGGCGATCTCGGCGAGCGCGGCGATGGCGCGGTCGTCACGTTCGATTGCGATCACGCGGCGCGCGCCGGCGGCAATGAGTGCGCGGGTGAGCCCGCCCGGACCGGGACCGATCTCGACCACGTCGACGCCGGCGAGCGGGCCCGCTGCGCGGGCGATGCGGGCGGTGAGGTTGAGGTCGAGCAGGAAGTTCTGGCCGAGCGATTTCTTGGCATTGAGAGCGTGGCGGCGGATGACGTCGCGCAGCGGTGGCAGGTCGTCGATCGCGCTCATGCCCGGCGCGCAACCGGCACTGGCTCGGACTGGGCGGCAAGGCGCGCGGCCAGGAGAAGCGCGGCGATCAGGCTCTGCGGGTCGGCCTTGCCGGTGCCGGCGATGTCGAAGGCGGTACCGTGGTCGGGCGAGGTCCGTACGAACGGCAGCCCGAGCGTGACATTGACGGCGTGATCGAAGGCCAGTGTCTTGATCGGGATCAGCGCCTGATCGTGATACATCGCGAGCGCCACATCGTAGGTGGCGCGCGCGGCGGCATGAAACATCGTATCGGCCGGCAGCGGCCCTCGCACATCGATGCCGTCGGCGCGCAGGCGCTCGACCGCGGGAGCAACGATGGCGATGTCTTCCTCGCCGAGCGCGCCGTCCTCGCCGGCATGAGGGTTGAGACCGGCCACCACCAGCCGCGGCCCCGGGATGGCGAAGCGGCCGCGCAGGTCGCGATCGACGATCCGGCCGGTCTCGACGATGAGGTCGGCGGTCAGCCGCTCGACCACCTCTTTCAGCGGCAGGTGAATGGTGACCGGGACCACCGCAAGTTCGGGCGACCACAGCATCATCACCGGGTGCAGCGGAACGCCGCTGTGTTCCTCGGCAAGCCGGGCGAGGTATTCGGTATGCCCTGGCTCGGCGAAGCCCGAGCGGTAGAGCACGTTTTTCGCCACCGGATTTGTGACGACCGCGCAGGCGGCGCCGGACTGCACGTCGGCGACGGCGCGGCGGATGGCGGCGATCGCGGCCGGTGCGCTCGATCCGTCGGGGTGGCCCGGCTGCGCCGTGACCTCGATGCCGAGATCGACCACCGGCAGTGCGGTGCGGAACGCGGCCGCGGCCTCGGCCGGTTCGACCACTTTGATTGTGACACCGGGCGCGATTTGGTCGGCGCGTTGCGCAAGATAGCGGGGATCGCCGATGAGGTAGAATGGCGGCAGACCGAGCTCGGCGCGCCGCCGCCAGGCCGCGAAGGTAATGTCGGGTCCGATGCCGGCCGGCTCGCCCAGGGTCAGCGCCAACGGCGGCATGGAAACCGCCTATTTGTACTCGATCATCGCGCTGCGCCGGACTTCCCGCAGGTACTTCTTGGACTGCTGCTCGAAGCGCTCGACCATCAGGCTCTCGCGCGCTTTGCGGCGACCCGGCGTGTTCTCGGCCGCCGATTCCCTCTTGCGGCAGATCGCAAACATTTCGACGCCGAACTTGGTGACTTCCGGCGGGGTCAGCTTGCCGACCTCCATGCCGTCCAGCACCTTGCGCAGTTCGGCCGGCAGGTCCGCCGAACTGCGGGTGACCTGATCGCGCACCGCGACATCCTTGAGAGCGCGGGCAAAGGCGATGCCCTCGTCGCAATTGGTGAACCGCGCCCGCAGCGCCTCGGCCTCGCGCTTGCGACCTTCGATCACTTTCGGATCCGAGCCGCTGGGTGTGAAGAACAGGATCGGCCGCAAGGTGAAGTCGTAGCCGACCGAATCATCGGGCGTGCTCGCGGTGGCGAGCAGGTCCTTCTCGCCAACCTGCAGAATCGACTGATAGCGCCCGCGCACCAGCTGCTGCCAGGTGATGTCGGCGCGGATGCGCGCCTTCAGGGTGTTGACGTGGATGCCGGCTTTGGACAACGCCTGGGTCAGTTGATCCGGCGTCGACCGCATCCGGCTCGCCATCGCGGCGAACGACTGGTCGACTTCGCTGTCGGGTACTTCGAGGCCATAGCGCTTGGCTTCCTTGACCTTCAGCTTCTCGTTGATCAACTCCTCCAGCACCTGTTGTCGCCCGGGGGATTTCTGGCCGGAGAGCTGCATCAGCTTCGCGCGCTGTTCGATATCAAGCGCGGTGATCGGATCGCCGTTGACGACGACGACGATCTGCTGCGCCGCAGCGCCGGTCACTGCTGACGATGCGAGCATGATGAGCGCCGCCGAAAATACCAGCCGGCGGCACTGGACGAAGATTCCGGTCATCTGTGCCATCGCTGCGTTCGCTTCCTTGACGATGAGAACCCGCTGTTCGAATTCGAGTCCCGTCACATACCTACCTGGCGTTACCATGTCCGGCGCTGGCGGCGGCCGTGCGACCGATTGTCCCCGGCCCACCGGCGATCAACGAACCCCTGTGCCGGCCAGAGCGGAGTTCAGTCCGGTGGTCGACTGGCCCGAGGTGTTGCCGCCAAGCGTCCGCAGGCTGATCTGCATCATGAACGTGTGGTTCACGTTGACGCTGCCACTATAGGCGTAATCTGTAATATAATTCAGGGCCAAGATGAGGCAGTCGTCGACATATCCGACGCCGAGCTGGGTCTGGCTGAGCTGGTTGGCACGAAGATCGTAGCGCATCGCCCCCAACAGCTGCCAGCTCTCGTCCAGTTTCAGGCGGGAACTGGCCAGGATGCCCTCCCGGGCGTCCAGGAAGCCGAGCGCCGGCTGCGCCGCATAGGCGCCATACATCAGCGCGGTGGTCCAGCGGCCGAAGTTCGCCGCCGTCTCGAGTTCGGTGCGCTGCAGCGTGAAGTCGGTTTCGCCAAACCGGAAGCGCGAGGTGAAGGTGAAGGTTGAGTTCGGCTGGTACGAGGCGCGCGCCACGTAGTCGGACACCTGGGTGTCGAGGCCGGTCTGCAGACCGGTATTTGTCGGACCTCCGATCGCGAACGAGTTCTGGCCAAACAGTTGATAGGACTGTCCGAACATGAAGTTCACGTTGCCGCCGCGGTTGAACTGCGCGGTGTACTGGAAGCCGACGTTCGCCCGGCTGCCACCCTCGACCCGGTCCCAGCCGGAGAACTTGTTGATCTTGAACAGGTTGGAATCGTCGAAGATCAGACTCTGCGCGTCCTCGTTCGGGATGGTGCCAATATCGCTTTCATTCGGCCGGAAGATCAGTTGCGCGATCGGCTCGAGCGTGCCGGTGCCCCAAGGCTGCACGCTGATCAGCGGGTAGCGATATTCGAGGCCGACCGTGGGCATCGTCCGCACAACGGTGTTGTCGCCGAGCGGGATGTAGTTTGCGACGCCGGGCTGGCTCTCGATCTTCATCGTTGCGACGTCGCCGCGCAGACTGACGAAGGGGGTGAACATCTGGCCATAGGGGTCGATCAACGTCGTCTTCCAGGTGGTTTCCGACGACAGGCGCGTGTAGGCGCCAGGCGCGCCGCGCAGCAGGCAGTTGTTGGTGTTCTTGTAGGCGGTATCGGCCGTGGTGGGAGCGCACAGATTGTTGGTCTGGGCGACCTGCGAGATCGAGTCGAAATTGGCCGTATCGCGCGACAGACTGGTGAGGTTGGTGCGCCAGCTCAATTCACCGCCGAAGATCGGGTTCTTGAAGACGTAGTCATGATCCATCACCGGATGGATGATCGGGATCTGGCGCTGGTCGTCGGCCGTCGAGAAGCCGAAGAAGTACATGGTGCGCAGGTCGAAATAGCTGCGGTCGCCGCGTCCGACGAGATAGAGCTGCGAAAGAGCATAGTCGGGCGTCGACCGCAGCATGTTCGCTGTCTGCACGTTCCGCTGCAGGCCGTAGTCCTGGAAGTAGGTCTTGTCCGAGAGCAGCGTGCCGTCCCAGCCCCAGGTCCACTTCGGCGTCAGGCTGAACTGGCCGGAGGTCTCGATGCTGCCGCGCCAGTCGCGGTAACCCGGCGTCGGCAGGCCGTTGGTCTGGAACACGCTCTTGTCGAGCTGGAAGATTCCGGAAGCGCGGATGCTGTAGGAGCCGTTGACCAGACGATGGCGCCATTCGCCCTGCAGCAGCGGGCCCTGCCGGCTGGTGATCATCGGCGTGAAGGTGAAGTCGTAGTTCGGCGCCAGCGCCCAGAAGTATGGCACCGTGACCGAATAGCCGTAGACCGAGCTCGACGACACGCTCGGCACCAGCACGCCGGTCTTGCGCTTGACGGTCGGATCGGGCGCAGAGAAGAACGGAAGATAGGCGAGGGGCGTGCCGAAGAACTCGAGCGCTGCGCCCTCGAAGTACATCATCTTCTCGCCCTCATCGTGAATGATGCGGGCGGCCTTCACCTGCCATTTTGGCGGCTTGCGCGGATCGTCCTTGCAGGGCTCGCAGGCGGTGTAGACGCCGCTCTGG
>JBFXEX010000186.1:0-8889 GCA_050179645.1 Xanthobacteraceae bacterium | reverse complement strand
GCTTCGGCTGCGCGGCCTCGATCGAAATCTGCAGCGCCGCGCTGTCGGCGAGCTGCGGCAGGAACGAATAGCCGGTGGGCTTCTGGCCGTGCACCACGGCCGCATAGCCGAAACACAGATGCACGACGGTCGGCACCGTCAATCCCTGGAGCGCGCGGTCGATCGCTTTGACGGCGATGCGCTTCGCCGCGTCCGGGTCGTTGCGCAGCCACGGCTCGTCGAGCTGGATCACGTCGGCGCCCGCGGCCTGGAGATCGAGCACCTCTTCGTTCACCGCCGCGGCGAAGTCCATGATCATCTCGTCGGCGTCGTCGTAGAACTCGTTCTTCGCCTGCTGCGCCATTGTGAACGGGCCGGGCAGCGTGATCTTCGCCTTGCGGTCGGTATTGCGCCGCAGGAACGCCATGTCGGCGACCTCGACCGGAATGCGTCGTCTGATCCGGCCGACAATGCGCGGCACCTGCACGCTGCGGCCCGTCCGGTTGGTGATGACGCCCGGCTGTTCGTTATCGACTCCGTCGAGCGCGGTGGCGAAGCGGTTGGAATAGCTTTCCCGGCGCATTTCGCCGTCGGTGACGATGTCGATCTGGGCGCGCTCCATGTCGCGGATCGCGATCAGCGTGGCGTCGTCCTGCGCCTGGGCCAGATAGGGTTCGGCGACGCGCCAGAGCTTGTGCATGCGCACGCGCGGCACATTGTCGACGAGCATCGCGCGGTCCACCAGCCAGTCCGGCTGTGGGTAGCTGCCCACTACGGTGGTGGGTAACAGGCATTCGTCCATGCGGGCGCCTTCCTTGCTTCGCGAAACAATAAGCTTTGACCGCTCGCGATGCATCAAGCATGCTTTCGGCGAGCTCAGGACACAATGAGCCAACAAGATTTTTAGGGAGGTTACGATGCCTACACGCCGGCACTTCATCGGCGGCGTCGCGAGCGCGGCCGGACTTGGAGCGTTCGGTTACCGATCCGCGCAGGCCCAGGGAACGGTAGACGGCTGGCCGTCGCGCAGCGTACGCGTGATTTCGCCGACCGGCACCGGAGGACCAGGCCAGAACTTCCGTCTCTATTCCGACCAGTTGAAGGACAAGTTCGGCCAGAGCTTCGTGCTGGAGAATATGCCGGGCGGCTCGGGCTCGATCGGCTGCATGGCGGCCGCGCGGTCGGCGCCCGACGGGCACACGCTGCTGCTCCCTTCCAACAGCAACATCGTGCTGGCGCCGCTGGTGCTGGCGAATTCGCCGGTCAATGTGAAGAGGGACTTCGTCCCGATCTCCTTGATGTTCACGTTTCCGTTCCTGCTGCTGGTCAATTCGGCGTTGCCGGTGCGCACGCTCAAGGAATTGGTGGACTACGCCAAGGCGCGACCGAACCAGCTCAACTTCGGTTCGCCGGGCGTCGGCACCGGCGGACACCTGGTGACCGAATTGCTGGTCAAGCGCACCGGAATCCAGGCCATCCATGTGCCCTACCAGGCAACGACCCAGCAGATGATGGCGGCCGCAGCCGGTACGTTGCAGTTCACCTTCGACACGGTCGGTAATGCCCGCGGCATGGTTGATGCCGGCAAGGTCATCCCGCTCGCGGTCACCGGCGCGCGCCGGGCCATCTCGGCGCCCGATGTGCCGACGTTCAAGGAGCTGGGCTACGACGGCTTCGAGCACCTGTTCGTCGCCATCGGGCTCTTGGCGCCGACCGGTACATCGCCGGCGATGATCAAGGCGCTCAACCGCGAGACGGTGCGCATGAACACGAGCGGTCCGATCCGCGACCGGCTCATTCAAGCCTCCTACGAGCCCGGCACTATATCGCCCGAGGAATACGGCGCGATGATCGATCGCGAACTCAAGCTCTGGGGCGATATCGTGCAGGAGACCGGCGTCCGCATCAAAGCGTAGCGTGCGTGAAGTTATACTCGCGCTGCGAACTCGGTCTGCTCCCTCCCCCCTTGTGGGGGAGGGTTGGGGAGGGGGGAAGTTCGGTGGATCTCTGGAGCACCCACCCCCAACCCCTCCCCAAAAAGGGGGAGGGGAGTCCCGACTGTGTGCGTGGCGCGTCACGAGTTGCCGATGCGTCGACAAAAGGACAAGGCAGGGAGTGTGAACCATGACACGCAGTTTCGTGAGCCGTCGTACGATGCTCAAGGGGACGATCGCGCTCGCCGCGCTTGGCGCCGCGACGGGACAGCTCGCCGCTCAGTCGGCCCCGACGCGGTCGGCGGCCAGTCCGGCCGCACCGTTGCCGCCGCGCGGCGAGTTCGTCATCCGCGGCGCCAACGTGCTCACCATGGACCCCGCGCTTGGGGACTTGCCGACTGGGGACGTCCACGTCCGCGACGGCGCGATCGTTGCCGTCGGGCCGCGAGTCGACGTGCCGGGTGCCCGGATCATCGACGGCGCCGGCATGATCTGCATGCCGGGCTTCATCGACACCCACTGGCACCTCTGGACCAGCATGTTCCGGCCGTTCATCCGGGCGGACGTGGGTGCGGTCGGCTACTTCCCGGTCTCCAACCGCCTCGGCGTGCTTATGACACCCGAGGACAGCTACCGCAGCGTACGGCTTGGAATCGCCGAGGCACTGAGCGCCGGGGTGACGACGGTGCACAATTGGGCGCACAACGTCCGCAGTCCGGATCACGCCGATGCGGAGCTTTCCGCCATGCGCGACACCGGCATCCGCGGCCGGTTCGCCTATGGTCCGGCGCAGGGCATGCCGGACAACAAGACCATGGACCTCGAGGGCCTGGCGCGGGTGAAGCGCGACTGGATGCCGGGCGACGGCATGCTCACGCTCGGTATCTCATCGCGCAACATCGGCGCCATGAGCGTCGGCGGCGCCACCCGCGGCACGTTGTCGATCGAGATGACCCAGAAGGACTGGGGCGGCGCCCGCGCCCTGGGATTGCCGATCACCGTCCACACCTCCGGCCCAAGCCCGATCAAGCAGCTTGACGAGGCTGGGCTGCTCGGCCCCGACGTGCAGCTTGTGCATCCGTTGCTCACCACGCCGGAGGAGCGCGCGATCCTCAAGGCGCGCGGGGTGAGCTATTCGACATCGCCGACCGGCGAGGCGCGCCGCCCGTCCAAGCTCGGCGTCATCCAGCTTGGCGAGCTGCTGCAGGACGGCGTCAAGGTCAGCCTGTCGACCGACCACACCACCAACTACAACTGCGATCCGTTCGTGGCGATGCGCATCCTGTTCGTGCTGCATCAGCACCGCATCGGCAACATGCCCCTGACGCTGAAGCGGCTAGTTCAGCTCGCCACGCTCGACGGTGCGGTCGATCTCGGTATCGCCGACAAGACCGGATCGCTGACGCCTGGCAAGCGCGCCGACATCATCCTGGTGCGGACCACCGACATCAACATGGCGCCGGTCGGCGATCCCTACGAGGCGCTGGTTTCGCGCGCGCAGCCCACCAACATCGAGACCGTGATCGTGGATGGCCGGATTCTGCGCCAGTCGAACAAGTTCACCGCGCTCGACCATCCCAAGGTCTTGCGCGAAGCCCGGGAGGCGGCCGACGCACTGCGTGCCAAGGCCAAGTGGCCGGCGTGAGTTCGCGTTCGGTAGATCCTGACTCGTCAACGAGTGATCGATCAACGGTGCCGCGAGCTCGGTGCGCTCCCCTCCCCTTGTGGGGAGGGGTTGGGGGTGGGGGCCTTCGTTGATTCGAAAGACCGCCACAAGACCCCACCCCGCCCGCCACGCTTCGCGCGGCAGGCGACCCTCCCGACAAGGGGGAGGGTTAAAGCCGAGCCAGCCTCAAGAGTGCCATTACGACGGTTGGTATAAGATGACGGATCATAGATCGAGCGCCGCCAGCGACCGGAGAACGTGCCCGTGACCATTCCGCAGACCAACTTCAATCCGCCGTTCAACATCACGCGGGCGAGCCATCTGGTGTTCACCGCGCGCGACCTGGCGGCAAGCCGCGATTTCTACGTGGAGGTAATGGGCCTGATCGTCAGCGATGAGGATGCCGATACAATCTGGCTGCGCGGCGTCGAGGAGCGCTGCCACCATAGCCTCACGCTGAAGCACACCACCGGCCAGCCTTGGTGCGAGCGGATCGGATTTCGCGTGTTCACCGACGAGGACCTCGAACGGGCGAAGGCGCATTTCGACCGCATCGGCATCGCATCGGCGTTCGTCGAAGTGCCGTTTCAGGGCCGCACGCTGCATTTCAACGACCCCGCCGGCACGCCGGTCGAGCTTGTCGCCACCATGAAGACCGAGCCGCGCATGCACACCAAGACCCATATGCATCGCGGCGCCGGCGCGCTGCGAATGGATCATTATCAGGTACTGGTTCCGGACGTGCTGGCGGCGGCGAAATTCTACATGGACCTCGGCTTTCGGATTTCCGACTACCTCTATGTCGAAGCTGCCGACCGCGTGGTGGGAACTTTCCTGCACCGCAAGGACAATCCCTGGGACATCGTGTTTCTCGCCCGCTCGGGTCCGCGCTTCCACCACGGCGGTTATGTGGTCGAGCAGGTCGAGGACATCATCCGCGCCTGCGACGTCGCCGGCAATCTCGGCTTCGCCGACCGCATCGAGCACGGCCCCGGGCGTCATGGCAACGACCACTCCTACTATCTCTACGTCCGCGATCCGGACGGACACCGCACCGAACTGCTGCTGCCCGGCATCCAGATCATCGACATCGACGACGAGCCGGTGCGGTGCGTGGTCAAGCCGAACGCCAACTCGAACCTGTGGGGTCTGCCGGCGCCGCGCAGCTGGGTTGAGGAGGCGACCAATTTCGCCGGCGTTGAGGTCCGCCGCCCGCCGGTCGAGGGCGAGCCGATGACCGCGGAGAAATATCTCGCCGCGCGCAAGCCCGACGCCGTCGCGTCGTAGTACGCATTCAGAGAGGTTGGTTTCCCGCGCCGCTAACTCGGTCTGCTCCCTCCCCCCTTGTGGGCGAGGGTTGGGGAGGGGGGTAGTTGTTGCATGAGCCAGGCGTGCAACCGGACCCCCACCCCCAACCCCTCCCCACAAGGGGGATGGGAGCGCACTGTGCCCGTTGCGCGATAATGCCTTACCCCGGCGGCGGGTCGACGCGGAAGCCTTCTCCTGGCTGCAGCTCGATGCGGCGGTCGGCCACCGCCTGCGCCCAACGCGCGCTGCGGGCAAGGCCGCCGAACGAGAAGAAATGCGGCGCGATCTCGCCCGCGAGACCGCCGGCACGTGCCTCGGCCAGCGCTCGCACCAGCGGGTCGGGCGACGACATCGCGAACAGCTGCCGCATCAGGCCGGTCTGCCGGGCGAGTGCCTGTGCCGAGGCGCGCACGCCGCAGCGCTGGGCAAAGCGCAACAGTGTCGAAAGGCTGGTCGGACCGGCAAGGCCGATCCGCACCGGATGCTCCATGCCGAAACTGCGCAGCCGGCGGACCCAGGCGAGGATGGCGTGCGGATCGAAGCAGAACTGGGTGACGATGTGGACGCCGATGCCGACCGCTTCCGCGGCCGTGGTCTTGTCGGCCAGCGCCACGTCAAGGTCGTGCTGCGGGATGCGCGGATGGCCGTCCGGATAGCCGGCGATACCGATGTCGCGAATGCCGTGCCGCTGCAGGATGCCGCCGTCGATCACTTCAACGGCGCGGCGGAAATCACCCGCCGGCTGATCGCGGTCGCCGGCGATCACCAGCAGGCGGTGGACGTCGGCCTCGTCGCCGAGCCGGGCGAGAAACGCTTCGAGTTCCTGAGCATCGGCGAAGTTGCGTACTGCGAGATGCGGCACCGGTTCAAGCCCGGCCTGCCGGAGCCTTGTTGCCGCGTCGACGATCTCGGCGAGCGGCCGGTGCGCGACCGCGCTGATGTAGACATGCGTGCCGGGAGCGACGATCGCCGCCAACGCCGCGACGTCGTCGGCCGACGGCCGTGTCGCCTCGACCGAGAAGCCGCGCGTGAAATCGGCGATCGCCGCGATTTCATCGGCGCGGGCGGTTGCCGTGGTTCGTTGGGCTGTTGAAGCACCGCTCATGCCACGCACTCGGTGTGCTCCCTCCCGCTTGTGGGGGAGGGAGGGGGGTAGCGGAGTTACTCGACGTCGTTCGTCAATCTCCGGACCCCCACCCCTGACCCCTCCCCACAAGGGGGAGGGGAATGGAGAGAGCTCGGCTCCGCTCGACGGAGCGAGTTACAAAGCGTGATGCGTCACTCGCGGCGCCGCGAGATCACGTAAGATTCGTCGTAGAACCACAGACCGCCGTGCTCACGCAGCACTTCGCGCGTCGCTTCGAGGTAGCGCCGGTCGGAGACCACACCGGCCAGCCGGTCGTCCTCGACCTGCGCCACGTAGATCGCCGCGTTCCAGGCCGCGAACAGCGTCGAGGTGCCGATCGACGCCTCGGTGATCTCGGTCGGCAACGTGTGCATGTCGTAGCGGAACAGCGAGCGGTTGTCCGCGTAGGCGTTGAAGTTGAGGTCGCGGCCGGCGGTGCCGAGGTCGTGCTTCACCATCTTCATGATCTGATGGCGGTCATGCACGAACGGGTTGTCGTCGGGCCAGACCTTGCGAATGATCTCCATGCCGGGATCGTGGCCGTGCGAGTGGATGGCGATCAGCCGGCCGCCCGGACCGAGCGCTTTGGCGAGCGGCGCGACCACCCGCTTGGCCTTGAACTCAAGCGAGGCGCGGGCGCGGTAGGGCTGCGAGGCGATGACCAGATCGTAGTTGGCCATGGTGCCGCCCGGCTTCGGGATGATCGGGTCGAGCAGGAACTTGTGGTCCTCGCGGTAGAGCACCAGCACCACCGGCCGCTCGTAGACCGGGTTGCCGGTCTTGGGCGACACGCCGGCGCGCCAGTTTTGCGCCAGGAACGGCTCGAGGTCGGTAATTTGTTGCTCAAAACGATAGGCCGAATTGCCGGCGAGCGGCACCTCCTGCCAGACCATGCTGGACGCCGCCGACAGCGATTTCACCGCGAGCCACGGGGCGTCCGCATAGGCGAGGTTGGTCAGCACCACCACGGTCGCCGGATGCTCGAAGAAGCGGTCCGACATCTTCTGCATGGTGATGCGGACATCCTCGAGGCTGATCTCCTTGCCGACCACGTAGAACGGCGTGTTGGGAAAGCGGTCGTGCATCGCGCGCATCACCCGCACCAGCACGGTGCCGTCGCCGACGCCGGCGTCGAACAGCCGCAGCGCCGGCGGCCGCGGATGAATGTTGGCGAGTTCAAGTCCGACCCGGCCCGCGACCACCCACTTTTCGCTGCAGGTGTTGACGAACAGCAGGTACTTCTGCCGGTTGTCGAAGAAGCGGAAGTTGCGTTGCGGATCTTCGTGCGTGGCGGCGGTCAACGGGGACGTTTGGTTCATCGGCTGGTTTGCTGGCGGTGCTGGTGGCGGCGGAGCCGGGCGGCTCTCCCGTGCGCGGTCAATGATAGCGGGACGGGCGAGCGTGGCGCCGGTCCGGTTGCTGTCCATGAAGGCGCGGATGCGGTCGAGCGTTTCGGTGGTGATGCGGCCGCCGTTGCGCAGCCGCGCGGCGAGCTTGCCGTCGTTGACGGCGCGGCGCCCGAAGGTGGATTCGGCGAGCCCGGTCTGGCGGCAGTAGTCGGAAATCTCGGTCAGCAGTTGCTGGGCGTTCATCGCGCACGCCTCTCTTGGGGTGTTTGCTCCGGTCCGGTGCCCGCGGTCTTCAGTTGAACGGCTTTCGGCACAAGACCGATGACAGCGAACCAACTGCCCGCTTTCGCGTCAACCACAAAACAGCCCACCAGCTTAATGGGCGATTTAATGGGAAATATCCCAATATCAAAATTATGACGCAAAATCAATAGATTGAAGCGGTGAAATGTCCGGATGTCCCGCGATCCGGGTCACCTATGGTGAGCGGGGAAAGTGCCCACCGCACTCCGAGCAAAGCCAACTAGGCTCTGCCCACCAGATCAATCGCGCCCAGGACCGCGCGTGCCACCGCAGTGGTGCCGTCGGGCCCGCCGAATTCGGCCGGTTTCAGCCCGCCTGCGAACGCCTTGTCGACCGCGGTCTCGATCGTGCAGGCGGCTTTCGCTGCGCCGGCATGGCCGTGCTTGTCGGCGAGCCAGTCGAGCATCAGGGCGGTCGACAGGATCATCGCGGTGGGGTTGGCGAGCCCCTGGCCCATGATGTCGGGCGCGGTGCCGTGGCAGGGCTGGAACACCGCGTGGGTATCGCCGATGTCGGCGGAGGGCGCCATGCCCATGCCGCCGATCAGCCCGGCGGTGAGGTCGGAGAGGATATCGCCGAACAGGTTCTCCATCACCAGCACGTCGAAGTCCCACGGCTTCTTCACCAGCATCGCGGCGCAGGCATCGACATAGATGCGGTCGGTGGCGACGTCAGGGTGCTTCGCCGCCGCTTCGTCGAACAGCGTGCGAAAGAACGCATAGGCCTTGAAGGCATTCGCCTTGTCGACACAGGCGAGCCTGCCGGGCAGCCCGCGAGCTTTTCTCCGCTCCGCGAGCCGGAACGAGAATTCGAACAGCCGCTCGCTGGTCTTGCGGGTGATCACCAGGGTCTCGCGCGCCTCGTCGTGCGTCACCACGCCCTTGCCCATCGAGGCGAACATTCCCTCGGTCGATTCGCGGATGACGACGAGGTCGATGCCGCGCTCGGCGGCGCCGACGATCGGCGATGGGATGCCGGGAATGAGCCGGCATGGCCGCACGCCGGCGTAGAGGTCGAAGATGAAGCGTAGTTCGACCTGCGGCATGATCTCGGTGTTTTCCGGATAGCGCACCGACGGCAGGCCGCAGGCGCCGAGCAGGATGGCGTCGGCCTGCTCGCACAGCTTGATGGTGCTCTCCGGCATCGACATGCCGTGGTCGCGATAGTGGCCGGCGCCGGCCGGCGCTTCGGTGAAGCGGAAGTTCAAGCCCGGCGTCGCCGCCG
>JBFXEX010000185.1:0-8898 GCA_050179645.1 Xanthobacteraceae bacterium | reverse complement strand
GAGAGGACTCGAACCTCCACGGCTCTCACCGCTAGTACCTGAAACTAGTGCGTCTACCAATTCCGCCACCTGGGCACGTGCGGCGATAGGTAGGCAGGGGCTTCGGCCTTGTCAAACCGAAATCAGAGCCTTGCCGCCGGCCCTGTACAGGGCGAAACCGATCCGGTAATCCGGCATCCGTCGGCAGCATCCGGCGGGCGTCCGGGCACATTGAGCGTGACATGATCGCAAGCCCCCTCGATACTCTCGTCACCGTCTATGGCGGCTCCGGCTTTCTGGGCCGGCACGTGGTGCGCGCTCTGGCCAAGCGCGGCTACCGCATCCGCGTCGCGGTGCGGCGCCCGGAACTGGCCGGATTCCTGCAGCCGATGGGACGGGTCGGGCAGATTCATGCCGTGCAGGCCAACCTGCGCTATCCCGAGTCGGTCGCCGCCGCCGCCCAGGACGCCGAGGTTCTGATCAATCTCGTGGGCATCCTGTACGAGCGCGGACGGCAGACGTTCGAATCGGTGCAGTCCTTAGGCGCCGATGCGGTGGCGCAGGCCGCCAAGGCGCGTGGCGCGCGCCTGGTTCATGTCTCGGCGCTCGGCGCCGACGAATACGCACCCTCGGCTTATGCCCGCACCAAGGCCGCCGGCGAGCAGCTTGCGCTGGCCACGGTGCCGTCGGCGACGATCTTCCGGCCGTCGATCGTGTTCGGTCCGGAGGACGACTTCTTCAACAAGTTCGCAGGGCTTGCACGGATCTCCCCGGTCCTGCCATTGGTCGGCGGCGGCCACACCCGGTTTCAGCCGGTGTTCGCCGGCGACGTCGCGAACGCGATCGCAGCCGCGGTCGAAGGCCGCGCCAAGTCCGGCGCCACTTATGAGCTCGGCGGCCCGGAGGTGAAGACCTTCAGGGAGTTGATGGAGTTCGTGCTGCATACCATCGGGCGGTCGCGCCTGCTGGTGCCGATCCCGTTCGCGCTCGCCAGGTTCAAGGCCTCGTTCCTGCAATACATGCCCAAGCCGCTCTTGACCCCCGATCAGGTCGAACTGCTGCGCGGCGACATCGTGGTGTCGGAGGCGGCCAGCAGAGAAGGCCGCACCTTCGAGGGGCTCGGCCTCGACCCGGTCACGATCGAGTCGGTGGTGCCGTCCTATCTCTGGCGCTTCCGCAAGACCGGTCAGTTCGGCGCCCGCATGGCGTAACGTGAAATGGCGTCGAGCGAGCCACGCACCCGGTGCTGACACCCTCCAGGGGAGGGGGAGGGTCGCGACCGAAGGGAGCGGGGTGGGGTTAGCTTCTTCGCCAACAAATTCACCCCACCCGCCGCCTCGCTTTCGCTCGGCGTCGACCCTCCCCCTCCAGGGGAGGGTAAGGAGAGGCCGAACATGTAGCCGCGGCGGATCAACCTGCGCTTAAGCCACCCGCCCAAATCCGAGCGCCAGCGCGATCAGGCCGAGCGAGCCGACGATCACCCGCCACCAGGCGAACAGCGCAAAGCCGTGCCGCGTCACGTAGTCGAGCAGCGTCTTGACCACGAACCAGGCGGCGACGAACGACGTGACGAAGCCCACCACCACCAGCAGCGTCTTATCGAACGTCATCTGCGAATAGTTCTTGTAGAGATCGAGCGTGAATGCGCCGAGCATCGTCGGAATGGCAAGGAAGAACGAAAATTCGGCCGCCGAGCGCTTGTCCGATCCGAGCAGCATCGCGGAGACAATGGTCGCGCCCGAACGCGACACGCCCGGGATCATCGCCAGGCATTGCGCCACGCCGATGATGAAATAGGTCATGAGCGAGAACCGCGTGGCGTCGTGGTAGCGCGGCCGCAGATCAAGATTGTCGACCAGCAACAGGATGGCGCCGCCGACGATCAGCGCGAAGCAGACCACCCACGGGTTGAACAATTGGCTCTTGATGAAGCCGTGCAGCGCCGCGCCGACCACCGCGGCCGGCAGGAATGCGACCAGCACCCCGATGACGAAATGGCGTGCCGCCGGATCGCTGAACATGCCGATGGCGATCCGCCACAGCCGTCCGAAGTAGATCGACAGGATCGCCAGGATGGCGCCGAGCTGGATCAGCACCACGAAGGTCTTACCGAACTGGTCGTCGTCGAAGCCGAAGAAGGTTTCGAGCAGCAGCAGATGACCGGTCGAAGACACCGGAAGAAACTCGGTCAGCCCTTCGAGCACACCGAGGATGAATGCCTTGACGATATCGAGTGACATGCGGCCGTTCCAGCGGAGGGGGTCAAATGAGAGCAAGCGCCGGCGAGAGCAAGAGCGCCGATGCCACCGGCGCAGGACGACATCCGGAAATTCGACCCCCGGGGAGCAGCTTTTCCCGCATCATTAACCGCGGAGCAACGGGGAAGCCCCAAAATTGCACAAATTGATCCGCGGCCCGCCGGGCGGCGGACTGCTGTTTTTACTTCCTGTTAACGCACCGGACGGCGGCCGTCGCCGCAACTCCCTGACGCGGATATGCTCACCCTCTTCCACCAACCATTCTGTCCGCATTCGCGCTTCATCCGGCTCGCGCTCGGCGAGCATGGCCTTGGCGTGCGGCTGGTCGAGGAGCGGGCCTGGGAGCGCCGCGAGGAGTTCCTGCTGCTCAATCCGGCCGGCACCACCCCGGTGCTGGTGGAGGAGGGGCACCTGGCGATCCCGGGCGCCGGTATCATCGCCGAATTCCTCGACGAAACCCGCGGCCACGAATTAGGCGAACGCCGCCTGCTGCCGCGCGATGTCGACCAGCGCGTCGAGGTGCGCCGGCTGGTGAGCTGGTTCAACGACAAGTTCTTCGCCGAAGTGAGCGGGCCGCTCACCATGGAGCGGTTTTACCGCCGGCACATGCCGGTCAGCAGCGGCGGCGGTTCCCCCGATACCGAGGTGATCCGTGCGGCGCGGCACAACATCCGCTATCATCTCGCCCATCTTGGCTGGCTGGTGCGCACGCGTGACTGGCTGGCGGGCGAGCGGCTCACCTATGCCGACCTCGCCGCGGCCGCGCATCTGTCGTCGGTCGATTATCTGGGTGACGTACCGTGGAAAGAGGACGAGGCCGCCAAGAACTGGTACGCGCGGGTGAAGTCGCGGCCCTCGTTCCGTCCGATCCTGGCCGAGACGGTCGCCGGCATTCCGGCGTCCGAGACCTACGCCAACCTCGACTTCTGAACGACCCGGCCGCGCTCAAGGCTGGCCTCGTCGCTGCCGCTCGCGCGCAGGGCTTCGACGTCGTCGGCGTAACCCGGCCCGATGCCATTCCGCTCGCCAGGGAACGGCTGGCGCGCTTCCTCGCCGACGGCGCGCACGGCGACATGGACTGGATGGCGACGACGGCCGAGCGCCGCGGCGATCCGCATGCGCTCATGACCGAGGTTCGCTCCGTCATCATGCTGGGGATGAACTACGGTCCGGACGTCGACCCACTCGCGATCGTCGCAGAACACCAGCGTGGCGCGATCTCGGTCTATGCGCAGGGCGACGACTATCACGAGGTCATCAAGCCGAAGCTGAAGGCGGTCGCGCGCTGGCTGATCGCGAACGCGGGCGGCGACGTGAAGGTGTTCGTCGACACCGCCGCCTTGATGGAGAAGCCGCTGGCGATGGCGGCAGGGCTCGGCTGGCAGGGCAAGCACACCAACCTGGTGTCGCGCGAATTCGGCTCGTGGCTCTTCCTTGGCGCGATCCTCACGACGCTCGAACTTCCGCCGGACGCGGCCGAGGCCGATCATTGCGGCACCTGCCGGACCTGTCTCGACATCTGCCCGACCGCGGCCTTTCCGGCGCCCTATCGCCTCGATGCACGGCGTTGCATTTCCTATCTCACCATCGAGCACAAAGGACCGATCCCTCGCGAATTCCGGCGCGCCATGGGCAACCGCATCTATGGCTGCGACGACTGTCTCGCGGTCTGCCCCTGGAACAAGTTCGCGCAACAGGGTCACGAGGCGAAGCTCGCGCCCCGCGCCGCGTTGCAGGCACCGGGTCTCGCCGACCTCGCGCGGCTCGACGATGCGGGCTTCCGCGCACTGTTCGCCAAATCGCCGGTGAAGCGGACCGGTCGCGACCGCTTCATCCGCAACGTCCTGATCGCGATCGGCAACTCGGGTGACGCTTCTCTTGCCTGCGAAGCCGAGCGGCTGCTCGCCGATCCATCTCCCTTGGTGCGCGGCGCCTCGGTCTGGGCGCTGGCGCAACTCGATCCGGAGCGGCTTGCATCTATCGCTGTGAGCCAACGCGCTTCCGAATTTGACCCGAGCGTACGCGACGAATGGTCCGCGGCGCTCGCTGCAAAGACAGTGTGATGCCAACGCTGCTCTGCCTCGGGTTCGGCTATTGCGCGCGCCAATATGTGGCTCATTTCGGCGCTCGCTTCGACCGCATCTTCGGCACCACGCGTACGGCCGAGCGCGCCGCAACGCTCGCGGCGCAGCGGTTCAGCGGGCGCGCCATGGAAATGCTGGTGTTCGATGGCAAGCCGCCGTTCGACGATCTCGCGGCGGCAATTTCAGCGGCCGATACACTGCTCGTCTCGGCGGCGCCGGGCGAGTCGGGCGACCCGTTTCTTGCCGCCCTCGGTGACCAGATCGCGGCGGCACCGCGACTGGCCGGCGTGGTCTATTTATCGTCGCTGGGAGTCTATCCGGATTCCGGCGGCGCCTGGATCGACGAGTCCACGCCGGTCGTGCGCGGGCGCGCCCGCCGCGGCAACGCGCGCATCGACGCCGAGCGGGCGTGGCAGGCGCTGGGCCAGCGTCGCGGCCTGCCGGTCGCGATCCTCCGCCTCGGCGGCATCTATGGGCCCAACCAGAACGGCATGCTGCGTCTTCTGCGCGGCACCGCGCCGCGTATCGCCAAGCCGGGTCACGTTTCCAACCGTATCCATGTCTTCGACATCGCCCAGGCGATCGATGCGGCGTTCGTGCGTCATGCCGGCGGCGTGTTCAACGTGGTCGACGACGAGCCGGCCTCGCCGAGCGAACAGATCGCGTTCGCCGCGGAGCTGCTCGGCACCGCGCCGCCCGCCGAGATTCCATATGCCGATGCCGCGAAGCATCTCTCGCCGTTCGCGCTGAGCTTCTATGACGGCTGCATCCGCGCCCGCAACGACAGGCTCAAGCGCGTCCTCGGTGTAACGCTGCGTTATCCCAACTACCGCGATGGCCTACGCGCGCTGCACGCGGCGGGCGATCACCGCGCCGAGAGTTAAGGCCAAACGAAATCGCATTGCTTTCGTTGACTGTCATTGCGAGGAGCGAAAGCGACGAAGCAATGCAGTGGTATCAACAAGCTGGATTGCTTCGCGGAGCCTGTCATCGGGCCGCGCGAAGCGCGGACCCGTTGGCTCGCAATGACGAGCGGTATCAACCTCAAATCATCACGCCTTAGTTCGGTTGCGCGACAACCGGCAGCTTTTGGATCGCCCGGAGGCCCGGCTGCGGCCGCCAGCGAATCTCCGACGGCGGCACTGCCAGCGAGAGCTTCGGCCAACGATTGAACAGTGCTTCGAGCGCACACCGGCCCTCGATGCGTGCAAGCTGATGGCCGAGACAAAAGTGGATGCCGGTGCCGAACGCGACGTGCCGATTCGGCCGCCGCGTCAGGTTCAACGTCTCGGGTTGCTCATTCGCGGCGGGATCGTGGTTGGCCGATCCGACCATCGCCATGATGCGGTCGCCGCGCTTGAGCGGCACGCCGCACAGCTCCATGTCGTCGCTCACGAACCGCGGCTTGGAGAACTGCACCGGCGACAGATAGCGCAGGAATTCCTCGACGGCGAGGTCGGTACGATCCCAATCCTCTGCGAGCCAGTCGCGCAGATCGGGCTGCTTGAGCAATTCGAACACCGAGCCGCTGATCAGGTGAGTCGTGGTCTCATGTCCGGCGAAGAGGAGCAGGAAGATTGTTGCGACCATCTCGTCGCGGCTGATTCGGCCGCCTTCCTTCTCAACTCGAATGAGTTCGGCGACAAGGCCCGTCCCGCCGCTCGCCCGCGCCGTTTCGAGATACGCTTCGAGATAGCGCTTGATCGACCGGACGCCGTAGGTCATGCGGAACAGAAAGCTGAGCGCGCTCCGGCTGGCGGTGATGCCGTCCGCCCAGTGCATGAACTTCGGCCGGTCGCTCTCCGGCAAACCGAGCAATTCGCAGATGACGGCGAGCGGCAGCCTGCGCGCGTATCGCTCGACCAGATCGGCCGGGCTTCCGTCGGCAAAGAGCCGGCCGGCGAGTTCGTCGGCGATCGCTACGATGTGCGGCTCCATGTCGAGCACCGCGCGGCGGCGGAACGCCTCGTCGACAATGCTGCGCAACCGGGTGTGGTCCGGCTCGTCCTTGGTCAGCATGTTGTTGGCGAGCGCACGGAAGGTGCGCGGCATCCACCATTGCATGCCGGCGATCTCGCCGTCGTTGCGGCGCAGCGTGAACTTGTCGCTCGCCTTGAGCATCCGGCTCGTGGCGTCCTCGGTCGTCGTGACCCAGACCCGCCCGATGATCGGAAACCGGACGCTCACCACCGGGCCGTCGGCACGCAGCCGCGCGAAGCTTGCCGCGGGGTCGCGCAGATGATCCTGTCCGGTGAAGTTCACTCGCACCGTCATGGTCGGCTCCGCTTCAGGCCGGCGGAAATCCGTGAGGGCCGGCAAGCGGCCGGTGCGCCTGGCCGGGCCTTCCTCAGAACTCCGCCACGGCGGCGATCAGCCGCTCGATATCTTCCGGCCGCGACAGCCGGTGGTCGCCGTCCTTGATCATCGTCAGGACAACATCGTCCTGGGCGAAGCGCGCGACCAGTTCGACCGCATGCTGCCAAGGGACGTCGGGGTCATGTATCCCCTGAAGGATACGAACCGGGCATCCGGTCTCGATCATGCCTCCGAGCAGCAGATGCCGGCGGCCGTCCTCGATCAGCCCCCGGGTAATCAAGTAAGGCTCGTCGGCGTATTGCGACGGCCGCTCCCAGACGCCTTTTTCCTCAATCTCGCGGCGAATCTCGGGCGGGAAGCGCTTCCACATAAGTTCCTCGGTGAAATCGACGGCCGGCGCAATCAGCACCATGCCGACGATTGGAGCAGGGGCATGGCCGCCTGACGCGGCGTCGCGTCGGCTGAGTTCCCGCGCCAGCAGGAGCGCCAGCCATCCCCCCATCGAGGAGCCCACGACCACCTGCGGGCCGCGGCAACAGGCGTCGAAGACCGCGACGCTCTCTTCCAGCCAGCGGCCGATCGTCCCGGCGGTGAAGGCGCCGCCCGATTCGCCGTGGCCCGAATAGTCGAAGCGCACCATGCCCCGGCCGTGGTCGCGGGCCCAGGCATCGAGCGCCTCGGCCTTGGTGCCTTTCATGTCGGACTTGAACCCGCCGAGCCAGAGAACTCCTGGAGGGCTCCCGGCTCGTTCGCGAACGGCGACGCGCCGCATCGCCGAACCGGTTCCAACTTGCAGGAATTTCAGGCAACAATCGTTCATTGGGGGCTATGCGTAGACGCATCTCAGAGGCGGCCTTGCCGTGTTTGGCCGCAGACTGCCATTGAATGCAAGAGCGCCGCCTGCCAACGCACGGTCGCGGAAGGCCAAAATAGGGGCAAAAAGGATGGGTCGGTGAGCAACGCCTACGGCGACAACCAGGAGGCCGTACGCACTTTGGCGGGTGCGACCGTCTTGCAGATCGTGCCAGAATTGCGCGAGGGGCCGGTCGCCCGCACGGCGCTCAACGTCGCGCAGGCCTTGCTGCAGTGGGGTGCCCGCGCCTTGATCGCGGCCGAGGACGGGCCGCTGGCGGACGAGCTCAAATCGATCGGCGGCGAATGGGTTCCGCTCGTCAACGACACCAGCAATCTGTTCAAGCTGCGGCGCAGCGCGCGCATCCTCGAAGAGCTGATCGCGGGCGAGCGAGTCGACATCGTGCACGCGCAGAGCGCAGGCGGCGCGTGGTGTGCGCACCTCGCGGCTTCGCAGATCGCGGTTTGGCTGGTGACCACATTGCCCGACGTGCCGCCGAAGTCGCGGCTGCGGGCGTTCTGGGCAAGCTCGCTCGCACGCGGCGATCGCGTGATCGCGCCGTCGAGCTATGCGGCCGCGGCGATGATGGACCGCTATCGCCTGCCGCGGGAGCGGATCACGGTCGTGCCGCGCGGCATCGACACCGCGACTTACGATCCGGCCGCCGTCGACGGCCGCCGGATCTCGGCGCTCTGCGCCGCATGGAAAATATCCGACGACGCGCGGATCGTGCTCGCGCCCGGCCGTGTCGCGCCATGGAACGGCCAGGTCCTGCTGCCCGGGATCGCCAAGAAACTGGCCGATGCCGGCGTGCCCAACGTGGTGTTCGTCCTCGCCGGAGAGAATCGAAGCCAGAAGAAGTATGCGCACTCCATCCTCGAACAGGCGAAGACCCACGGCGTACAGAAGATGTTCCGGCTGATCGGGCACTGCCGCGATATGCCGGCGGCATTCGCGTCGGCCGACGTGGTGGCGGTGCCGGCGACGCAACCGCCGGTGCTCGGTCGCGTGGTGGCGCAGGCACAAGCCATGGGCCGCCCGGTCGTAACCACCGACATCGGGGTTCTGCCCGAGCATGTGGTGACGCCGCCCGAGATGCCCGAGGACGTCCGTACCGGTTGGGTGGTCAAGCCCGGAGATGCGGAGGCATTCTCTGGCGCGCTCCTGGCCGCATTGTCGCTCGACGACACTGCCTACCGGGCGATGTGCGCGCGCTCCCGGCAATTCGCCGAGTACATGTTTTCGCCTCAGAGCGTCGCGGCGGCGACCCGTGCGGTCTACACGTCGCTGCTGGCGCGCGACACTTAAGCCGCTCTATTCGGGCAGAATGCGGCCAGGTGCCGTCGCATTATCGTTGACTTATGGCCGGTTTCTATCGATCCTTCTGCCGCCTGCCGAGGTCAGGCTT
>JBFXEX010000184.1:0-8911 GCA_050179645.1 Xanthobacteraceae bacterium | reverse complement strand
ATGGTGCCCAGGGGCGGAATCGAACCACCGACACCGTGATTTTCAGTCACGTGCTCTACCAACTGAGCTACCTGGGCGCCCGGCCCGCCGGTCGACCGGCGGCGGGAAAGCGGCGGTTATAGAGGCTCGATTCCGCACTGTCCAGACAACCCCCGAACCGGTTTGGAGCCCCGAAAAACGTCCGCCAGCGGGCAGTCCCAAAGACCAGATGACGATTGGCTCGTGGGCCGGATGCCGATCAGGACAATCCGGTGCCGGACGCAAAACCCGCGTGGTGAATGGGTCAGGAGCGGACTTTGCCGGCGACACGCGACGGTCAACCGGCCTCCGGCGTGCGCGGCGGCGCGCCGTCCTCGTCCTCCTCGTCCGGAGCAGCGGGGACCGCGTAGGTGCCGCTGAACCAGCGGTGGAGATCGACGTCGGCGCAGCGCTTGCTGCAGAATGGCCGGAAAGCTGGTTCGGCGGCCTTGCCGCAAATCGGACACGGCTTGGCGGCGGGACTGTTGGCGTGCGCGTTCATCGTGCGGATATGAGCATGTTTAGGCCGCTGGCAAGAACCGCCGGTCAGACCGTCGCGTTGAGCCAGCCGTGGCGGATGGGAAAGCCTTCGCCCAGGAGCAGCGTCGTCGTCTCGTACAGCGGCAGGCCGACAACGTTGGTGTAGGAACCGACGATTTTCACGATGAACGCCCCGGCAATGCCTTGCGCGGCATAACCGCCGGCCTTGCCGCGCCATTCTCCGGAGGCCAGATAGGCCTCGATGTCCTCCTCAGACAGCCGCTTGAAGCGCACGCGCGTCTCCACCAGCCGCTGACGGAACGCGCCGGTCGGCGTCACCAGGCAGATCGCCGTGTGCACCCGATGATTGCGTCCGGAGAGCAGCCGCAGACATTGCGAGGCTTCGTCGAGCAGCTCGGCCTTCGGCAGGATCCGACGCCCGACCGCCACCACGGTATCGGCGGCGAGCACATAGGCGCCTTCGAGCTCATCGTCGGCGCGCACCAGGTCAAGCGCCGCCTCGGCCTTGGCGCGCGCCAGCCGGTTGGCGCAGGCGCGCGGCAGTTCCCCGCGATTGGGCGTCTCGTCGATGTTGGCGGGGCGCAACGCATCGGGCTCGATGCCCACCTGGTTGATGAGCGCCATCCGCCGGGGAGACCCGGAAGCCATAACGAGTTTAGGCCGGCCGATCATGTGTTGCGCCGCAAAGCCTGCAACGGGCCTGCGCCCTTAAGTTCGGAGGAAGCGTTACTTGAAGCGGTAGGTGATACGTCCCCGGGCGAGGTCGTACGGGGTCATCTCGACCAGCACCTTGTCGCCGGCCAATACTCGGATGCGATTTTTGCGCATCCGGCCGGCGGTGTGGGCGATGATCTCGTGTTCGTTCTCGAGCTTCACGCGGAAGGTGGCGTTCGGGAGCAGTTCCGTCACCACGCCGGGGAATTCCAACAGTTCTTCTTTCGCCATTCGCAATCCAGCGCTACCAGCGGACGTCTTGGCCCAGGGGACGCCCGCGAATTGGCGCGAAACCTAGCGGAATCGTCGCCATCCGACAACTAGGGTCGAGTCTCGCAAGAGGCTCTGTCAACGCGTCATTGCGAGCGAACGAAGTAATCCAGAACCTGTGGGGCTGGGGCTTCGTTGCTTCGCTTCTCGCGACGACAGGCCGCACTGCCGGCATCATTCGTTGCCGCCTCTCCCCGGCGCAAGGCGGCCGCGGATGCGCGCCATCAGCTGATCGCGCACCGCACGGTAAGCGTCGAGCCGCTGCTCGCGGCTGCCTTCCTGCACGGTCGGATCGGCGGTCGGCCAGTATTCCACCTCGACGGCGGCCGTTCGCGTGAGTTCGAGCGCACGGTGATGGGCTTCGGGCGACAGCGTGACGATCAGGTCGAAGTTGAGTCCCTCCAAATCCTCCAGCTCTTCGAACGTGATCGGTCGATGCGCCGCGATGTCGATGCCGAGTTCCTCCATGGCGGCGACCGCGAACGGATCGAGGTCGTCCTTGCGCACGCCGGCGGACGCCACGTAGTGCCGGGAACCGAGCAGCGGCTTCAGCAGGCCGGCCGCCATCGGCGAACGCACCGCGTTGTACCCGCAAGCAAAGAGCACGGCCAGCGGCCACCCCGGTCGCGCCAGCGCGCCCATGCACGCCTCACCCCTTCCAGTGCAGAACGCAGATCAGCGTGAACAGCCGCCGGGCTGTATCGAAGTCGAGCGTCACCTTGCGTTCGAGGCGCTCCATCAGGATGCGAGAGCCCTCGTCGTGCAGCGCGCGCCGGCCCATGTCGAGCGCCTCGATGCGGTCCGGCGTCGAGGTGCGGATCGCCTCGTAGTAGCTGTCGCAGACCATATAGTAGTCCTTGACGATCCGGCGCAGCGGCGAGAGCGAAAGGAGATGCGCCATCACGGCGGTGCCGTCGGCGCGCCGGATGTCGAACACCAGCCGGGTGCCATCAATCGCGAGGTGCAGTGCGAACGGCCCTTCGACCTCGACCAGCGGGGCAAAGCTGTTCTCCTCCAGGAGGTCGTAGATCGCGACCGCCCGCTCGTGCTCGACGTCGCGATTGGTGCTGCCGATCGAGACCTCGTCGAGCGTCACCGCAACCAGGCGGTTGGCGGGACTCTCGGATGTGGGCTCGGCGCCGCTCATCGCGGGTTCATGCGGATCGCTACCGAGCGGGCATGGGCGTCGAGCCCTTCGGCTTCCCCGAGCGCGATGGCCGCGGGGCCGAGCGCGCGCAACTGCTCCGGCCCGCATTTCAGGATCGAGGTGCGCTTCATGAAATCGAGCACGCCGAGGCCCGACGAGAACCGCGCCGACCGTGCGGTCGGCAGTACGTGGTTCGAACCGCCGACATAGTCGCCGATCGCCTCGGGCGTGTGCGCGCCGAGAAAGATCGCGCCAGCATTGCGAATTTGTCCGGCCAATCGCTCGGCATCTTCGCTCTCGATCTCCAGATGTTCGGGCGCGATCGCATCGACCAGCGGCACCGCATCGGCCAGGCTGCCGACCAGGATGACGGCGCCGAAGTCGCGCCATGACGCGCTCGCCACCGCGGCCCGCGGCAAGGTGGCAAGCTGCGCTTCCACGGCCCGCTCGACCTGGTCCGCCAGTGCGGTGTCGTCGGTGATCAGGATCGACTGCGCGCTGGCGTCGTGCTCGGCCTGAGCCAGCAGGTCGGCGGCGATCCAGTCGGGATGACCGGTGCGGTCGGCCAGGATCAGCACCTCGGACGGCCCGGCGATCATGTCGATGCCGACGGTACCGAACACCAGGCGCTTGGCGGCCGCCACATAGGCGTTGCCGGGCCCGACAATCTTGGCCACCGGCTTGATCGTCTCGGTGCCGTAGGCGAGTGCCGCCACCGCCTGTGCGCCGCCGACGCGATAAATCTCGTCGATGCCGGCGAGTTCGGCGGCTGCCAGCACCAGCGGCGCGAGCCTGCCCTCAGGCGCCGGCACAACCATGACGAGGCGCGGCACGCCCGCAACCTTGGCGGGCACCGCATTCATGAGAACCGACGACGGATAGGCGGCGGTGCCTCCCGGCACATAGAGGCCGACAGCCTCGATGGCGGTCCAGCGGTGACCGAGCTCGACGCCGAGCGCATCGGCGAAGCGGTCGTCGGCGGGCTTTTGCCGCAGGTGATAAGCGGCGATCCGGTCGCGCGCCAGCTTGAGTGCATCGAGAGCGCGGCGGTCGCAGGCGGCCGCCGCCGCGGCGATCTCCTCAGGCGTGACCCGAAGGCCGATGCGGTCAAGATCGACGCGGTCGTAGGTGCGGGTCAATTCCACCAAGGCGCGGTCGCCGCGCGCGACCACGTCCGCGATGATGGTGCGAACCGCGGCTTCGACGTCGGCCAAAGCTTCACGCTTGGTGGCCAAAAAGGCGCGAAATTGCCGGGGAAAATCGGCGGCGCGGGCATCGAGGCGAATCGGCATGCAGGTGTCCCACCGGGCCGTCAGCCGCCCGGCCCGAGGCGGTCAATGACGCGCAGGCAAATGCCCGTCAACCCCGCAGATCGGTGGTCCGGTCGTCCGCATGGACCGGGCGGAGCTTGGCTGGCCAGGCCGGCCCCAGGTCGGCGAGTTCGGCTTCCAGGCACTCGACTTCGAGCCGCAGCATCCCGCCGCCCGAGAAGATCAGGGTGACGACCCCGGCCGGCGCATCCTCCTCGGAAAATTCCACCGCCAGCAGGTTGAGCACCGCATCCTTGCCGGCCGGATCGACATTTCGGCACTTGCAGCCGGTCACCCGCTCGAACCGCAGCGCTGAGCGGCACCGTCGCAGTTCGGGCCTCGTCCCGTCGGCCGCCAGCCAGTCGAAGCGGTCGAGCCCGACCACCAGCCTTTGCTCTTTCGGACGCCAGACCACGTCCTTCACCTTCACCAGGGCATCCTGCAGATGGGCGGACACGACTTCGAGGTCGTCCCGGTCAAGCGCTACAAATTTCACCGGCTCCATGACACGTTCCCTGAAATCTTGCGTTTCCCTAACATCTTAGCCCCAACGCTTCTGCCTAGTTAGGGAGCATAGCGGCAGGCCGCAAGCGGGGGCAACGCGCGTAAAGTCGGCACGAGCCATCTCGCTTAATGCGGTGACCGCGAGAGCAATCCGACCTAAGAGAGGGCTCGATACGAATGCATTCGTGACACCCAGCATCGAAACCCCGGACACGAGCGAGTGGAAGCCATTTCGGAAGCGCCTGAACCATCCCAGGAGCCGGTGTTCGCACTCCTGTCAGACCCCGCAACCCACGGCGGCGAGACGGTCAAGCGGATCGATACCCATGCCGCCTCGGTCTTTCTCGCTGGCGATCGCGCGCTGAAGATCAAGCGCGCGGTGTTTTTTCCGTTCCTGGACTACTCGACGCTCGAGAAGCGCAAGGCCGCGTGCGAGATGGAGCTGTCCGTGAACCGGCCCTTTGCACCGGAGATCTATCGTGGGGTCGTCGCCATCACGCGCGCACCGGACGGAACTCTGACGATTGCGGGAGACGGCGAGCCGGTCGAATGGGCGGTTGAGATGCGGCGTTTCGACGAGAGCGCCACGCTCGACCACCTTGCGGCCGCCGGCCGGATTAATGCCGAACTCGCCGATACGCTCGGGCGGACGGTCATGGCCGCGCACGCATCGGCGCCGCAGGTCGAGGCCGAGCCGTGGATTGCGGCGCTCGGCGACTACATCGAGCAAAACGACACGGCATTCCGCGAATTGCCGGCGCTGTTTCCCGCCGCCGAGATCAACGCCCTGACCGACGCCAGCCGTGCCGCGCATGCGCGCGTGGCTCCGCTCCTTCGCGAACGCGGCCGGCTCGGGCTGATCCGCCGCGGCCACGGCGACCTGCATCTCGGCAACATCGTGCTCATCGACCGCCGCCCGGTGCTGTTCGACGCGATCGAATTCAGCCCGCTGATCGCATCGGGCGACGTACTCTACGACCTCGCCTTCCTGCTGATGGACCTGGTGGAGCGAGGCCTGACTCCGCAAGCGAACATCCTGTTCAACCGCTATCTGATCGAAGCCCGGAGAATTTCCGATCTCGATGCACTCGCTGCGCTGCCGTTGTTTTTGTCCGTGCGCGCCGCAATCCGCTCCAAGGTGACGGCGGCGCGGATTGAGCGCGCGCCGCCCGACGGACAAGAGAAGGTCCGCAACGCCGCCCGGCAATACTTCGACTTCGCGCGGCGCTTCATCGCGCCGGTGCCGCCGCAACTGATCGCTGTCGGCGGGCTCTCCGGCACCGGCAAATCGCTGCTGGCGCGTGCGCTGGCGGCGGAGATTGCGCCCGCGCCTGGCGCCGTCGTGCTGCGTTCGGACATTGAACGCAAGCTGCTGTTGGGCAGCCACGAGCAGGCGAAACTGCCGCCCGACTCGTACACGCCGGCGGTCAACCTGCGGGTCTATGCCGGCGTCGTCGACAAGGCGCGCCGCGCCGTCGCCGCCGGCCATTCGGCCGTCGTCGATGCGGTGTTCGCCGCACCGCCGGAGCGCACCGGCGTCGAGCGGTCGGCTGCCGTTCTCGGGGTGCCATTTCGCGGCCTGTTCCTGACCGCTGACCTGGCGACCCGGCGCCAGCGCGTTGGTGCGCGCCGCGGCGACGCCAGCGACGCCGATGCGGCCGTGGTCGAGCGGCAGGAAGAGTACGATCTCGGCGGGCTCGACTGGCTCCGCGTCGATGCGTCCGGCACGCCCGAGCAGACGCTGGAGCATGCGCGGACAGCGCTCCGGCCGCAGGGCGATTGATGACGCTCGACGCCCGCAAGTTCGCCGTCGCCACCGCCGGATTTTGCGCGTTCCTCAACTTGTATTCGCCGCAGGCGCTGCTGCCGGCGTTGGCCCGCGAATTCGGCACCAACGCGGCCACCATCAGCACCATCATGACCGCGAGCACGCTCGCCATCGCGCTGACCGCGCCGTTCACCGGCGCAATCGCCGACGTGCTGGGGCGCAAGCGGGTCATCACCGCCGCGATGCTCGCGGTGGTACTGCCGATGGTCGGAGCGGCGCTGGCGCAGGACGTGCAGGCGCTGATCGTGTGGCGCTTCATCCAGGGACTGATGCTGCCGCCGGTGTTCGCGGTCACCGTCGCGTATATCGGCGACGAATGGCCAGCCAAAGAGGTCGCGGGCGTCGCCGGCATCTATATCGCCGGATCGAGCATCGGCGGCTTCGCCGGGCGGCTGGTGCCGGGCGTGCTTGGCGATCTGGTCGGCTGGCGCGGCGCGTTCCTGGTACTGGCGGCGCTATCGTTGGCCGGAGCCGCCATCGTGGCGCTAACGCTGCCTCGCGAAAAACATTTCGTGCGCTCGGAGGGCCTCGCCACCTCGGCGCGACAGATGCTGCGGCACGTGAAGAACCCGCAGCTCCTCGCCACTTTCGCTATCGGGTTCGGCGTGCTGTTCAATTTCATCGGCATCTTCACCTACGTGAGCTTCCATCTCGCCGGCCCGCCCTATTTCTTCTCTTCGACGCTGCTTGGGGCGATCTTCGCCTGCTACCTGGTGGGCACCGTGGTGTCGCCGATGACCGGCTGGGCGATCGCGCAGCTGGGGCGGCGCCGGCTGCTGCTCGTCATCATGGCGGTCTGGGTGCTCGGCGTCCTGGTGACGCTTGCGCCGCCGGTCGGCATCATCGTGCTCGGCCTCACGCTGTGCGCGGCCTGCGGAATGCTGGTGCAGACGATCTCGACCGGATACGTGGCAGCCATCGCCAAGGAAGGGCGTTCCTCGGCAGTCGGGCTCTACGTCACCGCGTTCTATGTGGGCGGCAGCATGGGCGCGTTCCTGCCCGGCCTCGCCTGGGAGCGCGGCGGCTATCCGGCCTGCGTCGCGATGGTGATCGCCGTGCAGGCCGCCATGGCGCTGATCGCCGCCCTCGCCTACCGCCGCGTCACGGTCTAGAATTTCGTCATGGCCGGGCTTGTCCCGGCCATCCACGTCTTGCTTGATGCTGCCGAAAAGACGTGGATGCCCGGCACAAGGCCGGGCATGACGATGAGAAACCGGGGACGACCCATGACAATGCCGACGCCGCACCAGCTTGAGTTCCTGCGCTCAATCGACACGCCGACGGTGTGCAATCTGGTCGAGATCGTTGCGCCCGAACGCCGGGGCTTCGGCTACACCGTCACGCATCTGCATTGTCCTTTCCCCGACCTGCCGCCGATCGTCGGCTTCGCCAAGACTGTGACCTTCAAGGCCAAGGACAAGGTGCCGCTAGGCGAGGCCGGCTACATGCAGAAGCGGCTCGATTATCTCGACTACGTGGCGAGCGACCCGCAGCCCGCCATCATGGTGATGCACGACCTCGACGGCGATGCCGGCCACGCCGGCTTCGGTGCGTTCTGGGGCGAGGTGCAGTCGAACGTGCATAAGGCGTTGGGAGCGCTCGGCGTCGTCACCGACGGCAGCATCCGCGACATCCCGATGATCGCACCTGGCTTCCAGATGCTCGCCGCCGCGATTGTGCCGTCGCACGCCTATGTGCACGTCGCGGACTATGGCATCGACGTCAACGTCGCCGGCATGGCGGTGAAAAGCGGCGAACTCATTCACGCCGACCGCCACGGCGCCTGCATCGTGCCGGCCGACAAGATCGACGCCATGAAGGTGGCGCTGGTGGCGCTCGCCGACCGCGAGGCCAAGATCATCGAAGCGGCGCGCTCAGGCCGCGGCGTCGAAGCCATCAAGACGGCGATGAAGGGATAGTCCGGCTTAATCCGAGAACGGGTGAGCCCACCCTCCCCTTACTCGGATGCGGCTTGGCGAACATGCACACACCGGCACCCTGGCATGCGCTGGAGACAAAACCAATCCGTACATACATCAATCTGCTCATGCAACGGTGAAAAACCGATCCGGTGCAGAGCATCGGCCATGGTCGCATCTCTCGCCATTCGACCTTACGTCTGGTTCTCTCGCCGGCACTCCCTTCGCGGATCACTGAGCCATACGGCTAGCACGGCAAGCTGCATCACCACCGACGGATTCAGAAGATAGCCCCCTAATAAGAAATAAGTGTAGCTGAGCGCAAATCTCAGGTTTCCGGTACTGCGAATAACGGCCGTCCAGAAGAACCCGATATAAAGGCACGCTCCGACAAGCCCATACTCATAAATTACCTTGCCCCAAGTCGGGTCAAACGCAAGAAACGCCTGTTGAGCAAAGGTCTCTTGAACGGTTCCGGGACCGCGGCCGAACAGGAATCCGGTATCGTTCGCCAGCACAACGTCCTTCAAGATATGGAGCATCGACGTAAAGCGTGCTGAACCGCTCGACTGGCTATCGGAAAATTCAGCGATCCGCCGGGTGATTGCGTCGAGTATCAACTCGGAAATGAATACGATTGCAAGGAATTGACAGAAGAACGATGTTTCGAGAAAGAATACGCCATTGATCTTGAAAGCCG
>JBFXEX010000183.1:0-8914 GCA_050179645.1 Xanthobacteraceae bacterium | reverse complement strand
AAACGTTGCAACAACGATGGCAGCGAACTCGATCCCCGCGGCGCGTTCGCCACCGTTATCCTGGCGATCGAGGAAAACCTCGCGCAGGATGCCTGGCGCTGTCGCATGGCGGGGTTCAAAGCGTGAGGGCATGTTCAGTGAAGATGCACACCCAAGAGACAGCGGTGGTGCGTCACCCTCCCCTGGAGGGGTAGGGTCGACGCCGAGCGAATGCGAGGCGGCGGGGTGGGGTGAGCTTGTTTGCAGAGAGTAAGGTCACCCCACCCCGGCGCTTCGCGCCGACCCTCCCCCTCCAGGGGAGGGTGAAGACCGCCGCTCGGGCTAGTTCTACGTCACAACGAAATAATCTAAGCACACAGCGATGACCTGGACGCCGCGAACGCTTGCCGAATTCGTCGCCGAACGCGCGCGTGACCGCGCCGATGCCGAGGCGCTGGTGACGCCGACCGCGCGGCTGACCTACGCCGAACAGCATCGCGCAGTGCGCCGTACCGCCAAGGCGATGCACGCGCTCGGCGTCCGCCAGGGCGACTTCGTCGGCATTCTCATGGGCAACGACGAGACCTGGGTGACGCTGTTCTACGCGGCCGCGATGCTCGGCGCGGTCACCGTGCCGGTCAACACCCGCTTCAAGTCGGCGGAGTTGGCGTTCTGCCTGAAGCAGGCCGACGTCAAGGCATTGTTCATCGCCGACCGCTTCCTCAACATCGATTTCCTGTCGTACCTGCGCGAAGCGGAGCCCGCCGTGGACCGTGCGCTCCCCGGCACCGCCCTGCCCTTGCTGGAACACGTCGTCGTCATCGGCAACGATGTCCCGAAGGCGGGACGCAGCTACGCGGATTTTATCGCGCTCGCGGAAGGCGTCAGCGACGCCACGCTCGACACGCTCGCAGCGAAGGTAACCCCGAATGACCTGCTGTTGATCCAGTTCACCTCCGGTACCACCGCCTATCCGAAGGCCGTGATGCTCACCCACGACAACATGCTACGCAACGCCTGGGCGGTTGGGCAACGCATGGGCATCCGCGTCGACGACCGGTACTTCAACTGCCGGCCGTTCTTCCATGTCGCCGGCACCACGCTGTCGCTGCTGGTGTCGCTGATCGCCGGCACCTGCCTCATCACGCTGCCGACCTTCGAGGCCGGCGCGGCGCTCGCCATGATGGAGCGCGAGCGCTGCACGCTCACCTCCGGCAACGACACCCTGTTCCAGATGATGATGGGGCACCCGAGCTTCGATCGGTCGAAGCTCTGCCTGCGCGGCGGCTGGTCGGCAGCCGGCCCAGAGACCGTGCGGAACATCATCGACAAGATGGGTGCGCGCGACGTCTGCATTGCGTATGGCCTCTCCGAAGCCTCGCCCAATGTCGTGCTCAACGACTATCGCGACGACGTCGAGATCCGCATCGCCGGGCTCGCCAAGCCGCACGACGGCATCGAGGTGCGGATCACAGCCGGCGGCAAGGCACTGCCGCCGGACGAAACCGGCGAGATCGAGGTGCGCGGCTGGAACATCATGCGCGGCTACTACAAGAACCCAGAGGAGACCGCCAAGACGTTCACGCCCGACGGCTGGCTGCGCACCGGCGACCTGGGCGTGCTCGACCGTGACGGCCGGTTGCGCATGGTCGGCCGCGTCAAGGACGTATTCCGCGTCGGCGGCGAGAACGTCGCGCCGGCCGAAGTCGAGGAGGTGCTGCTCTCGCACCCGGCGGTAGCCACCGCGCAGGTGGTCGGTGTACCGGACCCGCGGCTCGGGGAGGTCGGCGCAGCGTTCGTGACGCTCAAGGGCGGCGCGCAGGCAAGCGAGGCGGAGATCGCCGCGTTTATGAAGGCGCGCTGCGCCAACTTCCGGGTGCCACGCTACGTCGCGGTGGTCGAGAGCTTCGACGCCATCGGCATGACGGCGAGCGGCAAGGTGCAGAAGAACCGGCTGCGCGACCATGCGATCGAGCGCTTCGGACTCGGAGCGGCGCAACCTGCCACGACGGAGCCGGTGCAATGAGCGATGTCGTCCTGTGCGAGTGCTTTGCCCGCGACGGGTTGCAGCACGAGACCGAATTCGTGCCGACCGAGACGAAGCGCGCGCTGATCGAACGGTTCGGCGCGCTCGGCTTTCAGCGCATCGAGGCGACGTCCTACTCCAACCCGAAGGTGGTGCCGCAGTTTGCCGACGCGAGCGAACTCCTGAAGTCGCTGCCGCGCCGCGAGGGCGTGCACTACAAGGCGACCTGCGCCAATGTGCGGGCGGTCGAACGCGCGCTGGCCGATCTCGATGCCGGCCACGGCGTCACCGAGATCAGCCTGCTGGTGTCGGCGAGCGAGGCGCACTCGATGAAAAATTTGCGCCAGCCCCGCGCCGCGCAGTGGGACAATATCCGCAACATGGCGGCTGCTGCGCAGGGCCGCTTCCGCCTGATCGGCACCATCTCGGTGGCGTTCGGCTGCCCGTTCGAGGGCATGGTCGATCCCGGCGTCGTGGTCCGCGACGCGCGGCGCTTCGCCGACACCGGCGTGAGCCACGTCGCGCTCGGCGACACCACCGGGCTCGCCACGCCGTCGAGCATGAAGGCGCTGGTCGAGCGCATCCAGCGCGAGGCGCCCGCCGTCACGCTCATCGCGCATCTCCACGACACCCGGGGCACTGGGCTGGTCAACGCAGTCGCCGCCTACGAGGCGGGCGTGCGTTATTTCGACTGCTCGTTCGGCGGCGTCGGCGGCCATCCCGCGCAGGTCAAGTACGGCGGCGGCTATACCGGCAACGTCTGCACCGAAGATCTGGTGAACCTGTTCGAGTCGCTCGGCGTCTCGACCGGCATCGACCTCGCTGGACTGATCGCCACCGCCGAGTTCTGCGAGCAGACGCTCGGCCGCGAACTGCACGGCCGCGTCACCCGCAGCGGGCTCAGTCCGCTCCTGCGGCTGGCAAGTTGAAGGCCGTTCAGCTCTTTCTGGTTTCGACGGACTCCGTCCGCGTCATTCCGGAAGCCGCATCGCAGGCAAGTTTACGCAGGCTGCGCAATCTTGCCTGCGCCGCGCGCCCCGGAATGACGGGAGATCACAGAATAAAGCTGACCGAGCCGAGCGTGCCGAGCTCGTGGGCATCGATCAGCACGCGCCGCTCCTTTATCCTGAAGCTGTCGCCCACGCGCCGTAGCACGTAGCGATAGGCGCCGACATATTCGCGGATGCGCTCATAGCGGCGGAAGCGATAGCAGACGAAGTTCGCCGACACCGTCACGAGATCGCCTTCGACACCCATGATGCGCACGTTGGAGATCATCCGCCGCGTCCGCGATTTCGGATATTCGGCGTGGCAGTTCGGGTCGTTGATGCGGATCACCCGCTGGCGGATGCGCTCGCGGTCGTCGGCCACCAGGAACAGGGTCGAGCGGTGGTCGCTCTCTAGATGGTCGTTCGGCGGCACGTAGTAGCAGGCGTCGTCGGCGAGCAGCGCCTCCCAGTCGTTGAGCTTCCAGTCATCGAGCAGCGCTGCCTCGGCGTAGAGGAAATCCTCGACCTCGGCGCGCGTCACCACCGTGCGGGCCGCGACCGTCATGCTTGCGCTCCCATCAGTTCGTTCCAGCGCCGCCAGAAGATGCGCAGGTGGTGCTCGTCGCTGTTGAGCTGGTCGTCACCCTCCTTGCCCATGCCGCGCGACATTTCCGACCAGCGGTCGTCCGACCAGTTGGCGAGCCCCTGCTGCACCAGTTCGAGCGCCTCGACGTCGTCGGGCGTGGCGAAGCCGCCGGGCCCATAAAACGTCAGGAAGGCGTCGAGCCGCCGCGCGCGGGCGCTCTCGCTCTCTTCGACCGGGCCGAGCGCCCAGGCGGTGACGTGCATCTTGTCGGGGCCTTGCGGATAGAACGTGCGCACCGTCACCGACGAGCCGTCGTTGATCACCAGGTTGGGGAAGATCACCAGGTTGCGGTTGGTGTCGGCGACGCGGGTCGCACGCTCCGGCCCAAGCCTCTGCACCAGTTCGGCGCGGATCTCGTCCATCTCGGGCTTGGCGGATTCGCCGTAGAGCGCAATCCACTTGGCCACCGGCCTGCCGCGGAAGTTGACGTTGTCGGTGGTGAAATGGCCGTTGCCGAGTTCGACCGCCTTGCCGCGGGTCGGCAGCACCAGCCCCTCCTCCTTCGGCGGCTCGATCTTCACGCCCGAATTGGCCATGAAGTTGAGCCAGGTCGAATGCGTCGACGGCAGGTGATAGTCGTCGACCGAGTTCTCTACCATCAGCTTCCAGTTGGCGGCGACGTCGTATTCCTGCACGCCGGCGATGATCTCCATCTGCCCCGACGGCGACTGGTCGATCACGAGGTCGATGTAGTCCTTGGCGCCGGCGAGATAGTCGTCGAGCGGCGGCGCTTCGGGGTCGAGGTTCATGAACCAGAATCCGCGATACTCCTCGAACCGCGCCGGCGAGCGGAGCCCGAATTTCGACTTGTCGAAATTGTCGGCATAGGCGTCGCTGCCCGGCACACCGACCAGCGCGCCGTCGTTGCCGTAGGTCCAGCCGTGATAGATGCACTGGAAGCGTCGCCTATTGCCCTCGCGCTCGGTGCAGACGATGGCTCCGCGATGCCGGCAGGTGTTGAACAGGCAGTGGATCCCGCCCTTCTGGTCGCGCACGAAGATCACCGGCCGTCCGGCCACCCGCCGCGAACGGAAATCGCCGGGCTTCTTCAGTTCGGAGGCATGCCCGACATAGATCCAGCAGCGGCCGAAGATGCGCGACATCTCGGTCTGCAGAATGTCGCCGGACACCAGGACCTCGCGGTCCAGCAGGAACGTCTTGGTCTCGCGGTCGTCAACGATATAGGAGCGTGCATTCATCTGCGGGCGACTCTTGTTCCGGTCCGGAAGCCTCGCCGGCACGGTACATGGTCGGGAGAAACGGGGTCAATCTGTGCGCCGCGCGAGCAATCGCGGAACACCGGCTCATGCGAGGCACTTGCACTTTTCCGTCGGCCCGCTAAAGCAGCATGGGTCGTCCATCATTCAATCGCGAGCCAATGTCAGCAGGTCCCGTTTCCGTCTGCGCCGCCGCCGATATCCCACCCGGCAGCGCCAAGAGCTTCGAACTCAACGACGAGCATATCGCCGTCTATAACGTCGACGGCGAGTTCTACGCTACTGCCGCGCTCTGCACCCACGGCTTCGCCGATCTGGCCGACGGCCTGCTGGAGGGCGAGATCGTCGAGTGCCCGCTGCACTTCGGCGCCTTCGACGTGCGCACCGGCAAGGCGATGCAGGCGCCCTGCTTCGTCGATCTCAAGACCTTCCGGACCGAGGTCAAGGACGGCCAGGTGTTCGTCGATCTGGATACGCCGGCGGCGTCCGCCTGATCGCGCAACCGCTGACGCCGGGCGCGGTCGTCGTGATTGCGTCCTCTCCTCTTGCGGGTGGGCGGCGCCGCACCTCTACGCACTCGATCGGGTGAGTGGTGATGGCAAGACCTTCCCCCCGGCCCTCGCGACAGACCCGATCTTAAACGTGTAGCCAAGCAGAGAACCCGGCTTTGCCATAAGTGCCTGGAAAATCGTAGAGACCGCGAAACACCTGCACGAGCCCCGTACCCTCGTCGCGCAGCCCTTCTTCGACGCCGGGGAAGTGATCGTCGTGATCGTCGAGGATGAACAGCGCCGGCCCTCGGATGCGCCGGCGGAAATAGCGAAGTTCCTCGGCGACGGCGGCGCGCGAATGATCGCCGTCGAGATGCACGATCCGGAAGTGCCCCGGATGCTGGAGGTGGTTGGCGCGAACGAAGTCGGACGCACCCATCAGATAGTGGCAGAACGTCACCTCGCGCACCTCCGCCAACTGCGCGAGCCGCGTCATCACCCCGCGGACTTCCGGCCAACTGCCATAGGACTCAAGCATATCGTCGTAGGACTGGCTCGGCAGGCCGTAAGGATCGATCGAAACGTGGAAGCTGTCCGGGCTCGCGCAGTGCAGCAGGATGGCGGCGGTGCCACCTCGGAACACGCCGGTCTCCACCGAGCCGCCCGCCGGCAGCAACCTCCCGGCGGCGACGCAAAGCCTCGTGAAGTCGTTGGTCTTCTCGACGCATGCATCCCAATCGGACACCAGGTCGACCGCCCGGCATGAGGCGAGAATCGCATCGGCGGCCGCGGCGATTTCGGGCGACCGGGCAAGTTCCATGAGTTCGTTGGACAACTTCTGGACATCGCCAGTCAGCGACATGCGTCTATCCTTTTGGCCAACGCGGCCGATGGCTCATTGTCGAGGAATGCATTTGCGGATGCGCTTGATCTGAGCCTTGCCGCCGACCTCGACGTGGTCGCCGCCGATCACCTCGCTGATCTGGCCCTTGGGACAGCGGCCGTCGTCGACCAGCACCCTCTGGCCGGGCTTGAGCGCTCCCATCGCCGGCTCGCGCTTGAGATATTGCGCCTGCGCGGCGGTGGTGCCGGCAAGAACGATCGCGAACGTGAGGGGCATCCATCGGGCAGCGGGCATGGCAATCCTCCCTCTCAGTGCTCGATCTTCTCCCGGGGACGTCCCATCAGCAAAGGCTGGAACAGCACCGCCGCGCACATGGTGGTGACGAGGGCGAGCGCCATCAGCTTGCCCATGCTCGACGTGCCGGGGTGGCTCGACAGCCATAGACTACCGAACGCGGTCGCGGTGGTCAGCGCGCTGAAGACCACGGCCCGGGTCAGGCTCGATTGCAACAGATCGGTCTGCCCGGCCCGCCACGCCATAATGTAGTAGATTTTGAACGCCACGCCGAGCCCGAGCAGCAACGGCAGCGCAATGATGTTGGCGAAGTTAAACTGCATGCCAAAGATCACCATCAGTTCCATCGTCACCACACCGGCGAGAAGGAGCGGGATCAACGTCAGCAGCACGTCGCCGAAGCGGCGCAGCACGATCCATAAGAGGATGGTGATCGAGCCGAGCGCCCAGAAGCCCGCCTCGAAGAACGACTTGATCATGGTGCGGCCCGACTCCAGGATCGAGATAGGCCCGCCGATGGCGTCGGGCTCTGCGGCCTGCACCGCGGCCGCGAATTTGCGCAGCGTCTCGTTGTCGTTGGGATCGCCCTTCGGCAGCACCTCGATCTTGGCGCGGCCGTCCTTGGTGATCCAGTTATCGGCGATCTCCGGCGGCAGCGTTTCGAGCGTCACCGGCTGCGCCTGCAGATAGTCGCGCAATTCGTCGAGCGCGGTATTGAGCGGCACGATCATCGCCGCCTGCACGCGCGCGCGCAATGCCTCGTCGCCGTCCGCAACCTTCTCGATCGCGGTCGCAAGCCGGCGCGCCGCGACCACGCCCGGACCGTCCTTGTCGGGCGCATTGTCGGCAGCCTGCCGCACGTTCGTTACCGCGGCCTTGAGCGCCGCGACATTGTCGGCGTCGGTTGGCGGCGTTTTGCTGGGGTCGGGCTTGAGCACCGGGTTCAGGATTTCGCCGAGCTTGCGGATCGCCGCGAGCTTCGACTCCTGATCGGCGGGAATGAAGCTCTCGATCGTCTTCACCGCAGCGACCTCGGGCAGCTTCGACAGCTTCTCGGCCGCGGCGAACGCCGCCTCCTTGTTCGGCGCCAGCATGAAGATCGAGTTGGCGCCGAGCGCCGGATCGTTGCGCAGGTCGAGGAAGGTCGCAACCGACTCGACCTTCGGGCTGCGCAGGTTGAGCGGGTTGAAATCGAACTGGAGGAAATACAGCAGCGGCAGGCCGGCCGCGACCACGATACCGGTGCCGGCGATGATGCCGATGCGATGCCGCTCCATGAAGCGGTCGACCGGCGCCAACACCTTGTAGCCCATTTCCTTCGGCTCGCCCGGCGGATTGAGCACCGTGAGCAGCGCCGGGATCACCGTGATGCTGGTCACAAACGCGACCACCATGCCGAGCCCGGCAAGCTGGCCGAGTTCAGAAACGCCCTTGTAGTCGGTCGGCAGGAACGACAGGAACCCGGCCGCGGTGGCGGCGGCGGCGAGCGTCAGCGGCGCACCGACATAGCGAGCGGTGCTGAGGAGTGCCGCATGCAGGTTGTCATTATCGTGCCGCTCGGAGCGGTAACGCACCGTGAACTGGATGCCGAAGTCGACGCCGAGGCCGATAAAGAGCACCGCGAAGGCGACCGAGATCAGGTTAAGCGCGCCGACCCAGGCGAGCCCAAGCGCCATGGTGATCGAGAGACCGATCAGCAGGCTCGTGAACACCGCGAGGATGAGCCGTCCCGAGTGCAGCGCCAACCACAGGATGGTGAGCACGATCAGAATAGTCCCCGCCGTATTGACGAAGGCCCCCTCCTGCACGGTGGCGAATTCCTCGTCGGCGATCGGCACCGGTCCGGTCAGGCGTAGTTTCGCGCCATATTGCTGCTCGAAGTTCGCCTCGGCCGCGGCTTTGCGGATGGCATCCGTGGCCGCCTTGCCGGGCGTCAATGCGTGGAAATCGAGCACCGGCCGCACTTCCAGGAATCGGCGGGTTTCACTGGGGGTCGGCGGCCGGCCATTGAGCATGGCGTGCCAGGAGAAGCTCGCCGGACGGCCGGCAATGGCGTTCTCGAAGGTGTCGGAGACCCGGTTCATCATGCCGGCCATGTTGTCGAGCGTGTAGTGCTTCATCCGCGCGCCGATCAACCCATAGTTGAGGGCGGTTGTCAGTCCGCGCAGATTGGAGTCCTGGGCAAGCGCCTGGATGACGGCCTTGGCTTCCCCCAGCTTGCGGGTCGTCTCCACGACCTGCTGAGTCGGCAGGAACAGGAGGCCGTTCTTCCGAAAAAACGGTCCTCCCCCCAGTTCGGTGACCGAATGGAACAGGTCCTTCTGGCCGGACAGCTTCTCGACCAGCGCGGCGGCGGCCTGGGTGGCCTGTTCCGAGCTTGGCGCGTCGATCACCGCCAGAATGGTTTCTTCCTTAATCGGGAATGACT
>JBFXEX010000182.1:0-9052 GCA_050179645.1 Xanthobacteraceae bacterium | reverse complement strand
ACGGCAAGGTGCCGGGGGTGACGGATCCGGCGGCGTTCAGCCTGCTCGGGCAGCCCAACCTGGTGGTCCGGATCGACCGCGCCACGGCCGCCCGTTACGGCTACTCGGTTGCCGACATCAACGCCGTGGTGCAGGCCGCCATCGGCGGCCTGGAGGTCACCCGCGTCTAAGAAGGCGAGATGAACTTCGCGCTGACGGTCCGCCTGGCGCCGGAGTACCGGCACAGCATCGACGCGATCCGGGCGATCCCGGTCGCGCTGCCGAATTCCGATCCCAAGGCGCCGACCGCCTACATCGCGCTGAGCGACCTTGGCGAGGTGAAGATGGAGACCGGCGCGGCCTACATCTACCGCGAGAACGCGCAGCGGTTCGTGCCGCTGAAGTACAGCGTGCGCGGGCGCGATCTCGGATCGACCGTCGCCGAAGCTCAGACGCAGGTCGAGGAGAAGGTGCCGCTGCCGGCGGGCTACCACATGCAGTGGGCCGGCGAGTTCGGTGCACTGGTCGAGGCCAAAAAGCGGCTGGCGATCATCGTGCCGCACAGTCTGCTGCTCATTCTGATGCTGCTGTACAGTCTGTTCAATTCGGTGCGCGACAGCCTGCTCGCCCTCTCCGGCATCCCCTTCGCGGTCGCCGGCGGCGTGCTGGGCCTCTACGTCGCCGGGCTGAACGCCAGCGTGTCGGCGGCAGTCGGCTTCATCTCGCTGTTCGGGGTTTCGGCGATGGACGGCATCCTCCTGGTCTCCTACATCCGCCACAACATGGACGAAGGCCGCGACACCGAGAACGCGATCATCCATGCCGCGGAAACGCGGATGCGCCAGATCTTCATGACCGGATTGTCCGCCTGTATCGGCCTCGTTCCGGCGGCGTTGTCCACCGGCATCGGTTCGCAGGTTCAGCAGCCGCTCGCCTGCGTCATCGTCGGCGGGATGCTGCTGTCGCCGATCTGCAGCCTGCTGGTGATCCCGACACTGGCCCGCCTGACGATGCCGGACGTTCCGGACGAGCGGGTGACGGAGCCGCCGCCGCACGCCGGCGCGCAACCGGTCCCGCACTGATCGCGAGCCATTACTGTCCGGCCGGCGTACGCAGGCCGCCCCAGGCGTCACGCACCTGGTGGTAATGCACTTCCGGCGCGTAGTTGGGCGTGGGCAGGCCGAGCGTCTGCACATCGAGGCGGCCGATCGCGCTGAGCAGCGCATAGGCAGCGATGACCCGGTCGCGCTGCGCTCCGATGCGGCGCGCGCGCGCCGCCATCAGATCTTGTTGCGAATTGAGCACATCGAGCGTCGTGCGCTGACCGCCCTGCGCCTCCTTCTGCACGCCGGAGAGCGCGACGGTGGCGGCCCGGACCTCGGATTCGGCGGCATTGAGTGCGATCTTGGCACCTTCGAACGTCACCCAGGCGGCCAGCACCGCGGTCTGTGCCTGCTCGCGGACCTGCTGCAGCACAATGCGACTCAGCGTCACCAGTTCCTTCGACTGGCGGATCTGCGAGGCGGCGAGACCGCCGTCGTAGAGCGGGATCACGGCCTGGCCGAGGATCGAGGCATTATCAGTGCCCCATGACCCGAGAGTGGTGTCTTCGTCGCGGCTGCGCGACACGCCGGCCTGCACGGTGACCTGCGGCCACAGGCTGCTTTCCGCGACCTTGGTGCCGAGTTGTGCGGAGTCGGTGTCGTACATCGCGGCCAGAATGGCCGGGTGTTCCTTGCGGGCGAGAGCGATCGCCTGATCGCGCATGCGGGGGAGCAGCCGATCGATCGGGGGCGGCGGCACAAGACGGCCGGGCGGCGAGCCGATCACCTGCGCATAAAGCGCCTGACTGACGGCGAGTGCAACTTCTGTCGAATTGAGGTCGGCAAGACCGCGGCTCTGCCGGGCTTCTGACTGTGCGACGTCAGTCGGCGTGACGTCGCCGGCATCGAGGCGCTTGCGGGTCGTGGTCAGCGTTTCGCGGAGAAAGGCGACGTTGATGCGCTGCGCATCGACCAGGCTCTGGTTGGCGAGCACGTTCATGTAGGCGGTCACCGCGTCGAGCAGCACGCCCTGGCCGGTATTGCGCAGAGCTTCGCGTCCCGCCATCACCTGTGCCTCGGATTGCCGCACGGTGTTGGCCGTCTTGAAGCCGTTGAACAGGGTCTGCGTCACCGTCAGGCCGATCACCCACGTACGCAGATTGGCGGTCTGAATGGTGTTGTCGGTCATCAGCACCCGCACCGCCTGCAGGCCGGCGGTCATGCTGGCGAGCACCTGCGGCCGATAGCCGGACAACGCCTGGGGAACGGCTTCGTCTGTGCCGCGCAGCCGCGCACGCTCCGCGTTCAGGATCGGGTTGCCTTTGTAGGTCTGCACCAACGCGTCGGCCAGCGTCTCGACCTGCCGATGCTGCGCGTGTCCCTCGCTCGGCGCCGTGTTCAGCAGAATGGCGAGAACGCAGACCGTGCCGACGTGCTGAAATGCACCGCGGATCGCACGAAACAATTCGGCGACGCGGCACAGGACGATCGCACTTTGGCCAATGTGGATCACGCCCATTGCGCTTACTACCTGCGGAACGACCGCTACAGGGACGCCGAACTGCGGGAATTACAAGGCACCCGGATGCCGGGAAAAGAAAAGAAACGGGCGTGTGGCAAATGTGCCCAGGCAATATCGAGCCCTGTGTAAGGCTGCTGTAAGCCAATGTTGCTGCAGCAGAATGCCGGGCCGGCCGGATGGCGAGCAGGCTGGCCTGCACGCCAGGCGAGAGGCTGACCGGCGCCTCCAACCGTTCGACCACGATGCTGATTTCCGAACGGTTCGAGCAACAGCGCTCAGGCCCGTGGGGCTGATGGCACGCGAGGCGCTACAAGCTCAGGCCCGATATGGCGACCATCGCGGAACCGGCTCGGCGCGCAAGCGTGACGCGTTCAGGTCAACACGGTGGGCCACGGATCGGCCGGCTCGACTCGGCCGCGGCATTCGCCAAAGCCGATGGTGACGTGCCCCTGACGTTCCGCGCGTGCGCGTAGAATGACCTCGTCTCCATCCTCGAGATAGCGTCGCGTTTCGCCTCCCGGAAGGCGGATATCGGCCGTGTTGAACTCGCTCAACTCGTTGAGGCAGGCCCGGCTTTCGTTCGTAGGTCCTGAAGCCGTGCCGCTGCCGATGATATCGCCCGGCAGGAAGTTGCAGCCGTTGCTGGCGTGATACGTCAACATCTGGCCGAACGTCCAATAGAGCGTCGTCAGACTGGTGATCGTGATCCGGGCAGCATCCAGGTTACCTGCGCGCATTCGCGGCGTCAGCAGGTAGGCTTCCAGAATCAGATCGAGACCGCCTTCCGACTCGTTTGCCGGATCGTTCAGATAGGGAAGCGGCTGCGGATCGTCGGCAGCACGTACGAAGTTTGGACAATGAAACGGAGCCAGGGCCTCGCCGGTGACGACCCACGGTGAGACCGTGGAGCAGAATGTCTTGCCCTGGAACGGACCGGCGGGCACGGTTTCCCAAGCCTGGATCGCCCGCGCCGACCAATCGTTCAGCAGGCAATATCCGAAGATGTAGTCGCGCACCGAAGCCAGGGGGACAGGTCGTCCGAGAGGATTGCCGCGCGCGATGAGCGCCCCGACCTCGAGTTCGAAGTCCAGGCGGGGCTCGGGACCAAATTGGAGTTGTCCGTCTTGATCGCGGTATTGGCCGTTCGGCCGTTTGAACGATTCGCCGCTCGGTCGAATGGAGGTGGCCCGGCCGTTGTAGCCGATTGGAATGAACTTGAAATTCGGCGGCAACGGCTGGCTTGGATTGCGGACCCGGCCGCCACGCTCCGCATGGAAGATCGATGTGAAGAAGTCGGTATAGCCCGCGATCGCACACGGCAGGTCCATTTGGGCTTCTGGGATCGGGACCAGCAATTCGCCCGCATGCGCCTCGACGCGCGGTCGCTCGCTGGCATCGCTTCGCAGTATGTCCGAAAGTCGTGCCCTCAATGCGGATGCGTGATCGTTGCCGAGCGCCATCAGCGGATTGAGCGCGGGACCGATCGCGGCCTGCGCGGCTTCGGCAGCGGTGCCGGAGAACAGCCCGGCCTCGACGCCGACGCGGAGATCGAAGATGAAATCGCCGATCGCAACGCCACCACGCGGTTCGATCCCCCGCCGCCGGAATACGCCCAGCGGCAGGTTTTGAATCGGAAAGTCGGTGCCGGCCCGATTGGCGGACTCCACCCAGCTCCGACGTTTTGGATCGTGTGTCTCGTTAAGCTTCGTCATGCGCGGTGAACCCGACTACGACTGCGGAGACGATATCGCCGCATGCCACAGCGGGCCATGGGCGTCGGTACTCAGGCAACGCCCGCCGCGACTTTCGCCTCGGCGGTCCGGATTTCATTGAGCGCAGGCATAACCTCGCGCCGGAACAACGCGAGTGAGTGCATCTCCTGCGCGTGGGTAAACGAGCCGAATGCAAGCTTGAGGACGAGATAATCGTGCCCGCAGCGCTCCGCCTGAGCCACCAGCCGGCGCCTGACCGTGTCCGGACTGCCGACCACAAGTGAGCCGTCGCGAATGGATTCGTCGAAATCCTGCGACAGAGGGATGCCCGGAAACGAGTTGTTCTCTTTCCACAACCACATCAAGCTGTCGAACCATTTCCGATAAGCCGGCCGCGCAATGCGCTCGGCTTCGGCATCGGTGTCCGCAACGAACATTCCCCGTACCATGCCGACGATCGGTTCATCGATAATCGACCCGGATTTCCGTCGCTCATCGGCGTGAATTGGCCAAGCCGACCGGAATCTGGCGATGGCCTGCACCGCCCGGTCGTCATTGCCCAACGTGACGACATTCATGCCGCGACGTGTCGGCAGCAGGGAGCCTTCCGGACCGCTGCGCAGGCCGTACCAGACAGGAGGGTGAGGCTTCTGCACCCATTCCATCGGCAAGGGGGCGTTGTCCAGATGATAGCGCTCGCCGTGGTGCGTGATCCGTTTGTTCTTCAGGCCCTTCCAGACGATCTCGAGACACTCCGCGTAGAGCTTCTCGCTGCCCTTGATGTCCTGGCTGAGAACCGCGAACTCGAATGGCGACACCCCTCGCCCCACGCCGATGTCGAGGCGGCCGTGGCTCAGGTTGTCGAGCATCTGCAGTTCTTCCAGCAGCCGGAACGGATGGTAGAGCGGCAGCAGAAACAGCAGCGCGCCGAGCCTGATACGCGATGTTTCGCGAGCGACCGCAGCGAGGAATACCGAAGGAGACGGCGCCGCCGAGAGCGGCGTCGCGTGATGCTCGGTGACATGATAACCGTAGAATCCCGCATCCTCGGCTGCCTGAATCAGTTCCATGCGCTCGTCGTACAAGCGCGCCACCGGCTCGGACCTGATGTCGATGTAGTCGAAAATGCCGAATCTCATCGGTGCGACTCCATTGCGGTCGCGCAATCATGCCGCCGTGCTATACTTTGACAAAACTTAATTAACGGAACTGCACTTCAGTAAACTGGAAGTGTGGGGAGCGGAGACGCCGTTGGCAGAGCCATTGCGAATTCAGCAGATCCGGCAGTTCGTGATCACCGCCAACTCGGGCAGCTTTCGGGCGGCCGCCACCGGGACGTTTCGCTCGCAGGCCGCCGTCTCGGCCGCCATGCACGACCTGGAGCGTCAGATCGGCGGCAAGCTGTTCGAGAAGGGCCGCCGTGCCCGGCTCACTCCCCTCGCCCAGACCTTGCTGCCGTCCTTCAACGAATTGCTGGTCGCGCACGATCGGGTCCTCCGCGAAGCGCGCCAGCTCGCACAGGCCGAGCGCGGGTCGGTCTCGCTCGCCGTAGTGCCGGTCCTGGCCGAGGAGTGGCTGCCGGCCTTCCTTGCCGATTTCACGCGGAGCTTCCCGGACGTCAGGATTCGCGCCACCGACCAGCGCTCGCCTCAGGTGCGGGCAATGGTGGCCGATGGACTGGTCGACGTCGGCGTTGCGGGCTCGCTGGACGAGGATCCGAAGCTCGCGTTTCGCCCGATCGCGACCGATACGTTTGGCGTGCTGTGTCCCCGCGATCATCCGTTCGCCAGACGGCGCAAACCGATCCCCTGGAGCGAGCTGGAAGGCGAGGCCGTGATCGGCAACGACTCCATGGAGCTTCTGAGGGGCCGCGGGCTCGGGGACGGCATCGAAAATCCATCGCTGGTCGTGACGAGCCGCGCCTCCCTGATGGCCTGCGTCAAGGACGGCCTCGGCGTCACGGTGGTGCCGATGCTGACCAAGGCCGAAAAGGCCTTCGGCCTGCCGTTCATCCCGCTCGTCTCGCCGCGGATATCGCGCACGATGGGCGTGGTCACGCGGCGCGGCCAAACGCTCCTTCCAACGGTGCAGAATCTCTACGAGGTGCTGGTCCAATCGCTGCGCGCCTATGCCAAAGGCCAGGGTGCATCGCTCGTCAAGCAATCCTGAGCCAGTCTGCGCAGGCGCGAGCAGGCGGCACGCAGAAGCCTCAACGCCATTACATCAGCAAGGGAATCTCCATGTCCAAGCTGCCCTTAACGTTTGCCTGCAGCGACAACGACCGCACGCGGGCTATCATCGACGGCCGCGTTCGGATCGAGAGCTGCGACATCACTCCGCTGGTCCTCGAGCCGGCGGAGATGTTCGCGCGCGCCTGCCGCTACTTTGAATTCGACGTAACCGAACTGTCGTTCAGCAGCTATATGCGTATGGTCGATCAAGACAACTCGCCGTACACCGCGGTACCCGCCTTCCTGTCGCGCGCGTTCCGGCACTCGTCGATCTACGTGCGCACCGATCGCGGTATCCGGTCGCCGAAAGATCTCGCCGGAAAGACCGTTGGCGTTCCGGAGTATCAGATGACGGCCGCGCTCTGGCTGCGCGGCATGTTTCAGGACGAGTTCGACGTCCAGCCGACCGACATCAAATGGCGAACCGGCGGCCAGGAGCAGCCGGGGCGGGAGGAACGGATGCCGGTTTCCATCCCGGGCCTCGACCTCAAGCCGATACCCGAGGGCGCCACGCTGTCCGCCATGCTGCAGTCGGGAGAACTCGACGCCATGCTGTCGGCGCGTACGCCGTCGGTCTACTTGCGGCGGATGCCGAACGTCGATCGACTTTACCCGAACTACAAGGAGGTCGAGCAGGCTTATTTCCGCAAGACCGGCTACTTTCCTATTATGCATATCGTCGCCATCCGGTCGTCGCTCGCCGAGCGGTATCCGTGGCTGCCGGCGAGCATCTACAAGGCACTGCTTGAATCCAAATCAATCGGATTGGAGAAGCTCACCAACCTTGCGCAGCTCGCTGTCGCGTTACCCTGGATGGAATTCGAAGCGTCCGAGACCAGAGCGCTGATGGGCAGCGACTATTGGCGGTACGGCATCAAGGATTGCCGGCACGAGATCGAAGTGATGACGCGCTACGCCCACGAGCAGGGACTGACCGCGCGGCGATTGACCGCAGAAGAACTGTTCGCGCCGTCGACGTTCAACATGGCGAAAATTTGATGCGGTTTACAGAACCGACCTCTCGATTTGGTCGGGCGATCTTGCGCTATTCCTGAAGTGTCGCGCCTTCCGATCCCCGCAACATTCGACGTCGCCCCCCAGGCGGAGATGCCATGAAACCCAGCGGATATGGCCCGTTCCCCTACTCGCCGATCATCGATCGGCCACGGCTTTGCTGGCCCAACGGCGCGCATGTTGCGCTGTGGGTCATTCCGAACGTTGAGTTCTTTGCATTGAATGAGGTCATCCCCGCAGGCACAGGAACCGGCGTCGCGCCGATGCCTGCCCCTGACATTCCAAGCTGGTCGATCCGCGATTATGGAAACCGCATCGGCATCTTTCGCATCATGGATGTGCTGGATCGTCACGAAATTCGCGCCACGGCGGCTCTGAACAGCGATCTCTGCGCACGACATCCTCGCATCATCGAAGAAGGAAACCGGCGATCGTGGGAATGGATGGGACACAACCAAAGCAATTCGCGGAGGCTCAATGCGATCGACCCGAGCCAGGAGCGAAGCATTGTTCGGGATTGCTTGAGCACGATTGAGCAGGCGACCTCTCGCCGGCCGACCGGCTGGCTCAGCTCGGCGCTGCAGGAAACCTGGAATACGCTCGACATCCTGGCGGAAGAGGGTTGCGAATACGTCGCGGACTGGGTGAACGACGACCAGCCGTACGCGATGACGTTGGAGAACGGAAAGGCGTTGTTTTCGATACCCTACAGCCACGTCATCAATGACAAGCCTCAATATGAACGAGATCACCGATCTGCCGACGAATTCCAAACGATGATCTGCCGGCAATTCGACGTGCTCTACCGCGAGGGCGCGGACTCGGGACGTGTGATGGCCATCTCGGTTCATCCCTACCTGACCGGCATGCCGCACAGGATCGGGGCCCTGGAAGGGGCGCTAGACTACATTGGCCGACATCCGAACGTCTGGAGAGCCACTGGATCTGAAATCATCGCCTACTACCGGAGCCTGACGTTCCCGCCGCTACCGTGAGGGGGACTGAAGGAGACGGAGCGGCGCGTTCTCATGCTTGCGGATTATAGGCCTGCTCAGAGGAACTGAACCGGGTGCTCCACGCCGCTGAGCTGCCCGATCTCGCGGCGCTGCTTCCGGAAATCGACCTCAGCTTCGACCGCCTGGCGCTCGCTCGCCTATTGCTCGACGACCGCTATTGCCTCGACCTCCACAAGGAAGTCCGGATGGGAGAGGCGCCGCACCTCGACCGTCGTGCTCGTCGGCAGCGCCCCGAAATATTTCATCCGCACGTCCACGTGCCGAAAGAATTCGTCGATATCGGTTGTAAAGGTTTGGGTCCGCACCAGGTCGGACAGCGTGGCGCCGGCGCCGGCGAGAGCGGCTTTCAGATTCTCACCCACCTGAGCAATCTGCGCGCCCATGTCCCCCGGCCGGATGATCGTCCCCTCCTCGTCTCGAGCGAGCAGCCCCGACACGAAGACCAGCCTGCCGGGGACGACAGTGACGACGGGGGCATAGAGAACATGCCCGCCGACCACTCGTTTCGGCAGTCCTGCGGGAAATATGTTCTTTC
>JBFXEX010000181.1:0-9157 GCA_050179645.1 Xanthobacteraceae bacterium | reverse complement strand
TCTGGCAGTCGCGTTTGTTGTCGCATTCGGCGGCTCCGACGCGAATGCGCAAAGGCGAAATCCATTCGATGGCGCCTGGAGCGTGAACATCCAGGTGACACGCGGCGACTGCAACAGCAATGCGCTCTACGGGGTGGTGATCACCAACGGTTCGGTTCGCTATGCGGGCGGCGCCAACGTGGCGGTGGCGGGCTCAGTGTCCACGAAGGGCGCCGTCAGCGTCCGCGTGGCCAGCGGCTCGCAGTCCGCCGCCGGCACCGGACGGCTCTCGCTGAGCGGGACGGGCGGCGGCAGTTGGTCCGGCAAAGGGACAAATGGACGCTGTTCGGGCCGCTGGAGCGCCCAGCGCTCGGGCTGAACGACCGCAGACACCGCTTCTGCGCTGGGATTCGGTCTTCCCGCCCGCGAACGTGACAACTTTTTGCGCGCCCGGGGGCTGATCGGCGTTGCCGCCGGCCCCAGAAATGCTGGAATTCCATCGGAATTCAGCACTTCGACATGACCGGAGAGCCCCTGTGCAGACGTTGCGCCTGTTGTCTCGTTTCGCCGTCGCCCTCACCGCGTGCGCATTATTGACGTCCTCGCTGTCGGTCGATCCGACGCCGGCTTACGCGCAAACCCAATCCAAGAAGAAGAAAGTCACGAAGAAGAAGCCGCCGCCCGTTGCCCCGAAGGAGGAACCGGCGGTGCGTGCGCCCTTCACGGTTGCGGAGAGCGATGCCGCGGTCGTCCTCGGGATACCGAACGCGCGGGCCTGGGGGGATTCGGAGACCGAGTTTGCCCGCCTGCTGCCGCAGGCAAGCGGCCCGTGGCTGGCAATTTCCGGCGGCGGCGCCGACGGCGCATTCGGCGCGGGCCTGTTGAGCGGCTGGAGCCAGGCCGGAACCCGGCCGGAATTCGCAGTGGTCACGGGCGTCAGCATCGGTTCGCTGATTGCACCATTCGCCTTTCTTGGCTCGAAGTACGACGAAGAACTGCACAAGAGCTTCACGACCATCTCGGCCGCCGATGTTTTCGAAGACCGTCTCACCCGCGACAGCCTGTTCGACTATTGGCCGCTTCGGCGCGCAATCGCCGAGCGCGTGACGCCGAAGCTGCTCGTCGACATTGCCGCCGAGCACAAACGCGGGCGCCGGCTCCTGGTCGCGACCACGAGCCTCGATACCGGCCGGCGCGCGGTGTGGAACATGGGCGCGATTGCCGAGCGCGGCGACGAAACGGCGCTCAAGCTGTTCCGCGACATCCTCTTGGCATCGTGCAGCATCCCGGGATTCTTCTCGCCGGTGGCGATCGACCTCGAGGCCAACGGCAAGAAGCTGGAGGAAATGCATGGCGACGGCACGCTGACGGCGCCGTTCTTCGTCGTGCCGGAGAGCATGATCGCGCCCGGCGGCAAGGGCCGTCCGCCGTTCACTCAGCTCTACGTCCTGGTGAATTCGAAGCTTGTGCCCGACTTCAAGCTGCCCGACCGCAGCATCCCGGAGGTGCTCGGACGCTCGATCGACGTTGCCCTGACCTCAGCGCTGCGCGCGGAGATCATGCTGATGAATGTGGGCGCGGGGCGTCACGGGGTCGGCCTGCATGTCGCGCACGTCGACACCTCCTTCAATTTCCCCTCCCGCGGGCCGTTCGACGGCAGATACATGCGCGCCCTGTACGACTTCGGAGTCGAGCAAGGCAAGAAAAGCTCCGCGTTCGAAGAAGCGCAGGTGAGCCGTGCGGTGCGCGGCGCCGCCAATCCGACGTTCAGCGAACCAAGCGCCCCGCAGTAAGCTCTCGGCCGCATCCTCCGGATGCTGCATCGGCGTGCCAACTATCGGCGCGCAGAGCGGTCTCGGGATTATCCGCTCTTGGATTGCCCACTCTTGGATTTCTCCGCTGCGGCCCGTCAGGACTGAGCGGGATTTGCCGCGCCTTTAGGCGCGGTCACGCGCAAGGCGATCTGCCAGGACAACCAGAACATAAAAAAGTAACAGGCGATGAAGACCAGCAATCCTCCATAGGAGGAGTAGACACGGTCGACGAGCAAACCCAGGCTGACCGAAATGGACTGGGCCACCGCCAAAGTCAGGAGATATGCAACAAGCAGGCGCATGGTCGCTCCCTCGTGACGCGTCTTCAGTTGAAGCTTATCACGTCCGCTGCTGTTGTCCTAAAGAACATAGCAGGTTCAAGGAACCCTAGCGCGTGACCAGTGCGGCGGAACGTTAGTTCGCAGCCCGCCCCGGGACGCAATGTCGCACCGCGCCGCAATCCCCAACCGTCGGGCCTTGGCCCGTCGTTCGCGGGCGGCGGGCGCGCCGGCAAGCACCGTCAACCGTCCTTGAACCATTTCGTGAGATGGTGCGACCAATGGGAACGGCGCACACAAAATTGCCGAAATCACCGCGGTTGGACCCGGGATCGGTCCGCGCCAGCGTGAACAAGAGGGGCTAATCATCATGAATTCCAAGGCTTTCACCCGTAAGCATGTCGTCATCGCTGCGCTCGCGGTTTCGGCAGCAGTTGCGCTTCCGCTGTTGAGCCCGGCCGAAGCCGCTCCGCCCAGCTACGATGGAATCTGGAGCGTGGTCATCCAGACCCAGCAGGGTCTCTGCGAGCCGTCCTATCGCGCGCCGATCCGAATCAGCAAAGGCACGCTGATCAACGCCGGCAGCGGCAGTTTCACCATTACCGGCCGGGTCGCCAAGAATGGCGCCGTGGTCGTCCAGGTGACCCAGGGGCCTAACAGCGCAACCGGCACCGGCCGGTTGAACAGCAGCCGCGGTGGCGGTTCCTGGAGTGGCGGCCCCTGCGCCGGCATTTGGCACGCGGAAAAGCGGGCCTGATCGACCGCCGACGGGATCTGATTGCTAAGGTGTTCCTGATGCCCGGGTTCTTCGCCCGGGCATCGTCATTCCGGGAAAGCGGCGAACTTCGCTTGCGAGGGCATCATGCAGCACTCGAGACGCGAACTGCCCGGAATATTGATCTATTCAGCCGCCATCACCGTGGGTGTACTCGCAGCGCTTGCGGTGCAGATCTGGTTCGCCCATGCAGGGTATGACCCGGTCGGGATATTTTCTTCCAAGTCTTTGCAGTTGCGGGCAGCCGGCCCTTTGTGGGGCATGGGTGGTGCGGCCCTGGTAGCGAGCGGGGCGATCGCCACGGCGCTTGGCCGGCTGCCCCTCCCCTGGCGCCGTTGGCGGATCATTCGCTGGATTTTGGGCATGGCGCTGGTCTTTGCCCTCGCGCACGTGGGCCATTTGGGGGCCTCGGCCGTCGCCGAAGTGCCGGTTGGGGCCCAGGTCGCCGTCAACCTCGGCAGCCTGATCGTGGCGGCAGTCTTGGCCCTTCTCGGCGCATTCCTGGCCACCCGGCGATAGATTCGTTCCTAATTTGAAAGATTCGCCGGCCGAGTTTCCGGAGCGGGCATCTTTTGCCACAAATTCTGGAAAAAATTTCTGGGTTTCGTTTGAACCTTGACCTGCCTGGCGCGACTAAGTGTCAGGCCGTCATGCGACCATTTGTCGGCCTCACTCTGATTCCTGGAGTGCGCGGGGACATTGGGAGACGTTTGGAATGGCAGTTGCCGATTACGCCCAGAGCCGGACCGGCGAGTCGGGCGGCCCCTCCCCGTGGGTCGCAGCCTTGCTCACGCTCCTGACGCCGGGCCTCGGCCATATCTATCTCGGCCTCGTGTGGCGCGGTATCGCCCTGTTTGCCCTGGTCATCGTCGCAGACACGCTGTTGATGTTCTCACTGATGGGGGTGCTCGCCCGCTTCTGGATGTTTGCGGTCAGCCTCGTGTTGCTGTTCGGCCTTTGGCTCTACATCGTGATCGACGCCACCATTCGGGCATCGCGGATGCGTGAGCATCCGGTCCGCTTCGCCACCCGCTGGCCTATCTACGCCGCCATCGCGGCGGGCGCCTGGCTCATCACCGCGATTCCGTTCCTCTTTGCGGCCCACGCCAAGGCATCGGGCCAACTCGGCTATTTCCACGCGACCGCAGCCAGCATGGAGCCGACCCTGCGGGAAGGCGAATATGTCCTCGCCGACGCCACCTATTACCGCAACCACAAGCCAAGCCGTGGCGACGTTGTGGTGTACGTGCATCCGAAACAGCCGGGGGTACATTTCATCCGCCGGGTCGTCGCCGTCGAGGGTGACCGCGTCGAAGTGCGCGGTGGCCGCGCCGTGGTCAACGGCATGATGGTCGAGGAACCCTACGTCGATGTCGGCGATCCGGAGGCGCCCTACAACAACGTGGCTGAGGTCCGGGTTCCGGCCGGAAAGGTCTTCGTCCTCGGCGACTGCCGCGCGCACGGTGCCGACAGTCGCGAAATGACGTCGCATGGCGCGGTCCCGGTGAACAACCTGATCGGCCGCGTCACCGACGTGGCGTTCTCGCGCGTCCTGACCCGCATGGGGCGCTGGATCGGCACACCGAGCCGACTTTAGTAGCCGCACCTTCTCTCTGGTAATTCCGGCGACCCCAACAACGCACAAGCGCGGCCGGGCGCACTGGCAAAGCGCGATGGCGCTACGCAACCCGCGCATTCTGTTCAGCGGGCGCGGGATCGAACACCAGTTTCGAGATCGGAACGGGGACGCCAAATAGATAGCCTTGCAACTGCCCGCAACCTGCGATTCGCAGCAGCTCGAATTGCTCGTTTGTCTCCACGCCCTCGGCCGTCGTGACCATGTCGAGGCATCGGGCCAGACCGATGATCGCGGTGACGATCGCCGCGCAGTCGGAACGCGTCGCGATTTCCGCGACGAACGACCGGTCAATCTTGATCTTGTCGAACGGGAACATGCGCAGGTAGCTCAGAGACGAATACCCGGTCCCGAAGTCGTCGAGCACGATCGACACTCCGAGCGCCTTGAGCTGATGCAGCTTCGAGACGTTGGGCTCATCGTCCCGCAACAGCACCGACTCGGTGATCTCCAGTTCCAGCCGCTCGGGGGCGAGCCCGGTCTGCAATAGCACACGAGCGGTGGTCTCAACGATGTTGCCCTTGCCGAACTGAACCGGCGACAAGTTCACCGAAACCTTGATGCCCGCCGGCCAAGACGCCGCATCGGCGCAGGCTTGCCGCAGAATCGACTCGCCGAGAGGGACGATCAGCCCGGTATTTTCGGCGATCGGAATAAACTCCCTCGGCACGATAATTCCATGCTCGGGATGACGCCAGCGGATCAGCGCTTCGAGGCCGCAGACTTCACGCGTCGCGGTATCGACCAGCGGCTGGTAGTGCAGCTCGAATTCGTTCCGCTCGATCGCATTGCGTAGATCGAGCTCAAGCTCGTAGCGCTGGCACGCCTGTTCCGCCATCACGTCTTCGAACAGCCGCCAGGCATTGCGACCCTCGGCCTTGGCCTGGTACAGCGCGAGGTCGGCGCTCTTGATGAGCTGATCGGCCTGCTCACCATGCTCGGGCGCAAGCACGATGCCGATACTGGTTTCGACAATGGCCCGGTGGCCGTCGAGGTCGTAGGGCTCGCCGATAACGCCGAGCAGCCGGTCCGACAACGCGATCGCGCACGCGCGCGGATCGCCGTTGACCGCCTGCAGCACCGCGAATTCGTCGCCGCCCAATCGCGCGACCACGTCGTCCTGCTGAACGCAGGATTTGAGCCGGCCCGCGACCTGCCGCAGCAGCCGATCGCCAGCGAGGTGACCGAGCGAGTCGTTGACGGCTTTGAAGCGATCGAGATCGAGCAGCAGAATGTTGAAGCGCTCGCCGTGCTGGCGCAGCCGCTCGACTGCGCCAGCGACCCGTGACTGGAACAGGCCGCGGCTGGTCAGTTCGGTCAGGGCGTCGTAGTGAGCGAGATGAAGCACCTCGCGCTCGGCCCGGGTCTGCTCGGTGACGTCCTGATGCGTCGACACCCAGCCGCCGAATTTCACCGGCCGTATCGAGAGCGCGTAGAACTTTCCATCGCGGCGTTCAAAAAGTTTGTCGATGGACCGGCCGGCATGAATATCCCTCAATGTCGGGGCGAGATATTCTTCGATCTGCTCCGGCGGGCCTTCGGAGCGCTGCTCAAGGATCTCGTGAATCGAATCCCCCGGTTTGACCTGCTCTTCGGTCAGGCCATACATCTCGCGGTAGCGCTTGTTCACCAGCAAGAGCCGGTCCGATTGATCGTACATGGTGAGGCCCTGCGACATGTTGTCGAGTGCCGTATCGAACCAGAGATTGAGGCGTTCAAGGTCCGCCTTGGCGGCGATCAGCCGCTTTTCCCGCAACGCGCCCAGCGCGATGGCGAACAGGATGGCGAGCGTGAGAAGGCAGGCAATGCCTAGATAGACGCGCGAGACGTGTTGCCATTGGCTGAAGACCGCAGCTTCCGAAATGCCCACCACCGCAATGAGCGGGAAGCCTTCGACCACCCGATACGAAAGCAGCCGCCTTACGCCATCGATGGTCTCTGGACTGTTCCAGTACGCACCGACCGATGCCTGCGCGACTTGATCGAGAACGCCCGCCTTTGGGAACGCCTTGCCCACGAAATGCGACTGGGACGAACCCTGCAATGTGCGCGCGTAGATGACGCCGTCGAAATCCAGCAAAGTGGCTCCGCTGCTCTCGCCGAGTTGGACTCTTCGAAACAGGTTTTGCACCTGCGACAGCTGGAACGATGCCGTGATAATGCCGGCAAACGATCCGTCCGGCCCGGTCAGTCTCCGTGCCAGTAGGAGGCCCCATTTCTTGGTGCTCCGGAGCCAGAACGGTTTGCTTAGAAAGAGTTTGTCATTGGTCGCCGTGCGGAGGTCCTTGAATTGCGGGGTCCCGGATACGTCACGACCGATGACGTCGGACCCGTAGCTGGAAGCTTTGACGACGCCGTCGGGGCCCACCAGGGAATACTGCAACTCCAGTCCCTTTTCGGCCGCGGCAGAGGTCGGCCACAGGATAAAATTAGTTTCATCCGGGTGGCTTTCGTAAAACTTCCGCAGCAGCCGAAGCGTGTTGTCGGCCCCAGTCAATACTTCCGAAATCGACTCCGCGAACAGCCGGACAACGTTCGCGCCGGTGCGCTTGGCGCCGTCCTCTTCGGCGTCCCTGGACTGAATCATCAGGAAGGTCAGGCCCGCGAGCACGAACACCAGCATCGCGACGCCGAGATAGGTCGTCGGCTGTGCGAGCGCACGCAACCAGCGGCGCACTTCATTTCCGTTCATTCGAACGCTCGGCCCCGGCTATCGCGAGCCCACAGCGTGCCCGAGCGGCGTTATGAATACCTTGCGCAGATGAATCGAAAGCCGCGGTTTTCGCGACGAATCAAGGACTTGGAGCGGCCTGCCGGCAGTTTAGAGCGGATCGAGGTAAACAGCACAACCGCCAGTATAGATTTGCACTGCGATACGCGAACCGTGGCGCCCGCCTGCTGCCGCGCCCGCCCTGGCTGGGCACCGTCGCGGAGGTGCCGTCCTCCTGACGAAGGGCTGCCTTACCGCACCAATTCCCGCATCGCGGCGTCGAGGCCCTCGAGTGTCAGCGGGTACATCCGGTCGCCGAGGAGCTGGCGCATCAGGCGAATCGATTGGGTGTAATCCCATTCGCTCTCCGCCACCGGGTTGAGCCAGACGCAGGCCGGATAGGTGCGCACGACCCGCTCCATCCAGGTCGCGCCCGGCTCGTCGTTATAGTGCTCGACCGAGCCGCCGGGCGCCATGATCTCGTAAGGCGACATCGAGGCGTCGCCGACGAAGATCACCTTGTAGTCGTGCGGATACTTGTGCAGCACATCCCAGGTCGGCGTGGTGTCGCTCCAGCGTCGGCGGTTCTCCTTCCACACCTTCTCGTACAGGCAGTTGTGGAAATAGAAGTGCTCCATGTGCTTGAACTCGGTGCGCGCGGCAGAAAATAATTCCTCCGTCGCCTTGATGTGCCAGTCCATCGAGCCGCCGATGTCGAAGAACAGCAGCACCTTCACCGAGTTGTGCCGCTCAGGCCGCATCAGGATGTCGAGATAGCCCTTGTGCGCGGTGCCCTTGATGGTGCCGTCGAGGTCGAGTTCGTCGGGCGCGCCGGTGCGGGCGAACTTGCGCAGCCGCCGCAGCGCCACCTTGATGTTGCGGGTGCCGAGTTCGACGTCGCCGTCGAGGTCCTTGAACTCGCGCTTGTCCCAGACCTTGACAGCGCGGAAATTGCGATTGCCGTCCTGGCCGATGCGGATGCCTTCCGGATTGTAGCCGTAGGCCCCGAAAGGTGAGGTACCGCCGGTGCCGATCCACTTGTTGCCGCCCTGGTGGCGGCCCTTCTGCTCCTTGAGGCGCTCGCGCAGGGTCTCCAGGAGCTTGTCTAGGCCACCGAGAGACTCGACGAGCTTCTTCTCCTCGTCGGTGAGGTATTTCTCGGTGAGCTTCTTGAGCCACTCGGTCGGGATTTCCGCGATCAACGCGTCCTGCAGGAGCTCGAGCCCCTTGAACACGTGGCCGAACACGCGGTCGAACTTGTCGAGGTTGCGCTCGTCCTTGATCAGCACCGCGCGCGACAGATAGTAGAAGTCCTCGACCCGGCGAGACGCCAGGTCCTTCTCCATCGCCTCCATCAGCGTGAGATATTCGCGCAGCGTCACCGGCACGCCGGCCGCCTTGAGATCATGGAAGAAGGTCACGAACATGCCGCAAGAATTCGCTTGAATTGAGCGCCGGTCAAGCGGCCCCTCTCCCTCCCTGGAGGGAGGGCGGGAAGGGCTGCCATCTAGCTCGGCGCATTGATGTCGCACGCCGCTGGAACGTCCAAGCGAAACATGCTTCGCTGCCGGAAATTCGCTGCAAAAAACCGAAGGGCTGGAGGACGTCCATGAAGAAGACCGCACGCGCTGCGTTTGCGGCGACAATTGCCATTGCCATTGTGGCATGGCCGGCGTTCGCACCGGCGCAGGATTATCCGAACCGGCCGGTGCGGATCGTCGTCGGCTTCCCGGCGGGCACCAGCGCCGACATCACCGCCCGAGTCGTCGGCGCGCGGATGAGCCAGATTCTCGGCCAGCAGTTCGTTGTGGAGAACAAGCCCGGCGCCGGCTCCAAGCTCGCCGCCGAGCAGGTCGCGCGCGCGCCGAAGGACGGCTACACGCTGCTGATGGCGAACATCTCGAACACCATCACGACCCCGGCAAGCGCCAAATTCAACTTCGATTTTCAGAAGGATTTTGCGCC
>JBFXEX010000180.1:0-9205 GCA_050179645.1 Xanthobacteraceae bacterium | reverse complement strand
GCCGGCGATTTCGGTCTCTTCGCGCGGGAGCGAGGTGATGTCGAGGATGGTCGGCCGGTTGGCGAAGAAATTCGGCGACGTCCGGCTCCAGCGGTCGAGCTCATTCAGCCAGCTGTCGAGTGGCAGTGTCGGCGCGAGCACGAAGGCCACGAAGGAGCGGCCCCGGAAGCGGATCGATTGTCGCGACTGAACGGCATTCGCACTGGTCAAGGCAGACCTCGAAAAGGCGTCGATTCTTACCGGCGATTAACCTCGATTAGGCGCCCGCGCGGTTAACGGACGGTTAACGCCAGCCCCCGGAATTCTGCGAAACCGCCTCGGCCGTGGCCTTCGCACCCATTGACCCGCGCCGGCTGTGCTGGCATCCGAACACCCGGGCTGCCTTCCCGCCGAAGCCCCCGGACACCGCATCCCCATGAGAGACAACGTCAAACGCGTGTTCTATGTGCGCCAGCTCGCGCACCCCTGCTACCTCGACATCATCGCGACCCGGCCGGAAATCCGGCTCGACAAGCTGGAGAACGACAGCCCCGACGCCGTCGCCGGGCCTATCATCTCTGCCGCGCACGCCTATCAGATCGGCTCGGCGCGCGACGAACTGAACACCAAGTTTCACGCGGCACGCGACCTCATCGCCCGGATGCCGAACCTGCTGATCGTCTCGACCAACGGCGCCGGCTTCGACACCGTCAACGTCAGGGACTGTACCGACGCCGGCGTGCTCGTCGTCAACCAGACTGGCGGCAACGCCGAGGCGGTGGCGACCCACGTCATCGCCATGGTGCTGGCGCTCTCGAAGCAGATCATCCAGACCAACCACGCGATGCGCGGCGGCCGGCTGCACGACCGCCTGGCCTTCATGGGCAACGACGTCGCCGGCCGCACCATCGGCATTGTTGGGCTCGGCAATGTCGGCCGCCGCATCGCGGCGCTCGCTGGCGGGCTCCTCGGCATGCAGGTGATCGCCTGCGACCCCTACCTCGACGAAGCCGAGGTGACGGCGCGCGGCGCCGCCAAGGTAACGCTCGACGAACTGCTCGGCCGGGCCGACTTCGTTTCGATCAACTGCCCGCTCGACGACACCACCCGCGGCATGATCGGCGCGCGCGAATTCGGCCTGATGCAACCCCACGCCTATTTCATCACCACGGCGCGCGGCTTCATCCATAACGAGCGGGCGCTGGCGGACGCGTTACGGGAGAAACGGATCGCCGGCGCCGGCGTCGATGTCTGGGACAAGGAGCCGCCCTCGTCCGACCATCCGCTGCTCGCCTTCGACAACGTGATCGCGAGTCCGCACACTGCGGGTGTCACGCGTGAAGCTCGCGCCAACATGGGCAAATTCGCCGCCGAGCAACTGATCCTCGCGCTCGACGGCAAGCGCCCGCCGCGGATCGTCAATCCGCAGGTGTGGCCCGCCTACGCCAAGCGGTTCGAGGCGACGTTCGGGATCAGGCCGGAGGGATAAGAATCACTCGGCCGCCTGCGCGTCCGGGGCCATGTCGGCCTCCGGCTCGGCGCGCGCGGCGCGGGCGTGACGCGGCGCCGCCAGCGACTCGGTGATGCTGCGCCACGGCGCAATCGTTTCGATGATGATGTTGATACCGGCCAATGCGCTCTCGATCTCGCGCTCGACGCGCTCGACCTCGACCTTGAGGAACTGCTGCAGTTCCTCGAGCTGTGAGGTGAGCCCGTTGAGTTCGCTGATCGAATTCGTGGTCAGGCGGCCGACCGAGGCGCGGATGCGCTCGGCATCGTTCTCGATCCGAGGCACAGGCACAGGCACAGGCGCGGGTGCGGGCGCCGCTTTCGGGCTCTCCTGCTTGGCGAGCTGCGTCACCAGATTGCTGATTTCCTCCTCGACGATCGACTCCACCGAAGGCGATGTCTCTGCGGCGGCCGCAGCTGTTGGAGCGTTCATCGGCTTCTCCCAAACGTGGTTTCAGGAGAACACTTGGTTAAAACTCCTAAAATCAGCTTAAAAACGGCCGCGACCGACGTGGAAAGGCGCAGGCTCCCCGTAATTTGACCGCGGGAGCCTTCAGTCGAACAGCCGCTCGCCCATCTGGTCGATGATCTGGCGCGCCTTCGACACCGTAAAGCTGACCGCGTCGTCGTAGACCGGATGGCTGTCGGCGCGGATAAAGCGGTGCTCCTTGCGCACGCCGTCGATCTCCTTCTCGATCGTGCCGGCGGTCTGGTAGTTGGCGCCCTCCTTGAACGGCGCCGCGCGGATGAGGAAGCCATTGTACTCGACCGGATCGCTCGCCTTCGGTGCGCTCGCGGCCTGGCCGCCGCCGAACAGGTTTTTCCAGAACGACATGTGTCACCACCCGGTTACGCAACGACCCGCGCAGTGTACCCCGGAAATCGCGCCGCATCATCCTCTTGAGGAGGGAGGTCGCACGTTCCGGACAATCAAGCCTGCCTTCTCACAACTAATCCCCAAGCGCGTCAGGCGATGCGCTCCCAGATGAGTTCCTGGTGCTGCATGAGGCCGGCATAGAGCCGGCGCGGCGGGCGCAGCACCAATTTGCCGTCGACGAACGCGACCGTACGCACCTGATCGCCGCCGACGCGGCTTGCGTCGGAAGAGGCATCGACGCGGGTGGTCAGCGTCGCGCCGTCGAAAGTGTAGTTGCCCGCATAGGAGACGTACTGCCGCGGCTCGCCCGGCGGCAGTTCGGCGCGGCCGTCGCACAAGACGCACATCATGCGGCCGTCGGCCTGGAAGCTGACGAGGCCCTCAGGCTTGGGCCCATAGGGCGGCGGCTGCGGCCGGCCGTCGTCGTCCTCCCCCCTGGTGCTGCGGAGCGACCAGACTCCGACGATGCGGCTGTCGATGTTCGTCATGCGTGTCCCGGACGATTCAAGGCGGTGCCGATCATAGCGCGGCACAGCGAGTCCGCGGCGCGTTGATCGATACACGTCGGCGAGGCGCCGCGGATTATTCGTCGATGTCGAGCGGCGCGGGTAATGGCGCCGCCGCCTCCAATATCACCGTCTCGGCTACGGCATCTGCGGCCGCGGCTGGCACTGCAGTTTCCGGCATCGCGGTCTCGGCCGGTGCGGCCGCGGGCGCCGCAACGCCAATGCTGCCGGTGACGTCCACGTCCGCGATTTCGATCTCGGCACGCGGGCCGCGGCGCGGCTTGATCGGCCGGGGCTCGCTGCGCACGGCATCGAGATAATCCGCGATCAGGGCGGCCTGCTCCGGGCCAGTGGTGTAGTGCTCCAGGAGGAAGTCGCGGCGGACGTCGTGAAGTTCGTGCGGTGTGGCGTGGCACGCGCCGCAACCCTGCGCGTAGATTTTCGCCGGCGACTTGCCGGCATCGAGATTGGCTTGCGCCCATGCCGGGATTGGCACCAGCCCGCCGGCCGCAACGATGAGCGCCGCCAGGACGGCGGCGGATGGTTGACGCGCGTTCATGGGTCTCGCCCCCTCCGGGACTGCGCGGCCCGGCTGGAGTGGGATGTTACCCGCGAGTTATGAAATCATCGTTGCCGGACCGCGCGGCGCGTCGTGCGCCGACCACCCGCCGCGGCTTGCGGCGAGCGCCGGACGGCGGAAGACTGCGCAGGGACATCCAAATGCAGGGAGCCGCCATGCCCAAGGCCTACTGGGTCACCACCTACCGCTCGATCTCCGATGCCGGGAAGCTTGCGGCCTACGCGGCGCTGGCGCCCGACGCCATCGCGCCGTTCGGCGGCCGCTACCTCGCCCGCGGCACCGCCGCCAAGGCCTACGAGGCGGGAGCGGTGGAGCGCATCGTGATCTCGCAGTTTCCGAGCGCGGCCAACGCGATCGCCGCCTACGAAAGCCCGGCCTACCAGAACGCGCTCAAGGCGCTCGCCGACGGCGCGGTGCGCGACATCCGCATCGTCGAGGGATTGGAGTGACGAATGCCGCCGTGAGGAGCGACGCTAGTCTAGCACCTGGCCCCGAGCACTTGGCACCGAGCACCTGGCCCCGCCAATGCTCCGCCGCCCGGCCGTTTGCGATTTTCGGGCGCCGTACCCTTTCGTCTTCCTCCCCCCGCAAGAGCGAGGGGAGCGGAGCGCCGACAGGCGCATCCAGATGCCGCTTGCGCGGCCGCGCGTCGTGCGAGGACGCGCTCGCCTCTCGGCGCTCCACTGGTGGCGATTTCAGTCCCCGGGGCCGCGTTTCCGTCCGCGGCATTGGCGCCGCGGATCGTGCAGCGAGCTCCTCGCAGACGGCTCGTAGTGGCCGACGAGCGGGGTCCCGGGGCCTCCCGGGTGCCGTGCGTGCGAGGCACGGCGCGCGGGCGCCACACCAGACCTCAGGCCTCGCGGCCCAAAGCCATCGACGGGGTTGGCGGGCATGATTTGCGGCCCAAAGGCCGCATCTCCGGCCCCAACCCGAGCGGATGCCGGGCTCGCCCGGTATCCGCCACTATGACCGGCTTGCGCCGGCCTATCGTCGATCCGCTCCACCTCAAGACGCCTCATGAAGCGCCCCTCGTTGAGCGGGGTGTGACGGATGTAGCAAAGGTAGGAATGTTGTCAAGGACTATATTCATATTTGCATCCAAACGGGGGCCTCAATTCAAATGTGCGAGTGCCAACCTACAGAGAGGTTGGCCCATGTCGGGCGAATATGAACGGAGATCACACCGCCAAATCCTGGGCCTCCTTCAACATCTGCCTGATGTACTGAATCGCAAGCTCGTAGGATGGGTTGAGCAAAGCGAAACCCATCGCCTCACATCGCAGCGCACGCGTCGGTGGGTTTCGCTGCGCTCAACCCACCCTACGGAATTACTCCGCGGCGACGTGAGTCAGTTCGCCGGCGGCCGCCATCTCGCGGCGAAGCCATTCTGGCGCGATATCGAAGCGGTTCGGCCATGTCGGCGCGCCAAATTCGAGGAACACGCGCGCGAAGTAGCTCTCGTCGCGCAGCGGCTCGACCATGGGACCTGGCTCATTGACCAGGGCGGAGAAGTCGTGCGTTCCCTCGCTGCCATCCGTGAATCGGACTCGCAGGCGGAAGCCGCCGAGCCGTCCAAGACGTATCACCTTAGTCAGCATCGAGAGCGCTATTCGGCCGCCTCGCGGCTGAGTTCGCCCGCTTCTGCCATGCGATCGTAGAGCGCGATCGGGTCGAGGTCGAAGCCGTTCGGCCAAGCGAGCGCACCCAGTTCGACGAACACACGCGCGAAGAACGCCGGGTCTTTCAGGGGCTGCAACATCTCACCGTCGCGGGCAACGGTCGACGAGAAATCATGAACGCCAACAGAGCCGTCGGAGAAACCGACGCGCAATTTGAAGCCTCCCACGGGCCTGACCGAGACAACATCAATCATCGGCAAGCCCTGGGATTCGGAAGCAGCGGCCGTCCGTTTGCGCATGATGCCAATTCTACATCAACTTGCTGCGCCTTAGCTCCACCCAGGCTTTTACCAGCCTTGCCTGTTTCCTGGGAAGCGTGCCCCTGATGATCTCGCCATCGCTGATCCTGATCAGGGCCTTCGCGCCGGAATAGAGCGCATGTACGTGCGGTGGATTGTGATCTTCAAAGAACATCTGAATGATGATGCCATTGAAGACCGCGATAATCGGCATCGCGATGTTCCGGGCCGTCGCCCTTCGAGGCCCGCGCTTCGCGCGGGCGCCTCAGGGTGACGGAAAAGATCAGTTATCCAAAAAGCTCCGCAGCTTCCTTGACCGGCTCGGATGCTTCAGCTTGCGCAGCGCCTTGGCCTCGATCTGGCGGATGCGCTCGCGGGTCACCGAGAACTGCTGGCCGACCTCTTCCAGCGTGTGGTCGGTGTTCATGCCGATGCCGAAGCGCATGCGCAGCACGCGCTCTTCGCGGGGCGTCAGCGAGGCGAGCACCCGCGTGGTGGTCTCGCGCAGGTTCGACTGGATCGCCGCGTCGATCGGCAGGATCGCGTTCTTGTCCTCGATGAAATCGCCGAGGTGGGAATCCTCCTCGTCGCCGATCGGGGTCTCGAGCGAGAGCGGCTCCTTGGCGATCTTGAGGACCTTGCGCACCTTCTCCAGCGGCATGCCGAGCTTTTCGGCGAGCTCCTCCGGCGTCGGCTCGCGGCCGATCTCGTTCAGCATTTGCCGCGAGGTGCGCACGATCTTGTTGATGGTCTCGATCATGTGCACCGGGATGCGGATGGTGCGCGCCTGGTCGGCGATCGAGCGGGTGATCGCCTGGCGGATCCACCACGTCGCATAGGTGGAGAACTTGTAGCCGCGGCGGTACTCGAACTTGTCGACCGCCTTCATCAGGCCGATGTTGCCTTCCTGGATCAGGTCGAGGAACTGCAGGCCGCGGTTGGTGTACTTCTTGGCGATCGAGATCACGAGGCGCAAGTTGGCCTCGACCATCTCCTTCTTGGCCTGGCGGGCTTCACGCTCGCCCTTCTGCACCATCTGCACGATCTTGCGGAACTCGCCGATCTCGAGCCCGGTCTCGGTCGCCAGCGCGTGGATCTGGTGGCGGTGATCCTTGATGCGGTCCTTGTCCTTGGCGACCAGGTTCTTCCAGCCCTTGGCGGAGAGCTTGGAGACGCGGTTGAGCCAGCGCGGATCGAGCTCGGAGCCCTGGTAGTTGCGCAGGAAGTCGTCGCGGGCGACGCCATGGCTCTCGGCGAGCCGCATCAGGCGGCCCTCGTAGCCGACGAGGCGCTTGTTGATGTCGTAAAGCTGCTCGACCAGCGAATCGATGCGCGCCTGGTTGAGGCGGAGCGACTTCACCTCGGCGATCAGGTCGTCCTTGAGCTTCTTGTAGCGGCGCTCCTGCGCGGGCGAGAGCGTGGTGTTCTTGAGCTTGAACTCGATGTCCTGGTCCTGCAGGCGGCGCAGCCGCTTGTAGGCGTCGGCGACGTTGTCGAAGGTCTCGACCACCTTGGGCTTGAGCTCGGCCTCGATCGCGGCAAGCGACAGCGAATTGTCCATGTCGTCGTCGTCGAAATCGCCCTCGGCCGCGCCCTCGGGCTTGCCCTCGCCGTCGGCGTGGCTGTCGCCGCCGTTCTTGAACGGGGTCGCAGCGGCGGGCGCCGCCGGCGGCGCCGACGTCTGCGCCAGGCCCGATACGCTCGCGCCCGCGGCCGGGAGCGGCTGGCCGTCCGGACCGATGACGGCGGGCGCCATCGCCTTGGCGTCGGGCCCCGCATAGGTCGCTTCGAGATCGATGATGTCGCGCAGGAAGACCTTGCCCTCATTCAGCTCATCACGCCAAATGATGATCGCCTGGAAGGTCAGCGGGCTTTCGCACAGCCCCGCGATCATCGCCTCGCGGCCGGCCTCGATGCGCTTGGCGATGGCGATTTCGCCCTCGCGGGAAAGCAGTTCCACCGAACCCATTTCCCGCAGATACATGCGGACAGGGTCGTCGGTGCGCTCGGTGGGCTCCTTGGTCTCGGCCTTGGCGGGAACCTTCTGCTGGACTTCGACCAGCTCGCCGCCCTCGGCCTCGGCCTCCTCTTCCTCGCCTTCCTTCTCGTCGTCGTCGCTCGCTTCCTCGGTCTCGACGACGTTGACGCCCATCTCGCTGAACATCGCGAGAACGTCCTCGATCTGCTCGGAATTGACCTCCTCGGAGGGCAGCACCGAATTGATCTGGTCGTGGGTGACGTAACCGCGCTTCTTGGCGGTGCGGATCAGCTTCTTGACCGCGGCGTCGGACAGGTCAAGCAACGGCAGCGGGCCATCGGGCGCTTCGGCGGCCTCCTTCTCGGGCGCCTCGTCCTTGTCTTTTTCCTTTTGAGCCGCCTTGATCTTGCTCGCCATACACGTCTCCTCAAACGCCCGACTTCTGACCGCTGGGCTGACCGCTGACCGCTGGGCTGACCGCCCGGATCCCCGGCCTTACCCTGTGGGGACTGAAACCATCCCCTACCCTATGGGACGGGAATCTCTCCCCTACCCTAGGGCAACTGAATCGCCCTATCCCCACACCTACTGACCGACACACCAACCGAACACCTGGGGCCGCTCAACGCAATGAACGAAAGGGCGGCGCCGGGGCACCCGGCACCACCCTGATTCGCCTGTCCGCCGGAGTATGGCGGGCACGGCTTACGCCCCGATTAACCCTCCAAATTGCGACGCGGCAAGTCTTATTTGGCCGGCCGACGACGCCTCCTTGACCTTCGATCGCTCACACGGTCCGCGCCGTCCGGCCCGACGATGCGCCGAAGCCCTCGATCGTCGCCTCGGTTCCGTCGATCACCGACAGCCGGGCCTTCACGTCCTGCAACCAGGAATAGTTGGCCTCGGTGGTATCCTGACCCAAGGCCTGCTCGGCGTCCTTGAGCTCCTTAACTAGGGAATGCCATTGCCGATGCAAGGCGACAAGTTGTTTCCAGGTCATCAGGACGTCGTCCGGGGCGGCTTGCGACCCAGCGCCCCAGACATTCGGCGTGGTGATGCCATTTTCGACCCGGGCGAGCAGCCCCGCAAAGCCCGCGGCGGCAAGCGCCGCGCGCAACGCCTCGGGGCCGGTATCGCCGTCGTGCGCCAGGAGGTCGAGCAATGCGCCGCGCAGTTTCTGCGTGTCGGCGTGGCGGAACTCGATGTGCGCAAGCTCCTCCAGATGGTCGTGGGCAAGCCAGGGATGATTGACCAGCGCCTGCAGGATCAGGGCCTCGCGCTTGGGAATGGCGGCACGATGTCCGCGATGCACCGGGCTGACGGCAAGCTGCTGGCTCACCACCACATACGGCTGGCCGCCACCGAAGCCTGACGCCGGCCGGTCACGCCCGGCGGGCGAGCGGCGTCCGCCCAGTCCCGGCCGCGGCGGAAAGCCGGAGCGCGCCGGCAAAAACCCCCGCCGCGATTCCTGCCGGAACGGCCGCCCGCCTTCAGCCTCGAAAAGCCGCCGCAGCCGGTCGCCGAAATCCCGGCGGTAGTACTTGCGGACGGTTTCGTCGCCAATCAGGCCCATCACCTCGGTAAGGCGGGCTTCGAATGCGGCGCGACGCTCCGGCGTATCGAGACCGCCGGCTTCGGTTTCCCGCATCCACAGCATCTGCGAGAGCGGGCGCGCGGCAGAGAACACATCGGCTACGGCCTGCCGTCCGCCGGACCGCACCAGATCGTCCGGATCCTGGCCGTCCGGCAGGCTCGCAAACCGCAGGCTCTTGCCGGGCTTCAGCAGCGGCAGTGCAAGATCGACAGCGCGTTAGGCGGCGCGCCGCCCGGCGCCGTCGCCGTCGAAGCAGTGGATCGG
>JBFXEX010000179.1:0-9241 GCA_050179645.1 Xanthobacteraceae bacterium | reverse complement strand
GGGGGGGGGGGGGCCAGTACCGCACAGGAAGGGCACACCGATTCCAAGGCCCGATCGCTCACCCCCACCCGATCGCGCTCCGCGCGATCGACCTCCCCCCTCCAGGGGGAGGTGGACACCGGCCGCGCGGCAAGAGATTCAGCGAACAACGCGGATGTGGCGGATGCATCGTCGTTCCGCGGCATCACCGGTTCGTCCGCCACTGCATCCGCTCTGGAATCATTGCTGCGCGAAGGGCGACCGGAATTCGCTGAGCGGGGCGGAAGCACAAAGGTTTGGACGCCGCACCGGCCGCCGCGGCCGGAGAAGTCCGAGGGCGGCGTCCGCCTCGTCATCAAGTCGGAGTTCGAGCCCAAGGGCGATCAGCCTCAGGCGATCCGCGATCTGGTCGAAGGCGTCAAGCGCCACGACCGCACCCAGGTGCTGCTCGGCGTCACCGGCTCGGGCAAGACCTTCACGATGGCGAAGGTGATCGAAGAAACGCAGCGCCCGGCGCTGGTGCTCGCCCCGAACAAGACGCTGGCCGCGCAGCTCTACGGCGAGTTCAAGTCGTTCTTTCCGGACAACGCGGTCGAGTATTTCGTCTCGTATTACGATTACTACCAGCCGGAAGCCTACGTCCCGCGCACCGACACCTACATCGAGAAGGAATCGTCGATCAACGAGCAGATCGACCGCATGCGCCACAGCGCCACGCGTGCGTTGCTCGAACGCGACGACGTCATCATCGTTGCCTCGGTATCGTGCATCTACGGTATCGGTTCGGTCGAGACCTATTCGGCGATGACGTTCACGCTCAAGCGCGGCGAGCGCATCAACCAGCGACAGATCATCGCCGATCTGGTGGCGCTGCAGTACAAGCGCTCTGGCGGCGACTTCTTCCGCGGCTCGTTCCGGGTGCGCGGCGACGTGATCGAAATCTTCCCGGCGCACTACGAGGACCGCGCCTGGCGGGTGTCGCTGTTCGGCGACGACCTGGAATCGATCCACGAATTCGATCCGCTCACCGGCCACAAGACCGACGAGCTGGAGTTCGTCAAGATCTACGCCAACTCGCACTACGTCACGCCGCGGCCGACGCTGATCCAGGCGATCCAGGGCATCAAACTGGAGCTGCGGCAACGGCTGGAACAACTCAACGCCGCCGGCCGGCTGCTGGAAGCGCAGCGGCTGGAGCAGCGCACGATGTACGACCTCGAAATGATGGAGGCGACCGGAAGCTGCGCCGGCATCGAGAACTATTCGCGCTATCTCACCGGCCGCAAGCCCGGCGAGCCGCCGCCGACGCTGTTCGAATACGTGCCGGACAATGCACTGGTGTTCGTCGACGAGAGCCACGTCACCATCCCGCAGCTCGGCGGCATGTTCCGCGGCGACTTCCGCCGCAAGGCAACGCTCGCCGAATATGGCTTCCGCCTGCCGTCCTGCATGGACAACCGGCCGCTGCGATTCGAGGAATGGGACGCGATGCGGCCGCAGTCCATGGCGGTTTCGGCGACGCCCGGCTCCTGGGAGATCGACCAGGCCGGCGGTGTGTTCGCCGAGCAGGTGATCCGCCCGACCGGGCTGATCGATCCGCCGGTCGATGTGCGGCCGGCGCGCACACAGGTGGACGACCTGGTCGGCGAGGTGCGGCAGGTAGCAGCCAAGGGCTACCGCTCGCTCGTCACCGTGCTCACCAAGCGCATGGCCGAGGACCTGACCGAATACCTGCACGAGCAGGGCATCCGCGTCAGGTACATGCACTCCGACATCGACACGCTGGAGCGGATCGAGATCATCCGCGACCTGCGGCTCGGCGCGTTCGACGCACTGGTCGGCATCAACCTGTTGCGCGAGGGCCTCGACATTCCGGAATGCGCGCTGGTCGCGATCCTCGACGCCGACAAGGAGGGTTTTCTGCGCAGCGAGACCTCGCTGGTTCAGACCATCGGCCGCGCGGCGCGCAACATTGACGGCCGTGTCATCCTTTACGCCGACCACATCACCGGCTCGATGGAGCGCGCCATGGCGGAAACCAGCCGCCGCCGCGAGAAGCAGACCGCCTACAATACCGCGCACGGCATCACGCCCGAAAGCATCAAGAAGTCGATCGGCGATATTCTGTCGAGCGTCTACGAGCGCGACCATGTCCTGGTCTCGACCGGCGGCGGGCTCACCGGCATCGGCGAGGAAGACACCGCGACTATCGGGCACAACTTCGAGGCCGTCATCGCCGATCTCGAAACCCGCATGCGCGAGGCCGCCGCCGATCTCGATTTCGAGGAGGCCGCCCGGCTGCGCGACGAACTCAAGCGCTTGCGCGCCACCGAGTTGGCGGTGATCGACGATCCGACCGCGAAGGCGGTGGCGATTTCGCGGACCGGCGGGCCGGCGCGTTCAGCCTCCCCTGGAAGGGGAGGGTCGGCGCGCGACGCAGGCAAGTTCACGCAGTCTGCGCAAGAAAGAGCGCGCCGGGGTGGGATGACGAGCAAGGTCCACAAACCCGAGCTCGACGAAATGGGCATCGCGGTCTGGCACGAGGTGGCGCCACACCGTCCGGACGATAAGCGCGACGCCCCGCGCAAGCCGAACCTCGACGAGATGGGGCCGGGCCGGGAATCCAAAACCTACCGCCCGGGCCCGCGTTCGACCACCGGCCGCCCCGGCATGCGCGGCGGCTGGAAGCCGCGCGGGCGCTGACGAGCGAAAGCGGCCGCCGAAACCTCGACGGCCGCCATCAACTCGAAATTGGCTGGAAGCGGGTGACGCTGCCTTACGCGGCGACCTTTTGCTTCTTCTTCTGCGGGAAATCGGCGCTGTCGTAGAGCGCGCGGATGCGCTGGTGGTCGAGGCGGCTCTCGCTGATCTCGATATAGGCACCAAGCAGGAGCGGCTGCGGCAGTTCCTCGATCGCGAACCGGATCGCATCCGCCGCGTTGTCGAAGCGGCGGTACTTGATCACCTGCTTAAACTTGCGGTTGCGGGAGGGAAACAGCTCGGCGGGCGCGCTGTAATCGAATTTCGACATGGGGCGGACTCCAATTCACCAACCAAAATTGAACGGCTATCCAACAACCGTGCTCCATATATAGGGATAAATGGCCGCGAATCGAGAGGACAAACCGCGGTTTTTTGCACCGCAACCATGCGACTTAGGTCGTTGTTCACGGAGCGTTCTTGGTGCGGTGGTGCAAAAGGCTGCAAATGAGGGTCCGCAAATGATGCGAACTTCGGAATCGGACATTAGCCATGCCCCGTGTGGTCGGAATTGACCATCTGGTCCTGAGCGTCGGCGATTTCGCGCGCTCGAAGGCGTTCTACGCCAAGGTGCTGAGCTTCCTCGGCTTCAAGCTCAAGCACGAATATTCCGACATGGCCGGCTGGAGCAACGGCAAGACGCTGTTCTGGATCAGCGCCGCCGACGACAAGGGCCGCAAGCGCAAGTACCGCAAGGGCGACATCGGCTTTCACCACTATGCGTTCGAGCTGTCGAGCCGCAAGGATGTGGACGACCTCGGCGCCTTTTTGGAAGCCAACGGGATGACGGTGCTCGATCCGCCCGGCGAGTACTACGACGACTGCTATTACGCAGTCTATTTCGCCGATCCGGACGGCATGAAGCTCGAAGGCATGGTGTACAAGCCGCGACCGAAGCCGCGAAGCAAACGCCGCACCACACGGCACAAGGCATAGCGACCGGGGCCATTGCCGCCGCCGCCGGCGCGCGCCAAAGTAACGGTTGAATCCAACCCGACCGCCGTCCTCCTGCAAGACAACCGCCGGCTTCCGCCGACGGCGCCAACAGCGGAAACCATCTCATGAAACGCGTCCTGATCCGATGCGGCTGGCTGGTCACCCTCGATCCCGACATCGGCGACTTCCGCAACGGAGAAATCCTGTTCAGCGGCAACCGGATCGAAGCGGTGGGGCGCAACCTCGGCGCCGCGGCCGACGAGACGATCGACGCCGGCGACAAGATCGTGATGCCGGGCCTCGTCAACGCCCACATGCACACCTGGGAAACGGCGCTGCGCGGCATCGGCTGCGAATGGCTGTCGGCGGACTATTTCAAGAACGTCCACGGTAACCTGGCGACCCGCTACAACGCCGAGGACAACTACGTCGCCAACCTGATCGGCGCGCTGGCACAGATCGACGCCGGCGTCACCACGCTGGTCGACTGGTGCCACAACATCACGTCGCTCGACATGGCCGAGCGCGCGATCGACGGCCTCGCCGACAGCGGCATCCGCGCGGTGTTCGCGCATGGCACCGCCAAGCCGCTGAGCCAGACCGAAGGCACGCCGTTCTTCCAAATCCCGCATCCGCGCGAGCGCGTCGAGCATCTGCGCAAGGGCCGGCTCGCCAGCGACGACGGCTTGATCACGCTCGCCATGGCGATCCTCGGCCCCGACTGGGGCAGCTGGGACGTGCTGGAGCACGACATCCGCATGGCGCGCGAGTTCGACCTGGTGTCGTCGTCGCACACGCGGCGGCGCGAGGACTGCGTCGTTCCCGACGGCTATCGCCGCATGGCCGAGGAAGGGCTGCTCGGTCCCGACCATAACCTGGTACACGGCACGTCCTATACGCACGCCGATCTGCGGGTGGTGGTCGACAGCGGCGCAACGCTGACGTCCACCGCGCTGGTCGAGCTTCACCATCACATCGGCGACACCATGGTCGCCGCCTATCGCGAGGCCGGTGGCCTGCCGTCGCTCGGCATCGACGTCGAACTGTATTGCTCCGGGCAGATGTTCCGCGAGATGCAGGCGGCGCTGCTATTCGCGCGCGGCAGGGAAATTCGCAACAACGTGCTGCGCGGTCACTCCCACTATAAGGCGATGCCGGTGCGCACGCGCGAAGCACTGGAATGGGCGACGATCAACGGAGCGCGCGCGTTCAAACTGGACGGCAAGATCGGCACGCTGTCGCCCGGCAAGAAGGCCGACATCGTCATGCTGCGGGCCGATGACGTGAACATGGCGCCGGTCCACGATCCGGTCTATTCGATCGTCGAAATCGCCGGCGCCGGCAATGTCGACACTGTGATCATCGACGGTATCGTGCGCAAGCAGAACGGCAAACTCACCTTCCCGGCCGATGTCTTGCGCAAGCGACTCGGCGAACTCAGCGAGTCGGGCGCCCGCATCATGCGGGAGGGCGGCTTCAAGGTGGAGACCGCACCGCACTGATCCGCGGGCGTGAGCGTAATGGATGCCGGCTCTGGCCTTCGGCTCCGGAATGACCGGCCGTCTCAGACCGCCTTGGCCATCTCGCGCAGCTTGAATTTCTGCACCTTGCCGGTCGAGGTCTTCGGCAGTTCGACGAACACCACGTAGCGCGGGCACTTGTAGCCGGCGAGATGCTTGCGGCACCAGGCGACCAGTTCGTCGGTGGTGGCCGCAACGCCGGGCTTCAGTTCGACGAACGCGCACGGCGTCTCGCCCCACCTGTCGTCCGGCTTTGCCACCACGGCGGCGGCCTGCACGGCGTGATGCTTGTAGAGCGCCTCTTCGACCTCGATCGAGGATATGTTCTCGCCGCCTGAAATGATGATGTCCTTGGAACGGTCCTTGATCTGGACATAGCCGTCAGGATACATCACGCCGAGATCGCCGGAGTGAAACCAGCCGCCGGCGAATTCCTTCTGCGTCGCAGTCTTGTTCTTCAAATAGCCCTTCATCACCACATTGCCGCGGAACATCACCTCGCCGATGGTTTCGCCATCGCGCGGAACCGGCGCCATGGTTTCGGGATCGAGCACGTCAAGCGCCTCGAGCGGTACGTAGCGCACGCCCTGGCGTGCCTTGCGAGCAGCCTGTTCGGGGAGCGGCAGCGCATCCCAGGCGTCCTGCCACTCGTTGACGGTGGCGGGACCGTAGGTTTCGGTCAGCCCGTAGACGTGCGTGACGTTGAAGCCCGCCTCCCGCATGGCGGCAAGCACGGCTTCCGGGGGCGGCGCCGCCGCGGTGAAGAACTCGATCTGATGCGGCAGCGGCTTCTTCTCGTCGGCCGGCGCGTTGAGCAGCGTCGCCATCACGATCGGCGCACCGCACAGATGCGTGACCTTGTGCTCGGCGATGGCATCGTACATCGCGCGCGCCCGCACCGCGCGCAGGCAGATGTGAGTGCCGGCCACGACCGAGATGGTCCACGGGAAGCACCAGCCGTTGCAGTGGAACATCGGCAGGGTCCACAGATAGACCGGATGCTTCGGCATGCTGCCGGTCAGCACATTGCCGATCGCCAGGAGGTAGGCGCCGCGGTGGTGATAAACCACGCCCTTGGGATCGCCGGTGGTGCCCGACGTGTAGTTCAGCGTGATGGCGTCCCATTCGTCGTCCGGCATCTGCCAGGCGAAGTCCGGGTCGCCGTCCGCGATGAATTCCTCGTACTCGATCTCGCCCAGCCGCTCGCCATCGCCGGCATATTCGGGATCGTCGTAGTCGATCACCAGCGGCTTCACTTTGGCGAGCCGCAGCGCCTCTTTCACCGCCTTGGAGAACTCCAGGTCGACGATCAGCACCTTGGTTTCGGCGTGGTCGAACTGAAACGCGATGACCGCCGCATCGAGCCGGGTGTTGATGGTGTTGAGCACCGCGCCGCACATCGGCACGCCGTAATGGCATTCGAGCATGGCGGGCGTATTGGCCAACACCACCGACACGGTGTCGCCGCGGCCGATGCCGCATCGAGACAAGGCCGACGCCAGACGGCGCGCCCGCGCATAGAGGTCGCGATAGCTCCGTTGCAATGCGCCATGCACGACCGCGGTGCGGTCGGGGAACACCGCCGCCGATCGTTCGAGAAACGACAGCGGCGTCAGTGGCTGGAAGTTCGCCGGATTGCGGTCGAGATCGGTATCGTACGGGTTCTGCGCCATGGCGGTGACTCGCCTCCCGCCGGGAAGCCTAACGGAGCGCCGCGAATCTGACCAGCCAATCAGAGTTTGCCCATCTCGTGGATGCCCTGCCACATCAGCGCGATCGAGATGAAGAACACCAGCACGTAGGCGATCTTGTAGAACTGCGCCGCCGGCACGCGCCGCGCCAGCCACAGGCCGAAGACGTTGGCGACAATCGCGCCGGGCAGCAGGATGAGCGAGGTGCCGAGCGTCTCGGTGGAGAACTGGCCAAGCGCGAAATACGGCACGACCTTCATGACGTTGACCAGCCCGAAGAAGATAATCGTGGTGCCGATCAGGGTGAACTTGTCGAGCCGCTGCGGCAGAATGTACACCTGAAACGGCGGCGCCCCGACCTGGATGATGGTCGAGGTGAAACCGGCGAGCGAACCCCAGAACACGCCGAGCGGCACGTTCGGCCGTTGCGGCTCCGCCGGGACGCGTGCAATCAACGACCACGCCACGAACACGATGCCGATCACCCCGATGAAGATCTCGACGTAGGCATTTGGTACGTAGGCGGCGAACAACCAGGCGGCCAGCACGCCGACCACGGCGCCCGGTAGCATCACCTTGAGGTTCCAGACACTCCAGCGGCGGCGATAGACCCAGGCCGACATCGCATCCTGGCAGAGCAGGATCGGCAGCAGGATCGCGGCCGCCTGCAGCGGCGGCACCACCAGGGCCAGCAGCGGCGTCGAAATCATGCCGGCGCCCGCAAAGCCGCCCTTGCCGATCCCCAGCGCCACGATGGCGGGAATCGCCAGCATGTAGAACAGCGGATCAGTGATGATGGTCATTGAGGAGAGGCATTGCTCGGATCGGCGGCTCGGCGGGGTATAGGGCCTGCCTGCACGGCAGCGCCACCCGGATTTCTGCATGGCGGGGCGGCCATTAATGGCTTCAGCCAGCGATAAATGGACCCCTCGCCCGCCTCGCTCACTTCGTTCGCTCGGCACCCCTCCCGCAAGGGAGAGGGTTACGGAGCGCGTGGCGGGAACGATTCGAAATTTGCATCCATATCAATCAGCCCCACCACAATTCGGTGAGCGAGCTGCGCATCAGCTCGATCGCGATGAAGAACATCAGCACGTAGGCAATGCGGAAGAACATCTCGGTCGAAGTGCGGCGGACCAGCCAGAGGCCCGCAAAGTTGGCGGCGACCGCCAGCGGCAGCAGGACCGCGGCGAACATCAGGTTCTCCCGCGTCAACTGCCCGAGCGCGCCGTAGGCCGGTATCTTCATCACATTGCTGAGCGCGAACAACAGCGTGAGCGTGCCCGCATAGGTGAACTTGTCGAGACCTTGCGGCAGCAGATCAATCTGCCAGGCCGGACCGCCGGCGTTGGCAAGCAAGGTCGTGAAGCCGCCGAGCGCGCCGAACAAACTGCCGGTGAATGCGTTGGGCGTGAACCGCAGGCGCTCGAATCGCTGGCCGAGCCAATGCCGCAGCACGAATGCCGCCGCAATCAGGCCGATCGCCAGCCGGATATGCGCGGCGCTCATCGAAGCCGCGAACAGCGCCCCTATCAAAATCCCGACCGCCATGCCGGGCAGCATGACCTTCAGGTTCCAGGCGCTCCAGGTCCGACGATAGGACCAGATCGTCAGCACATCCTGCGCCATCACGATCGGCAGCAGGATGGCGGCCGCCTGCAGCGGCGGCACATAGAGCGACATCAACGGCAGGCCCATCACGCCAAGGCCGAAGAAGCCGCCCTTGGAGAGGCCAATCAACGTCACCGCCACGGCGGTGACGGCAAGGAACAGGGGATCGGAAGTCACGGGAGCCCGGCGGCTTGGAAGCGGGCGGAGCGGCCCGCGGAATCTGATCTCGATCAAAGCGCAGGCCCGCCGCCTGCGCCAGCCTTTTTGCCCCATCGGTCGCGCGGGTGCGGCTTGCAAACAGCGCGGCCCGGCTCACAATGGGAGTATATGGACGGCGCCCAGATTGCCCCACCCTGAGGAGCCCGCGCCGGCGGGCGTCTCGAAGGGGGGGCAATGTGTCTGTTTCCATCCTTCGAGACGCGTTTCGCGCTCCTCAGGATGAGGACGGAGCAACGGCCGCGCAATAAGGGAAGGCAAGCGTCATGGACGCCCGCACCAGCCGTTATCACGAGGTCTGCGCCCGCAGCCTGCGCGATCCGCAAGGATTCTGGGGCGAGGCTGCGCAAGCGATCGACTGGATCGAGCAGCCCAAGCAGGTCTTCGACCCGTCGGTCGGCGTCTACGGTCGCTGGTTCGTCGATGGCGTCTGCAACACCTGCTGGAATGCGGTCGACCGTCATGTGCACGCTGGGCGCGGCGCCCAGGCCGCGATCATCTACGATTCGCCGCTCGCGGAGAAAAAGA
>JBFXEX010000178.1:0-9256 GCA_050179645.1 Xanthobacteraceae bacterium | reverse complement strand
TCAACTCCCCTCCCCCCGCGAGCGAAGCGAGTGGTGGGGAGGGGTCGGGGGTGAGGGGCGTCGCGAACGATGCACGCTTGATCGATCCACCCCCACCCCGGCTCGCACTAAAGCGCTCGCCGACCCTCCCCACCGCTGCGCGGGGGAGGGTAATGCGCGGCCCAAGTGAGAATCTCAGAACCAGCGCTCGGTGATGGTGACGGTGTCGCCGGGGCGCACCGGCGCGATGGTCGGCACTTTCTGGCGCGCGGTCAGGCCGCCCGCCGAGCGGCTGACCTCGGCGTTCCAGCGGTAGGCGCGCGGCGTGTACCCGCCGGCAATTGCCACCGCGGTCTCCACCGTCATGTTGGGCACGTAAGGATACTGCCCCGGCGCCAGGACCTCACCGAGAATGAAGAACGGCCGGTAGGTCTCGACCTCGATCGCCACATGGGGCTCCCGGATAAAGCCGCGGCGCAACCGGTCGGCGATGATGCGGGCAAGCTGCGTCGTGCTGCAGCCGCGCGCCGACACCGCGCCGACGAACGGCATGGTGATCCGGCCGCTGGCATCGACGATGTAGGAGTTGGTCAGCCCCTCCTGCCCGTACACGGTGATGCGCAGCCGGTCGCCCGAATCGAGCAAGTAAGGCTCGTCGGGCGGCACGAGTTCGGGCATCACGGTGGCCACCGGCACGAGCGGCGGCGGCGGCGGAACCGCAACCGCCATCGGAACAGGTGGCGGGACGGCGACCGGCGGAGGCAACGGCGCGACCGCAACCATCGGCGCCTGGCCGGGCATCGGCACGGGTCCGGACACCGGCGCGGCTGCGGGCGCGAGCATCGTGCCAAACCTGCCCAAGACGAAGCTGTCGATATCGGCCGGCGCGGCGGCCACTTCGGGCGCCGGCGCGGATGCGTGAACGCAGCCGGCAAGCCCGGCAGCTAGCATGAACACAGCAAGGAGGCGGCTCGGCCGCATGGGGCTATTCCGGACCCGACAAACAGGGTTAACGGATTAACGCCCGATATGGTTAACAAAGCCTTCAGCGCCGCCCGCCGGATGGCCGGGAACATGCAAATCGCGCGAATTGAGTTTCCCGTGTGACGCAGGAGCATGACGGGCGGCAAACATATCGCCCGCCCCCGATCAGGCGAACCGCGCCCAACGCTTGGCGTGCCAGACCGAAACGGCGATCGCGGCGGAGACCGCGCCCGTGAGCAGCGGCTCCATCCATTGCGGCGGCAAGTGCGAACCATGCGCGAACGTATCGCCGATGAAGGTCGCGACCGCGGCGATCGTAGCCTGCCGATAGACGCTGTCGGTCGACCGGTCCATCTGGAGGAGCAGCGCGACCGTCACCAGCGCACCGACGATGCCGCAAATCGTCGCGATCAGCATGTGCTCGATGCTGAATGCGGCGAGCACATTGCCGCGCGCCATCACCAGGCTGCAGGCAAGCCAGGCGCCTGCGAATTTTTCGGCGGCCGGCCGGATCAGACCGCCGGAACCCAGATCACCAAGTGCGCGAAGATTGAGGCTGGTCATGAACGGCCCTCTTGCGATGTAGGGCGCAGCAAGTGAAAGCACACTGCGCCATCCGGCAGCTCGCGCACCCAGCGAGACTGCAGCTTCAACGGCGCAATGTGCTTTCGCTTATTGCGCCCTACAGTACCCTGCCCGGTTTCGTCCTCAGTGCGCGGCCGCCGCCACGCCGGTACCGATGGGGCAACTCACGCCGGTACCGCCGAGGCCGCAGTAACCGGCCGGGTTCTTCGCCAGATACTGCTGGTGATAGTCCTCGGCGAAATAGAACGGCGGCGCATCGAACACCTCCGTCGTGATCGCATTGAAGCGGCGCGCCTTGAGCTCCTTCTCGTACATCGCTTTCGAGGCTTCGGCGGCTTTGCGCTGCTCGGGCGTGGAAGCGTAGATGCCGGAACGGTACTGCGTGCCGACGTCGTTGCCCTGGCGCATGCCCTGGGTCGGATCGTGGCTCTCCCAGAACGTCTTGAGCAGCTTGTCGTAGGAGATCTTCTTCGGGTCGTAGACCACGAACACCACCTCGTTGTGGCCGGTGCGCCCCGAACACACTTCCTCGTAGGTCGGGTTGGGCGTGTGGCCCCCCGCATAACCGACCGCCGTGATGTAGATGCCGTCGCCGAGCTCCCAGAACTTGCGCTCGGCGCCCCAGAAGCAGCCCAAGCCGAACATCGCGGTCGCGGTGCCGTCCGGATACGGACCGGCAAGCGGGCGGTGGAAGATGAAATGTTCGCGCGCAGTCGGGATCGGCGAAGAGCGGCCCGGCAGCGCTTCGGCGGCCGTCGGCATTTCAAGCTTCTTCCTGAACATGAACATGCGCATATCTCCTGGCTGGATGACGCCAATATAGCCATCGTCCGCCCGCCGTACATCCGGCGAGTTCTCAAATCTGCGGCGCTCGGGCCGACCCCGCCTTCACGGCGGCGCGAGCGACACCAGCGCCCAGCGCACAATCGGCGGCGGCCGGTTGCTCGATCTGTCTCGGCGACCGGCCGCCGAGACGACCGAACCGCAGCCGGCAGCGTCTGGAAGGGAAGCGTCCCCGGGGGGCGTCCGGACTTCAAATCCGGGAAGGGCCGTGAGACGGTCCTTGGTGGGTTCGACTCCCACTCTCTTCCGCCAACTTCAAAGAGGAAGGCGAGATGATCCAGGAGGCTGCCGCCATCGGCGGGCCGCCCACGTCACCGCACGCACGGGTGGCACCAGTATCTCAATCCCTAGCGTAACCGATGAGTTTGCGCTTCTTGCGTCCCAGCAGGATCAAGATCGCGCCGACAATGCCGAGCACAAGCCACGCCGGCTGCTCCAGAAAATACGGCTGGATGACGCTCTGCCAGAACCGTGCCCCAAGAAAGCTCTCCACTTGCGGCTGTAGGGCGATCAGCGAGTTCTGGTGCACGTTCGACCAGATTGTGCTCACGCTGGTGAGGTAGAACTGCCCGTCGGCGATCCACTTGGTGCCGTCATAGACCAGGAATATGAAAGCCAGCGCGAGGCACAACAGTCCGACAAAGCGGAGTACAAATCGAATCATGTGGACGGCCGGTCGATCGTTGGAGCGCCAATGTCGAGCCCACCGATTACCCTCCTCCGGCCATCGGTTCAATGACTTGACGCCAGGAACGGCTCCGGAAGATCCGCCCGCCGAACGCCGGCGCAACCGCCGTTCCAGGTCCCGCGGTAACACGGGACCTTCCATTCGCTTGAGTGAACGCCACACAATCCGCTAGTTTGGCTTGAGGTCAGCCATCGTCCGATGGTCTCGGCGTCCCCAAGGAGTTGAAATGTCAGAAAAAACGACCGGCCAGCGTACGCGGCCGACGTTCACCGACCAGGAAGCGTTGCTGTTTCACAGCCAGGGACGGCCCGGGAAGCTCGAAGTCGTTGCCACCAAGCCGATGGCGACCCAGCGCGATTTGTCGCTGGCCTATTCGCCGGGCGTGGCGGTTCCGGTGCTGGCCATCGCCGAGGACGAGAGCAAGGCCTACGACTACACCACCAAAGGGAATTTCGTCGCCGTCATCACCAACGGCACCGCGATTCTGGGTCTCGGCGACCGCGGCGCACTCGCCGCCAAGCCGGTGATGGAAGGCAAGGCGGTGCTGTTCAAGCGCTTCGCCGACATTGATTCGATCGATCTCGAGGTCAATTCCCACGATCCGGAAGAAATCATCAATTGCGTCAAGCTGCTCGGCAAAAGCTGGGGCGGCATCAATCTCGAGGACATCAAGGCGCCCGAGTGCTTCATCATCGAGCAGCGGCTGCGCGAACTGCTCGACATTCCGGTGTTTCACGACGACCAGCACGGCACCGCGATCATCGCGGCGGCCGGCATGATCAACGCGCTCGACCTGACCGGCCGCGACATCAAGACCACCAGGCTCGTCTGCAACGGCGCCGGCGCCGCCGGCATCGCCTGCCTCGAACTGCTCAAGGCGATCGGCATGACGCCGGAAAACATCATCCTGTGCGACACCAAGGGCGTGATCTACCAGGGCCGCACCGAGGGCATGAACCAGTGGAAGTCGGCGCACGCGGTCAAAACCTCGGCGCGCACGCTGGCGGAGGCCCTGGTCGGCGCCGACGTATTCTTCGGGCTGTCGGTCAAGGGCGCGGTGACCAAGGAGATGGTGAAGTCGATGGCGGCAAAGCCGATCATCTTCGCCATGGCAAACCCCGACCCCGAGATCACCGCCGAGGAAGTCGCCGAGGTGCGCGACGACGCCATCATGGCGACCGGGCGTTCGGACTACCCGAACCAGGTCAACAACGTGCTGGGCTTTCCTTATATCTTCCGCGGCGCACTCGACGTGCGCGCGAGCGCGATCAACATGGAGATGAAGATCGCGGCGGCACATGCGCTCGCCCATCTCGCCCGCGAGGACGTGCCCGACGAGGTCGCAGCCGCCTATGGCTCACGGCCGAAATACGGTCCGGATTACATCATTCCGGTCCCGTTCGATCCGCGTCTCATCTCCTATGTACCGCCGGCCATCGCCAAGGCCGCGATGGAGACCGGCGTCGCGCGCAAGCCGATCGTCGACATGGACGCCTACAAGGTGCAGTTGCGCTCCCGGCGCGACCCGGTCGCCAGCGTGCTGCAGCGGGTCTACGAGCGGCTGCGGCGGCGGCCGCAGCGGGTGGTGTTCGCGGAGGGCGAAGAGGAACAGGTGATCCGCGCGGCGGCGAGCTTCGTCGCCCAGGGGCTGGGCACCGCGCTCCTGTTCGGACGCGAGGACCGCGTCCGCGAGTCGGCGAAAGGACTCGGGATCGAGCTCGGCGGCGGCATCGAGATCATCAATGCCCGGCTGTCGCGCCGCAACGCCTCCTACGCCGCCTATCTGTACGAACGGCTGCAGCGCAAGGGCTTTCTGCAGCGCGACTGCCAGCGCCTGGTCAACCAGGACCGCAACCATTTCGCCGCCTGCATGGTGGCGCTCGGCGACGCCGACGCCATGGTCACCGGCGTCACCCGCAACTTCTCGGTCGCGCTCGACGACGTGCTCCATTGCATCGATCCCAAGCCCGGCCACCGGGTGATGGGCGTCTCGCTGATCCTGGCGCGCGGGCGGACCGTTTTGGTCGCCGACACTGCGGTGAGCGAGATGCCGAATGCCGAGAGCCTCGCCGACATCGCAGTTGAGGCGGCCGGCGTCGCGCGCCGTTTCGGTTATGAGCCCCGCCTCGCACTGCTTGCGTTCTCGACCTTCGGCCAGCCTCCGGGCGAGCGCGCCGTGCACGTGCAAGGCGCGGTGAAGATCCTCGATCAGCGCCGGGTCGATTTCGAATACGACGGCGACCTCGCCGCCGACGTCGCGCTCAACATGGAGTTGCGCGACGCCTACCCGTTCTGCCGGCTGTCGGGCCCGGCCAACGTGCTGATCATGCCGGCGTTCCATTCTGCCGCGATCTCGACCAAGATGCTGCAGGAGCTTGGCGGCGCCACCGTGATCGGGCCGCTCCTGGTCGGTCTCGACCGGCCGGTACAGATCGTGCCGTTGTCGGCGAACGACGCCCAGCTCGTCAACATGGCGGCGGTGGCGGCGTTCAATGTGAGCGGCTGAGCGGCTGCCGCGCGGGCACCAGCGCCGGACCGGCATCGTTGTTGAATCAGCTCGACCGCAACAGGCTCAATTGGGCCGGGTTCGCGGTCAGCGCGGACAGATGGAGGCGACCATGCTCGACCGCAGACGATTTGCTGCACTTCTCGGCGCCACCGCGCTCGGCGGGCTGGCCGCACCGGCGGTGATCAAGCCGTCGTTCGCGCAGGCGACCGCACCGCTCCTGCCGCGCGGCAACTACCTGATCAAGAACGGCGCCGTCATCACGGTCGACAGCGCCGGCGTGCTGCCGCGCGCCGACGTGCACGTGAACAACGGGCGGATCGAGGCGGTCGGTCCCGACCTCACCGCCGCCGGCGCCGAAGTGATCGATGCGGCCGACATGATCGTCATGCCGGGGTTCATCGACACCCACTACCACATGTGGAGCGCGCTCGGCCGCAACTTCGTCGGCGACGGCTTCGGCTATTTTCCGGCCAAGAATGCAACCTCGAAGCTCTATACGCCCGAGGACTTCTACGCCAGCGTCAGGCTCGGCTTGGCGGAACTGGCGAACGCCGGCATCACGACCGTGCACAACTGGTCGCACAACACCCGCTCACCGGCACACGCCGATGCCGAACTGCGCGCCCACCGCGCGTCGATGCTGCGCGCCCGCTACGCCTACGGTCATATCGACCTGATGCCGCGGAACGAGCCGGTGAGCTTCGCCGACGTCGATCGCGTCAAAAAGGAATATTTCTCCTCCGGCACCGCATTCGAAGGGCTCGTCCATCTCGGCTTGAATCTGCGCGGCCATTCGCAGAGCACGCCGGAAACCTTCCAGGTCGATATGGCTGGCGCACTGGAGCGGAAGCTGCCGATCGCGCTGCACGCGGCGCAAACGCCGCCGAACTGGCTCGACACCGTGGAATTCGAAAAGCGCGGCTGGCTCGGCCCGAACCTGCTGCTCTGCCACTTCGTCCCGGCGCGCGACATCGACGCCGAACTGATGGCCAAGACCAAGACGCCTTTGTCTTGGGCGACCCTGTCGGAATTCCGGCTCGGCCGCGCCGGCAATCCGCGCGAGGCGCTGCTGCGCATGCGCAAGGCCGGCGTGACGGTCTCGCTGTCGTTCGACGCCACCTCGATCGCACCGCCGAACATGTTCGAGACGATGCGCTTCACCTGGAACATCGGCATACCGTGGCGCGGCACGCCGACCGAGAAGGACCCCGACGTGTCGTTCCGCGAGGTGATCCAGATGGCGACGCTGAACGGCGCCAAAGCGCTCGGCATCGCCGACGTCACCGGCTCGATCGCGGCAGGCAAGCGCGCCGACATCATCCTCATTCGCGGCAACGACCTCAACATCGCGCCGATCGCCGACATCGAGGCGAGCGTGGTGCAGTCGGCGACACCCGCCAACGTCGATACCGTTCTGGTGGACGGCCGCATCGTCAAGCGCCGCGGCCAGCTGGTCGGCCAGGACGTCGATAAGATCGTCAGCGACGCCAAGGCGTCGGCGCTGCGCATTCGCACCGCAGCGGGCGGCAGGCTCGCGCCGCGGTAGTCCGGCACACCGCGCTTGAGCTGCAGCCAAGCGCCGCCTCAGGCGCGAGTTCCGCCCGTTGCGATGGACTCGCGCAAGACGCGAACGACTTCCCCCATGTCGCGATCCCCGGCGCCGGCATCGACCGCCGCCGAGAACGCCTCGAGGACGCCCTCGGCAAGCGGCATTGGCACACCGCTTTCTGCGCCGGTGGCGACAACGGACGCGACATCCTTGCGCAGGGTGCGGACGTCGAGCGTGATCGGGCTTTCTTGACCCAGAAAGAGCGGGGTCTTGCCTTTCAGCCAGTTGGTCGCGGTGGCGCTTTCATTCATCACGTCGAGCATTTGCGGAAGCGTCAATCCTTGCTGAAGGCCGAGCGCCAGCGACTCTGCAACCGCCTGGACGTAGGCGGCCAATCCAAGATTTGCGCATAGCTTCATGGCGTATCCGGCGCCGGATGGTCCCATCGGCACGATGCGCTTCGTCAGCAATCCAAGCACGCCCGTTGCGCTTTCGACGTCCTCCGCGTCGCCGCCGACCAGGGCAGTCAAGTTGCCGGATTCTGCGCTCGGTATCGTTCCGAGCACCGGCGACTCCACGAAGCGGGCTCCGTGCTTCTTCACCAGGGGCGCAAGCTCCCGTCCGGTCGCCGGCCGCAACGTACTCATTTCGATGAAAAGCTTTCCGGCCCTGGGCTTTTCGAGAAACCCCCTCGGGCCGGTGAAGATTTTTCTCACGCCATCGTCGTCGGTGATGATGGAAATGATCGTGTCGGCGTTGTCCGCCACCTCGCCGGGGCTGCCTGCCGCTTTGACGCCGGCCTTGACGCCTTCGGCCAGTGACTCGTTGCGAGCATCCCAGGCGACAACGTCGCATTCGCGTTCGCGCAGACGACGCGCAATCGCCGAACCCATTCGGCCGAGACCCACTAGGCCAACCTGCATATTCACTCTCAACTGTCTGTCGAGGACGATGACGGGATGGTTGCGCGAGATAAGCCTGTTACTGCTTGTAGTCCTTGCGCTGTGTGTTGGCGATCTTGATGAGCTGTTCCGCCAGCTTGCGGTCTTCCTTGACGAAGGCTTCGAACCCGGCCGGACTGGTCGGGGCGCTGATCACCGCTTGCTTGTCGAGATAGGCGACGAATTTCGGATCTTCGAACAGCTTGACGAATTCGGCGTTGACCTTGTCGATGATCGGCTTCGGCGTACCCTTGGGGGCGACCAGTCCCCACCATCCGCGGAACGGATAGCCGCCAATCCCGGCTTCCGAGAATGTCGGAATGCTGGGGGCAAGGGGCGACCGCTTTTCCGCAGACACCGCGAGCAGCTTGAGCTTGCCGCCCTCGGCCAATCCCAAGAAATTGCTAAGCCCCATACTGCCAACCTGTAACTCGCCGGCGGCGAGGGCTTGCGCAATCGGCCCGCCGCCGCGATAGGGAATTGGAACGACGTTGGTTTCCCACTGATTGTTGATCCATTTTACAAACAGCTCCGGCGCGGACCCAGGTCCGATCGTGCCAAAATTGAGCTCTTTGCGGCGGGATTGCGCGAGCGACTTCAACTCCGCGACCGAATTAACGCCGAGCGACGGCGTCACGGCGAGGGCCTCGATCAGAAAAAACAGCCGCGCGATAAGAGTGAAATCGCGGTCGGGATCGTAGGGAAGCTTGTTGAAAAGCAGCGGGTTGAAACTCAGCGTGTTGTGATAGATGACGCACAGCGTGTAGCCGTCGGGGGCGGCGCTTGCGCAAGACTGCGCCGCGAGAATACCGCTCGCGCCTCCCCGGTTCTCGATCACGAAGGGCTGCCCCATGCGTGTCTGGAGTTCGGCTCCCACCGCGCGCATGATGACGTCGGTGACGCTTCCGGGCGCAATCGAGACGATCAACCGGATCGGACGATCGGGATATTGCTGCGCATTGGCGGGAGCGTCCGCGAGCGCGGCCCCTGCAAACGCGACCACTGCGGCAACAAATCTTCTCATTCTCGTATTCCTCCCGGAGTTCTGGCGTTCTGACCTGCTCCCCGAGTTGTCCTCGTTTATAGGGAGAATCTGTTCCGGTTATGCCCCTCCGTGGGGCGTGCTGCGAACTCAGTCGGTGTGAGCCCGTTGAGGCTCGAATGTGGTCGGTTGGTGT
>JBFXEX010000177.1:0-9353 GCA_050179645.1 Xanthobacteraceae bacterium | reverse complement strand
CAGGACTCCGAATACCAGATTGATCAGCGCCGCGATCAGCGAGATTCCAAAGCTACCGCGCAGTGCGTTGAGCGTACGCCGGGCCGTCACGATCGACCAGAACTGGTCGAAACTGAGTTCCGCACTCTTGAGGAACAGCCCCACGAGCGGAATCAACACGATCAACGAGAGCCAAGTCAGGGTGAGGCCAAGCGTGAGACCGAAGCCTGGGATCACGGTGCGCCGGTGCCTGGCCACGGGGGGTGGCGCGGCGGCACGCGACGGATGTGACGCCTCGCTCGTGGCCATGCGAGCTATAGTGCTCACTGACCGTAGATTTCGTCAAACACGCCCTTGTCGGCGAAGTGCTTCTTCTGTGCAACCTGCCAACCGCCGAACACATCGTCGATGGTGAACATATTCACGCTCGGGAATTGCTTTTCGTACTTCTTGGAGATTTCCGGATCGCGCGGACGATAATAGTGCCGGCCGGCAATGTCCTGACCCTCCTTGCTGTAGAGGTGCTTGAGGTAGGCCTCGGCGGCGGCGCGCGTGTTCTTGCGCTCCACGACCTTGTCGACCACGGTCACCGGCGGTTCAGCCAGGATCGAGATTGACGGGATGACGATCTCGAATTTGTCTTTGCCGAGTTCGTTCAACGCCAGGAACGCTTCGTTCTCCCAGGAGATGAAGACGTCGCCAACGCCGCGCTCCACGAACGTCACCGTCGAGCCGCGCGCGCCGGTGTCGAGCACCGGGACGTTCTTGTAGATCCTCTGAACGAAGTCCCTCGCCTTGTCTTCGGACCCGAATTTCTTGAGAGCGTAACCCCAGGCGGCGAGATAATTCCAGCGTGCGCCGCCGGAGGTCTTGGGGTTGGGAGTGATCACCTTGATGTCGGGGCGGACGAGATCGTCCCAGTTCTTGATATTCTTGGGATTACCGGTACGGACCAGCAGGACGATGGTCGAAGTGTAGGGTGAGGAATTGTTCGGCAATCGCTGCTGCCAATCCTTCGCGATCAGGCCGCGTTCGGCGATCGCGTCGATGTCGTAAGCGAGGGCGAGGGTCACAACGTCGGCGGCAAGACCATCGATCACGGAGCGTGCTTGACGCGCCGCACCGCCATGCGACTGGCGGACCTCGATGGTCTTGCCGGTGTCTGCATTGAATTTCGCGGCGAAGGCCTTGTTGAAGTCGGCGTAAAGCTCACGGGTCGGATCGTATGAGACGTTGAGGAGCGTCACATCGGCGGCACTCGCAGCGCCGCTCATGGCAAGTCCCGCAGCAATTCCGATCACCAAGCGAAGCATGTAAAACCTCCATCGATTTGCACGGTCGTGCTGTAATTAGAGGAATGATGCTGCATTTCCCTAACCGGTCGGTCAATAAAAGGGGCTTTCATATTTTCAACCGACGCAGATGCACCTTGCTAAGACTTGCCAATCGATTGGGTCGATTGTTTCCGTTCTGGTATCGTACTGATCGGAGAGCGGCCGATTCGGCGACGAAACGCCGCAAGCGTATCGTCGTTGTCGGGCTGGTAGTGCACGCTGTAGCGCTTGATCGTTTCACTGAATTTTGCCGCATCGGCCGGTTTGATGACTTCGAAGGCGTCGAAGCCGGCCCGCCACAGCAGCAGAAACTGATCGCGCAACACCTGACCGGTGGCGCGTAGTTCGCCGCGGAAGTGATAGCGCTCGCGGAGAATGCGCGCTTGCGAATAAGCCCGACCGTCGCGGAAATTGGGAAACACCAGCGCAACCAACGCAATCCGGTCGAGGAGCGGCGCAAGTTCCTGCACGTTGCGGTCGTTCGGCCAGACGACGCCCAATGGCGCACTGCGCCCCGCCAACTCGCCGGCATCAGCCAAGAGGCGCGCCGCCGTAACGATGACGGCCACGTCGTCCGGCACCGGAGCGTCGTCCAGCACGGGGACGAACCGGTCGTCCGTGATCACGCCGTTCTTAACGAGTGGCATAGACGCGCTCCTTGAACGGCTCGATGCCGACCCGCTTGACCGTATCGACGAACTGTTCGTCAGGCCGTTCGCGCAGTTCGACATAGGCCGCGACCACGTCCTCGATGACATCGCCGACCTCGGCATAGGGCACCGCCGGGCCGAGAAGCGTTCCAATCGCTGCGTCCTCGTCGGCGCGGCCGCCGAGCGTGATCTGGTAGAATTCCTGGCCGTTCTTCTCGACACCAAGAAGGCCGATGTGCCCGACGTGGTGATGGCCGCAGGCATTGATGCACCCGGAAATGTTAATGTGCAGCGGGCCTATGTCCCGCTGCGTATCCAAATTCCGGAACCGGCGCGTAAGTTCCTGCGCAACAGGGATCGAACGGGTATTCGCAAGGCTGCAATAATCGAGCCCCGGGCAGGCGATGATGTCGGACACCAGATTGATGTTCGGCGTGGCGAGGCCGAGGCCGTCGGCCGCCCCCCAGAGCGCCACGAGATCGCGCTGCGGTACGTGCGGCAACACTAGGTTCTGCTCGTGCGCGACGCGGATCTCGCCGAGGCTGTAGCGATCGGCGAGGTCCGCGATCGCATCCATCTGCTCGGCGGTGGCGTCGCCGGGCGGCCCGCCCTCCGGCTTGAGCGACAACGTGACGATCGAATAGCCCGGCACCTTGTGTGGCGACACGGCATTCCTGTACCACGCCTCGAAGCGGCGCTCCGCGGCGCGCACGCTACGCAATTCGGGCGGGTCGTCGCTGAGGCTTTCGTAGTCCGGGTAGCGGAAGCGCGCCGCGATCTCGGCGATGAACGCCGGGCTGATGGCGAGCGGCCCGTCCTTGATGGTCTGCCATTCGGCTTCGACCTCGGCGGCGAACTTCTCGGCGCCAAGCTCGTGAACAAGAATCTTGATGCGTGCCTTGTAAATATTGTCGCGCCGGCCGTATTGGTTATAGACGCGGAGAATGGCCTCGACGTAGCTGAGAAGGTCGCGTTTGTGCAGGAACGGTTTGATGGTCTTGCCGACAAACGGCGTCCGCCCGAGCCCACCGCCGACGATGACCTCGAAGCCAGTCTCGTCCGCGCCGTTACGGTGCAGCCGCAATCCGATATCATGCACACGCACCGCCGCGCGATCCTGCTTCGCCGCGGTGATCGCGATCTTGAACTTGCGCGGCAGGTAGGTGAACTCCGGGTGCATCGTGGAATGCTGCCGGAGGATTTCGGCCCAGATGCGCGGATCTTCGATTTCGTCGGGCGCGACGCCGCCCCATTGATCGGTCGTGACATTACGAACGCAATTGCCGCTGGTCTGCATGCCGTGCAGGCCTGCCTTCGCCAGATCGGCCATCACGTCCGGGAGTTCGGAGAGCTTGATCCAGTTGAACTGCAGATTCTGCCGCGTCGTGAAGTGGCCGTAGTTGCGGTCGTAGCGCCGCGCGATATGGCCTAGCGTCCGAAGCTGGTTCGACGACAACGTTCCATAAGGAATCGCGACGCGAAGCATGTAGGCATGAAGCTGGAGGTAGACTCCGTTCATCAGGCGCAGCGGCTTGAATTCTTCCTCGCTCAGTTCGCCTGAAAGGCGGCGCGCCACCTGGTCGCGGAATTCGTCGACGCGCTCGTTGACCAGCGTTTGGTCGAAACCGTCGTATAGGTACATGGCTGAAGCTCTCGGATCAGATTCCAAACGTGACCGGCAGGTCGAAGGTCGGGCCACCGAGCCGGATATGCTCGCGTAGATTCCCCGGCTCGATGCGGCCGTCCACGATCTCCACCGGAGCCACGTAGGGACCAACCGCGCCGAGATCGTCCGCGATCGCTTCAGAAAGCAGATCTTTGGCCGCTCGGGCGTCCGTCACCACAGCGGCATCCGCCAGCCGCGTCGTCCAGCCACCGATTGCGGCGCGATAGACCACCGCGCCGTCGCTGAGGCGGTTTGCCGTCACGACGACCGGGCCATGAACCTTGAGTTTCTGCTGGCTGGGCGCGGTCATGCGGCCGCCTCAGCGGGCGCGGGCGTACCAACTTTCCAGGGCTGCGAACGTGCAACCACGTCGCCCACCACGAGCAACGCGGGTCCCTCGCCGACCGAGGCCGCGAGTTGCGGCAAGTCCTGCAAGCGGCCGACCGTTGCGACGGAATCCGGACGTGTGCCGCGCGCCAGTACTGCCGCGGGTGTGTGGGGATCGCGGCCGGCTGCGATCAGACCCTGGCTCACCAGTTGCGCCGACGACAGCCCCATGTAGACGACGACGGTCGTCGCTGGGTCCGACAATCCGCTCCAATTAACGGATGCGGCGCCCTCGGCCGTATTGGCGTTGACGAGCGAGAGCCGGGTTGCCTCCTTGCGGAACGTCAGCGGCAGCTCAACCTCGGCGGCGCAACCCAGCGCCGCCGTGATGCCCGGGACGACGTGAACCGGAATATCTGCTTTTTGTAGCGCTTCCAGTTCTTCACCGCCGCGCCCGAAAATGAACGGGTCGCCGCCCTTGAGCCGCACCACGCGGCGGCCGGCCTGCGCGGCTTCGATCAGCCGCCGGTTGATCTCGGCTTGACCGATTCCGGCCACGCCCTTGCGCTTGCCGACGAACTCGCGTTCGGCGTCGCGTCGTGCACGGTCGAGAATCTCCGGCCCCACCAGTTCGTCGTAGAAGATCACGTCAGCTCCCTGCAGCGCATGGAGCGCCCGCAACGTCAGCAGATCAGGATCGCCTGGGCCGGCGCCGACCAGATGCACGACGCCTTGTCCGTCGTCTGCGGCCGCGACCGGATCGTCGCTCGCGCGTACCAGTGCGGCTTCCGCCTCGCGTGTCCGGCCGGCAAGGAACGCGGCACCGATCGGGCCATCGATCGCACGCTCCCAGAAGCGGCGAAGCGACAAGGCAGGAAGGCGTCGGCGGCCGTCTGCGAGGCGGCTGCGATACCGGCCCATGAGTGCTGCAAAATCGCCAACACGCGCCGGAAGCAGGGCCTCGATGCGCTCGCGCAACCGCCGCGCCAGAACGGGCGATGCGCCGCCCGTTGCAATCGCCACGACGACATCTCCCCGATCGACGATAGCGGGAATGATGAAAGTCGAGAGACCGGGCCGGTCGACCACATTGACCGGCACCCCAACGGTCCGCGCCAGCGCGGCGACCCGGTCGTCAAGATCGCCGCCTGCCGCCGACACAACCACTAGCGCGCCCTTCAGGTCGCGCTCATCTGGCTGACGGATGGTGAGGCCGATGTCACCAGGATAGTAGTGGTTGGCGACGAACGACTCCTCGGCGACATCCGCCTGTGGCGAGAACCAGCGCACATTGGCGCCGGCCGCGCGCAAGAGATGCAGCTTGGCGATCGCCTGGGTGCCCGAGCCGACCAGGACGACGCTGCCGGCCGAAAGATCGAGACAAACGGGAAGGAAACGCATCGGGGAATACTCTGCGGTTGACGAGAAATTTTTTCTCATTAAGACTGAGAAACAAGCGCTTGGGTAGAAAAATCTTCTTCCAAATCAAAAGCGCGTCTTGGAAGTTCATATGCGTGTTCCAGCACACATCGAGAGAAATCTTTTTGCCCCCGACGAACGGTCACTTCAGCGGCTTGTCGACGACTCGACTCTCACCGAGGTGGCGCGTGACTGGGGCGTCGAAACCGCCGCGGAATGCGGATGCGCCGGCCTTCGTCCGATCTGGCGGCTCGGGGAAGAGTCGTTGACCGAGAGGCGACGTCCTCTGCGCCTCGGCATGCTCTGGTTCTGGCGCCGGCCCAAGAAAGCCAATCGGCTTCTGTCCGTCTTCACATTGGTGAGGCCGTCGGGAAATGGCGATCTATCGATGCGACGCTACGGTGGAGCCTGACAATGGACCGGCTCGACGAACTGGAAGCGCAAAGCATCTACGTCTTCAGGGAGGCGTTCGCGCGGCTGAAGAACCTCGCCCTGCTGTGGTCGCTCGGCAAGGATTCGAACGTCATGATCTGGCTGGCGCGCAAGGCCTTCTTCGGACGCGTGCCGTTTCCGGTCATGCACGTCGACACCGGAAAGAAATTCTCGGAGATGTACGCTTTCCGCGATCGTTACGCCCAAGAATGGAACCTCGACCTTCTCGTCGAGTTCTGCCCGCCGATCGAAAGCGTCGATCCGACCTTGCCGTCCGCCGCACGGTCTGCCGCGCGGAAGACCGAAGGCCTGAAACTCGCGCTCGCCAAGTATGGCTTCGACGGTCTATTTGCCGGCATCCGGCGCGACGAAGAAGCGACGCGGGCGAAGGAGAGGGTATTCTCGCTGCGTGGTACGGAAGGCAATTGGGACGTCCGCGACCAGCCCCCGGAATTCTGGAATCAATTCAACGATTCGCCGCCGCCCGGCGCTCATCTACGCGTTCATCCGATCCTGCATTGGACCGAGAGCGACATCTGGCGATACACTCGTCGCGAAAACATCCCGATCATTCCGCTCTATCTGGCGCGCGACGGCAAACGCTACCGTTCGCTCGGTGATGCGGACATCACTTCGCCGGTCGAATCGACGGCGGCGTCTCTCGACGAGATCATCGCCGAGCTTGAGATCACACGAACCCCCGAAAGGTCGGGCCGCGCGATGGATCATGAAGCCGAAGATGCATTCGAGCGGCTGCGGACGGCCGGTTATCTCTGACTAGGATCTAACATGAACGCGATCCTTCCTTCCGTACTCAACCGTCCGACCCGCCATTCAGACCGGCCGCTCGTGCGGATCGTCATCCTGGGCTCGGTCGATCACGGCAAGTCGACCTTGATCGGACGCCTACTGCACGAGACCGGCAGCCTGCCGGACGGTAAGCTCGATCACCTGAAGGCCGTCAGTGCCCGGCGCGGGATGCCGTTCGAATGGTCGTTTCTGCTGGACGCGCTGCAGACCGAGCGGGACCAGGGCATCACCATCGATACCAGCCAGATTCGCTTTCGTACCGAAGCGCGCGATTTCGTTCTGATCGATGCGCCGGGTCACGCCGAGTTCCTGCGCAACATGATTACCGGCGCTGCGCAAGCGGACGGTGCCGTCCTGATGGTCGACGCAACCGAGGGCGTGCGCGAGCAGACCCGCCGGCACTGCTACCTGGTCCACCTGCTGGGCATTCGGCAGTTGATCGTCGTTGTGAACAAGATGGATCGGCTCGGCTACGATCCAGTACGATTTTGCGAGATCGAAACGGAAATCACGGACTACCTGAACGAGCTTGGCCTCGCGCCTGCGGCGATCATTCCGGCGTCCGCGCGCGAGGGCGTTGGCATCACCGCGCATCACGCAACATTGGCAACCGGCGGGCCGACGGTGATCGCGGCACTGGAACGGTTTGCCCCGGCGCACCAGCCGGTCGACCTGGACCTGCGTCTTCCGATCCAGGCGGTCTACAAATTCGACGATCGCCGCATTCTGGCAGGACGCATCGAGAGCGGGCGGCTCGTGGCCGGCGACGAGGTTATTCTGATGCCGTCGGGGAAGACCGCGCGCGTCAGCTCGATCGAGACCTGGCCTGCTACAGATGGCGCGTCGCAGTCGCAGGAGACGTTCGCAGGTCAGTCGGTCGGCGTTACCCTCGATCGCGAGTTGTTCGTCGAGCGTGGCAATGTCCTGTCTCATGCGACGCTGCCTGCCCGGACCGGACGATATCTGCGTGCGCGGGTGTTCTGGCTGCATCGCGAGGCACTGGCGGCCGGTTCGCGCCTCGCGATCCGTATCGGCACGGCCGAAACCCGCGGCGTGGTGTTATCGGTCGATCGCGCCATCGACCCCGGCCAGATTGCCGAAATTGGGAGCGACCGCATCGGCCAGAACCACGTCGGAGAAATTCTGCTCGAACTTGCCAGGCCGCTGGCGGTCGATCTCTATACTGACAATCCGCGCTGCGGGCGAATCGTGCTCGAATTCGGAGGACGCATCGCGGGAGGCGGCCTTATTCTGACTGCGAACCAGGACGCTCACGTCGCCCCGGACACCACGTCTTCTTGGCCCACTGCCCAGTTCGTCGGCAGCCAAGCCCTCCCGATCCAAGCGAAGCGTCTTTCGAACCTGCTCACGAGCCTGTCGGTCGGACAGCGGCTGGCGCGCTTGCGCGCTGAGATCGACGGAAGAATCGCGTTCACCACCAGCTTCGGCCTGGAGGATCAGGTTCTCCTGCATCTCGTCGCGGAGCATGATCTCGAAATCGACCTGGTCACGCTCGACACCGGGCGGCTGTTCAACGAGACCAACGAAGTGTGGGCAGCATCGGAGCAGCGCTATGGCCGGCGCATCCAGGTGTTCACGCCACGGAGCGACGATGTCGAAGCCTTGATAAGGCGGCAGGGGGTGAACGGCTTCTACCAGTCCCGCGACGCGCGACTTGCCTGCTGTCACGTCCGGAAAGTCGCGCCACTCAACCGGGCGCTCGCCGGTGCGCATGCGTGGGTCACGGGCCTGCGCGGCGACCAATCCAATTACCGCAAGGACATGGCCTTGGTCGAAGCGGACACGATGCGCGGCCTGATCAAGGTCAATCCGCTGTTCGACTGGAGCCGCGAGCAGGCGCTCGCGTTCGCGACCGCGAACGATGTGCCGCTCAACGCCCTCCATGCCAAGGGATTCGCATCGATCGGTTGCGCGCCCTGCACGCGCGCAATCGTGCCCGGCGAATCGGAGCGCGCGGGCCGCTGGTGGTGGGAGCAAGAAGTGAAAAAGGAGTGCGGTCTTCACGCGTAGGAAACTGATTAGCAGTGTATACGTGATCTATCCGAGCAAACCCGGTTTCGTGACATCTATGCCGCGCGATAGGTATCGAGCTCAGATGGGTGTCCTTGTTCAAAATTGGCGCCACGGCGTTTGGACGGGTGCGAGCAAAAACGTCCAGTCCTTCCCTGAAGTGGCTCGACTCTCATAGTGATGGTGCCGACCGCCAACTTCTGGGGAGGCGATGATATTACCCGCCGAGGGAGATTCTACGGGACAAGGCCGCGCGCAGTTCGGAACATCGAAACTTGATGTCGTGCAGATCCTTGCCGGCCATCGCAACTGCCCTTGGTTTTGGATGTGTGGGCCTAGGATTTGAACCTACGACCTTGAGATCATGAACCTGAAGGTCAGGGAAGCGACTGCTTGGCCCACAAAGATTCCAATCGGGTGGCGAGGCGGGTCACTTTCGCCGTCGGCGACAGCTGGCCATCGATTAACGCCGAAATCATCCTCGGCGACACGAACGCGAGTTGCGCCAGCAGTCGCACATGCCGCTCGACGCGTCCCTCCCGCTTCGCGATCTCGGCGAACGAGGCCACGCGCCCCTCCGAAAGGTCCTCAATCCAGGCTCTGGCTTTCGCGATGGCCAGCAGCAGTGCCTCGCTCCTTGCCGAGGCGCCTTCATTTTTCGACGTGGGGGAGTGCAGAACACCTTTCATTGCGGGGCCAGCCGGT
>JBFXEX010000176.1:0-9506 GCA_050179645.1 Xanthobacteraceae bacterium | reverse complement strand
CGCCGCCACCGGCCGGATCGACGGCTCGCCGGCGCCGGTGGGCGGCAGCTCCGGGTGGTCGATCAGCACGATGTCGATCGTCTGCGGCGTCTCGCTGATGTCGAGGATCGGATAGGTCATCCAGTCGACGCTGGTCACCGCCTTGTCGTCGAATTTGACCTCCTCCCACAGCGTGCGGCTGACGCCCTGCACGATGTTGCCCTCGATGGTGTTGAGCATGCCGTCCGGGTTGATGACCAGCCCGCAGTCGTGGGCGACGGTGAACTTGCGGGCCCAGATCCTGCCGGTCGTGCGGTCGATGTCGACCTCGGCGACGATCGCACAGCGCGTGCCGTTCCTCTGCGAATAGGCGATGCCGCGTCCCGACACGTTGTTGCCGGTCTGGTCGCGGCGCGGCGCCGGCCGGGTCTGCCACCCCGCTTTTTCGGCCGCAGCCCTGATCACCGCGATGTCGCGCGGCTCCTTGACGTGACGCAGACGGAATTCGACCGGGTCGACGCTGATGGCCGCCGCGACCTCGTCCATGAACGATTCGCTCGCGAAGTGGATCTGCGGGCCGACCGGGTCGCGCAGGTGCGACGAGCGCAGCGGCGAGGCGCGTTCGAGGAGCGGCGGAATGGTCTCCCACCCCATCCGCTTGTTGGCGAACTCGTAGGATTCCGCCGGCACGCCGAAACCGTCGCCGGAGGCGAGCGGAAGGCCGCGGGTATGGCCCGCGAGAGTGTCGATCGGCTTGTTGCCCGAGGTGTTGACGTCGACCCGTGAGAACCCCTTGCTGACGAACTCGTAGGCGATGACGTTGCCTGTCGCGTCGATCGCCGCGCGGGCGCGATGGATCGAAGCCGGGCCCTTCGGGTCCCAGCCGGTTCCCTGCTCGCGGGTGTATTGCAGCCGCACCGGCTTGCCGACCGCCTTGGCAAGCACGGCGGCATCCATGGCGCAGTCGTCGGCATCGTTACGGCCGTAGGAGCCGGGTCCGACCGCCCAGATCACGTGCACGTCGCTGACCGGAATGCCCAGCGTCGCCGCCAGGCCGTTCTGCACGAAGTGCGACTTTTGCGTGCCGCTCCAGCAGGTGACCTTGCCGTTCTTGATCTCGACCAGCGAGCAGGCCGGCCCCATGCTGGCGTGCGACTGGAACGGCCATTCGTATTCGGCCTCGACCACGCGCGCGGCGGTCTTGAACGCCTCGTCGATGTTGCCGGCCGGTTTGCCGCCGATCTCGCGTTTGCGGACCGGCGCCTTGCGGATGTGGTCGTAGAGCGCGTTCTGGTCGGGGAACGGCGGCGCGACGTTCGACCACTCGACCTTGAGCTTCTGTGCGGCGTTGATGGCGCCCCACTCGGTATCGGCGACGACGCCTAGGAAGCCCTTCTCCCAGACGACTTGCGCGCCGGGAATGCTCTTGATCGAAGCTTCGTCGATCTTCACGGGTACCGAGCCGGCAACCGCCGGGCGCAGCATGCGGCCATGCGCCATGCCGGGCACCTTGATATCGGTGACGAAGTCCTCGCGAGAGAAGACCTTCGGCGCCACGTCCTCGCGCTTGATCGGCTTGCCGACGACCTTGTAGTCCTTCGGCGACTTCGGCTTGGCCTTGCCCGGCGCATAGAGGTTGTTGCCGACCTGCTTGTTCCATTCGAGCTGGACGTTGAAGTACTTGCCGCCGATCAACTCGACATAGCTGACGTTCTTCGTCGCATCGGCCTTGGCGTGCACCACGCCGTCGGTGACGGTGAGCTGCTCGGCCGGCAGGCCGAGCTTCTGTGCCGCCATGTCGACCAGCACGCGGCGCGCTTCCGCGGCCGCGGCGCGCATCTGGACGCCGCCGCGCTGGATGCCCGTCGATCCCGAAGCTCCACCTTGGTTCACGCTGGTGGCGGTGTCGCCCATCAGAACCTTGACGGTCTTGAACGGCACGTCGAGCTCTTCCGCCACCATCTGGCCGATGGCGACGAACAGACCCTGGCCCATGTCCATCTTGCCGAAGAATGCCGAGACCGTGCCGTCGGCGTTGACGGCGATATAGGACGACAACTGGTTGGGCGTCAGCGGCGGCTTGGCGCCCTGGGCGAAGGCTTCGCCGATGCCGAGCACGGTGCCCAGCCCAATCGGGCCGCCGACCGAAACTACGAAGGCGCCGCCGGCCTTGAGCAGGGAGCGGCGTGAGAATGCAGAGGCTTGCTCGAACTTGGTCATGGCGCGCGCTCCCTCAGCCCATCATCGCGGCGGCGCGCTTGACGGCGCGCAATATCGCCATGTGCGTGGCGCAGCGGCACTTGAGCCCTTCGAGCGCCGCCGTGATCTCGGCGTCGGTCGGTTTCTTCTTGTCGCGCAGGAAGGCGGCAGCCGTCATGATCCAGCCGTTGACGCAGTAGCCGCACTGCGTCACCTGCTCCTCGATATAGGCGGTCTGCAGCGGATGCGGCTTCTCGGGCGTGCCGAGGCCGGCCAGTGTCACGACCTTGCCGTTGCCGACCGCCGATAATGGCGTGATGCAGGAGCGGATCGGCTGGCCGTCGAGATGCACGGTGCAGGCGCCGCATTGCGCGAGCCCGCAGCCGAACTTCGGATTGTTCAGGCCGATATCGTTGCGCAGCGCATAGAGCAGCGGCATCTCCGGATCGGCGTCGATCGTGTGAGTGCGGCCGTTCACGTCGAGAGAAATTCGGGCCATCGGTGGGAGCCTCCCAGAATTGGCGATCGAGGATGACGGGGTCGTCCGAGTCGCGCGTCGCTTGTTGCGATCAATTCCAAACAAGAGGCTAGTCCAATGGGTGCGCGTTGGAAACCGCCTTGCAGAAAATTGTGCGCCGCCGTTCCCTCGTCATTCCGGGACGGCGCGCAGCGGCGGGCCCGGAATCCATGATCGAGTTTGTGGCGTATGGATTCCGGGCTCGCGCCTTTGGCGCGCCCCGGAATGACGGAACAACTACCCGGAACTCGCCAGTGCCTGCACCGCGGCAAACAGCGCGCGCACCTGTGCCTCGCTGATGTTGCGGGTGATGAAGACGAGCCGGCTGGTTTGATCGTCCTCCGGCCAGGCCGCGAGTTCGATCGGCGGATGCGCCAGATGCTGCACCACCTGCACCAGCACCGGGCCGCGGCAGCCGGCGACGTTGAGGAAGCCCTTCACGCGAAGAAGGTCCGGGCCGCGCAGCGCCAGCAATGTTTCGAGCGCGCGCGCGAACACCGTCCAGTCGACCGGCGACGTCTCGGTCCAGACGAAGCTCGCGATGCCGTCGGTGTGCTCGGCCTCGGCGACGAAGCCGGTGTGGATCGCGGCAGTGCGGGCGCTGTCGTCGGCGGCGTCGGTGAGCGCGCGCGGATCGAGGTTACCGGCGATCGCGGTGACGATCGTGGCGCGGCCGTTGAGCGCGCGCAGGCGCTCGGTCAGCCGCGCGACCGCATCGGCGTCCGCCAGGTCGCTCTTCGAGATCACCAGCCGGTCGGCCAGGATCACCTGCTTGCGCGCCTCCGCCGACCATTCGAGCGTGGCGAGGCCGCCGGTTGCGTCGATAACTGCCAGCACGACCTCGACGTGGAACTCGCCGCCGAGCGCCCGGTCGGTCGCGAAGGTCTGTAGGATCGGGCCGGGATCGGCCAGCCCGCTGGTTTCGATCAGCACGCGGCGGAACGGCGGCACCGTGCCCTGCTCGCGCTCGGCGACCAGCCGGCGCAGCGCGTTCTGCAGGTCGGAGCGGGTGTTGCAGCACAGGCAGCCGTTGCCTAGCAGCGTGATCTCCTCGGCGGAATCGCGCACCAGCGCGTCGTCAATGCCGACGCTGCCGAACTCGTTGATGACGACGGCGGTGCCCTCGCCTTCCGGCGTGGCGAGGAAGCGCCGCACCAGCGTGGTCTTGCCGGCGCCGAGGAAGCCGGTGACGACGGTGACAGGAATCCGCCCGCCGCGCGCATGCTTCTGCCGCCGTCCGAACGGGCCCGCCGCGCGCGATGGAAACAGATCGAGCATCATCTATCCCCGTGTGTCCCGGATGCGGTGCAGCGCGCAGCGCTTGCGGAGCGGTGCACCGCAGATCCGGGACCGTTACGAAGGCGGTCTTCTTTGCGATCCCGGGTCTGCAGCGCACCACGAAGGCGTGCTGCGCTGCGCCCGGGACACAGGGGTAGAACTCAGAAATCCATCTCCAGGATGTACAGCCCGCCGACATGGCGATCGACGCAGTAGACGATCTCGCGCTCGTCGACGAACACGTCGTTGATCTGAATCGTTCCCGTAGGAGCAAGGGGAGGAGCCGGCGGGATGAATACTCCGACTTCCTTCGGCTGATACGGATTGGCGATGTCGTAGGCGCGAAGCCCGCCATTGAAGAAGGTACCGAGCACGATCTGGTCGGACTGCCAGCAGGTCGGCAGCGGCACGTTCTCGTGGATGTTGTGCGCTCCGAACCGGCCGGCCTTGGCGTAGACGGTGTGATCGGGCACCGGGCAGGTCGAGATCGGCACCAGGTTCGTCTCCTCGCGCGCGTCGAGTACCCAGATCAGCTTCGGCCAGTCCTTGCAGTTGTTCTCGGTCGCCTCGTCGGTGACCAGCATGAGCCCGCGATCGAACAGCGGCACGACCGTGTGCATGAAACCCGTGTAGGGCGGGGAGTTGGTCCAGGATGAGATCTTCTTCGGGTTCGCCTTGTCGGAGATGTCGAGGACGTGCATGCCGCCGTCGATATAGGCGAGGTAGCAGCGGTCCGGCCGCTGCGGATAGACGTTGCAGTTATGCGCGCGGTATCCCTTGTCGAGAGGATGGCGCGGCGGCGGCATGACGTTGTCGCCTTGCCGGGTGCCGGGCATCCACCAGCGGCCGAGCTCGACCGGCTTCGACGGGTTACGCACGTCGATGCATCGGTAGAACTGATCGTCGCTCGGATGCGTCGGCTGGAAGTCTGCCGCGCCGGACGCGCAGTGAACATACTCGCCGTCGCAGAACCAGAGCTGGTGCACGCCGCGCGAGGTTGGTCCCGAGCAATCGAAGAACGAGATGGACTTCGGCTTCTCCGGCACCGAGATGTCGAACAGCTCCATGCCGGCCGGCTGCAGACCTTTCTTCTGGGTCTGGTACGCCACTGCCATGATGTTCCCGCAGGTCTCCAGCGAGTTGGAGCGCATATGCGCCTGCGGCAGGTCGGTCTGCACCACGACCTTGGGCTTGCGCGGGTCGGAGACATCGACGCCGGTGAAGTTCTTCGGCGCGCTCTCGTGCGCCAGCCAGAGGATGCGCCGGCCATCGGGGGCGATCTGGATCGACATGCCCTCGCCCATGCCGCCAAACCCATCGAGCGCGTGTTGGCCGATCAGCTTGAAATTCCAGGTGACAGGTTCGTACGAGCCCGTTTGCGCCGGGCTTCGGTCCATGACGGCCATTTTGGCGTGCTCCTTGGGATTGGCAATGCGCGGGGGATTTAGCGCGTTTCGATCAACAATGAAAAGGCCATGGATGCATTGCGGCCAAACGCGCGGCATTGCAGCGTGCTCCCTCTCCCGGTGCGGGGAGGGGTAGGGGGAAGGGAATTCGCGAGAGTACCATTTCTGCTCCCTCCCTGGACTAACCCAAGCAGGTACGGGCGACGTCCGGAAGAGCCAGCCGACTTGGAGGCGTCAGCGCGCGATGGCTAATCGCACGATGCGGGTGTGGGTGTCATGCGGGTCAGCCGAAATGTCGAAGCCAAGCCCGCGGCACATGTCCAGCATCGCAATGTTTTCGGCCAGCACCTGGCCCTCGATCATCTTGAGGTCCTCGCTGCGCGCATATTCGATGATCAGCGTCATCAGGAGGTAGCCCAGTCCGCGCCCCTTCAGGTCGGAGCGCACCAGCACGGCATATTCGCCGCGGTCGTAGTCGGAATTGGCATGCAGGCGCACCACGCCGAGCATCTCGCCGGAGACTTCGTCGATGGCAATGAACGCCATCGCGCGCCCGTAGTCGATCTGGGTGAAGCGCGCCACGAAGGCGTGGCCGAATTCCTTTACCGGCGCAAAGAAGCGCAGCCGCAGGTCGTGCTGAGAGACTTTGGCGAAGAACGGGCCGTAGAGCGGCTCGTCCTCCGGCCGCACCGGCCGCACCAGCACGGTCGCGCCGTCGCGCAACGCGACATGCCGCTCCCACTCTTTCGGGTACGGTCTGATCGCAAAACGCGGATGGCCCGGCGGACCGCGCCGCGACGGCTCCTCCAAAGGCTTGACCGCAACGCGAGCATCGACGGCAATCACGCCGGTTTCGTCGGCGAGCAGAGGGTTGAGATCGAGTTCGCGGATTTCCGGCAGGTCGGCGGCGAGCTGCGCCAACTTGACCAGGACCAGCGCCAGCGCATCGGCGTCGGCTGCCGGCACATTGCGGTAGGCCTTGAGCAGACGGGAGATGCGGGTGCGCCCGATCAAGTCGTGCGCCAGCGCGAGGTCGAGCGGCGGTAGCGCCAGCGCCTTATCGGCGATGACCTCGACCGCGGTTCCGCCGGCGCCGAACACCACCACCGGGCCGAAGGTCGGGTCGGCGGCCAACCCGGCGATCAACTCGCGTGCCTTGGGGCGCAGGATCATCGGATGGATAGTGACGCCGTCGATGCGCGCGTCCGGCCTTGCGGCGCGGGCGCGTGCCAGGATGTCGGCGACTGCTTCCCGCACCGCCGCTTCGCTCGTAAGGTTGAGGCGGACGCCGCCGACTTCGGACTTGTGGACGATGTCCGGCGAGGAAATCTTGGCGACGACGGTCGTGCCCTGCGCCAGCAACGGCGCGGCGGCGGCGGCCGCGGCGTCGGCATCGCGGGCGAGCGTGACCGTCGCGCACGGAATGCCATAGGCGGTGAGCAGGGCGGTGACCTCGATCGGATCGAGCCAGGTGCGGCCGCTTTGCAGCGCTGCCGCAAGGCTGGCGCGCGCCGCCGCGACGTCCGACTGGAAGTCGGCCGGCAGGTTGGGCGGCGTCGCCATCAGCGTATCGAGCGCCTCGCGGTAGCGGACGAGATGCATGAACCCGCGGATTGCATCGGTCTCGGTCTGATAGCTCGGAATGCCGGCGTCTTCGAAGATCGGCGTCACTTCATCGCTGCGGCCCGCCCAGTTTGCGAATACCGGCTTCGCCGGGTGGGTGTTGCGGCGATGGTCGCGGGCGATGGTTGCCACCGTGCGCGCCGCCTCTTCGCTGGAGGCGAGGGCGGTCGGCACGTTCATCACCAGCACCGCGTCATTCTCCGGGTCCTGCAGCAGCGCTTCCAAGGCCGTCGCGTACCGCGCGGCGTCGGAATCGCCGGCGATGTCGACCGGATTGGCGCGTGACCAGATCGGCGGCAGCACGGCGTCAAGCTTCTTCACGGTCTCGGGCGACACCCCCGCCAGGGTGCCGTTGAGGTCGGCGAGCCGGTCGACTGCGAGCACGCCCAAGCCGCCGCCGTTGGTCAGGATCGCCAGCCGCTTGCCGGCGAACGGCTTGACCCGGCCCAGGGTCTCGGCGGCGGCAAACAGCTCGTCCATGTCGATGACGCGCAGGAGGCCGGCGCGGCGGAACGCGGCGTCGTAGACCGAGTCCGAGCCGGCGAGCGCGCCGGTGTGGGTTGCCGCCGCCTTGGCGCCGAGCGCATGGCGTCCGGACTTGATCACCACCACCGGCTTGATACGGGCGGCAGCGCGCGCCGCCGACATGAACTTGCGCGCATGATTGATCGATTCGATGTAGAGCAGGATGGCGCGGGTGCGGCGGTCGAGCGCGAAATAGTCGAGCAGATCGCCGAAGTCGACATCGATGCGGTCGCCGAGCGAGACGATGCCCGAGAAGCCGATGCCGTGCGCGACCGACCATTCCACCAACGCCGCCGTGATGGCGCCCGATTGCGAGACCAGCGCGAGATCGCCCTCGCCCGGCATGCAGGTGGTGAAGCTGGCATTGAGCCTGGCGGGCGGCGAAAGCAGCCCGATGCAATTCGGGCCGACAAGTCGCAGGCCGCTTGCGCGGGCCGATTTCTCGCACGCCTCGGCGAGCGAGCCTGCGCCATGTCCAAGCCCGGCCGAGATGATGATGGCGGCCGGCACACCCTTGGCGCCCGCGGCCGCGACGATGCCCGGCACCGATCTGGCCGGCGCCGCGATCACGAGCAGATCGGGGACCTCCGGCAGTTCGTCGAGCGACTTGACGGCGCGGACGCCCTCGATCTCCGCGTAATGCGGATTGATCAGTCCGATCGGTCCGGGAAAGGCGCCGGTGCGGAGATTGCGCAGGATGGCGCGCGCTGGCGACGTGGCCTTCGGGCTGCCGCCGACGACGGCGACCGAACGTGGCGCCAGGAGTTTATCGAGGCGATAGGTCGACATGCTGGCTTCCTTCGGCCCGCGTCACGGCTTTGGCGTCCTCGATTGCGATGATGATGCAATATCGGTCACAGGCATGCCGATCCCGTCTGGTTTATGAACGGCTGCAGCTTGGATGGCTTGATCTAACGCAAACGCCGGACACCACTGCAGATTACCGCCTTTCGGTGGCGCGATGGCGACAGCTGGCAGAGATTCGACGCGGCGAAGGGGTTCGCCGGCCCGCAAGCCGGAGCGCGGCCATTCGGCCACTCACGGCAATGAGGAACCGTCCGGTCCCGGAACATCGCAACTATTCCTCAACTGGATACATGCTGCCCCACGAATGCCGCAGCAATTGCCGCAGCGATTTCAAGCTTCGTTAAGGCTCCCGGCCGCAATGATCCGAGAAACGTCCAGGAGCGGCCATGCGGCACACCGACATTGCCATCATCGGCGGCGGGCTCGCCGGTTCGACTGCGGCCGCCATGCTGGGACGCGCCGGCTTCGACGCCGTGCTGATCGATCCGCACCCGGTCTATCCGCTGGATTTTCGCTGCGAGAAACTCGACGACTCGCAGGTTCGCCTGCTCCACAAGACCGGCTTGGCAGAGGCCGTCCTGCGTAACGCCACCCCCGACGAAGAATTGTGGATCGCCCGGTTCGGTCGCCTGGTCGAGAAGCGGCCGAACCGGCAATTCGGCATCCTATATCCAGGCCTCGTCAACAGCGTGCGCGCGCAAATTCCGGAACGCGTGCCCCTCATTGCCGCCAAGGCCACAGCGATCGCGACCGGCAAGGATCGCCAGCGCGTCACGCTGTCGACCGGCGAAGAGATTTCCGCCCGGCTGATCGTGCTGGCGAACGGCCTCAACGTCGGCCTGCGGAACACCCTCGGCATTGCGCGCGAGGTGCTGAGCCCGAACCATTCGATCAGCATCGGCTTCGACCTCAAGCCCGTGGGCCGGCCGCGGTTCGACTTCCCGGCGTTGACCAGCTTTCCCGACCGGGTGGCCGACCGCATGGCCTACCTGACGCTCTTCCCGGTCGGCCCGACGATGCGCGCCAACCTCTTCGTCTATCGCGACATGGACGACCCGTGGCTGGGGCAGATGCGGACCGAGCCGGTGTCGGCGCTGCTCACGTTGCAGCCGAGCCTGCGCAACCTGCTCGGCGAATTCGAAATCCCGCAGCCGGTCAAAACCCGCCCGGTC
>JBFXEX010000175.1:0-9558 GCA_050179645.1 Xanthobacteraceae bacterium | reverse complement strand
TCTCGCGCACCGAGGGAACGGCCGGCACCACCTTGCTGCGCTGGTTGCCGCCGACGGCAATGACGCGCACCTTGCCGGCTTCGACCAGCGGCCGCACCACCGCAAAGGATGACACCAGGAACTGGATGCGGTTCTCGCCGAGATCGCGGCCGGCCTGGACGACGTCACGGTATGGCACCTTGGTGACGTCGAGGTTATGCGCCTTGACGAAGGCACTGAGCGTAAATTCCGGCACACCGGCCGCGCCGGCAACCGCGAGCTTGTTCGGCTCGGCGCGAGCGCGCGTTACGAAGTCGGCGATGCTCTTCATGTCGGTCGCGCCAGGAACGCCGATTGACAGCACGGTGTGACTCACGCGCGCGATCGGTTGGAGATCGCGCTCGAGATTGTAGGGCAGCTTTTCCTGCGTATAAGGGTGCGCCAGGAACGAGGCGCTCGACGCAAACAGCAGCACGTGATCATCGTTGGCGGTCAGAAAGCCGTTGATCGCCACCAGGCCGTCGCCGCCCGGTCGGTTTTCGACCACGACCGGCTTGCCCCAGCGCGTGGAGAGCCGCTCGCCGATCAGCCGCGCCGCAGCGTCGGTGGCGGAACCTGCGCCGAACGGCAGGATCAGCCGGACGGTGCGCTGCGGCCAGTCTGGCGCAGTCTGCGCATCGGCGGACGGGGCCGCAAACGCCACGAATGAAGCAGTAGCGAGCGAAAGCAATCGGATCATTGTTTCCCCCTTTTGGTTTCTTTTCAGGATGGGAACGAGCATCCCACAAAGCGGAAACGCCACCAAGGGGCCCATGCCGCTTTGCCGCATGACGTCGGTGTCGATTATTCCCGTTCCAGATTGTCGGATGGCGCCGGCACGTCTGCGGTGTGGCGGAGCGACCGCCATTCCCACACCGGGACGAGGATCAGCACCAGGGTCGCACCGGACGCGAGGATCAACGGGCTGACGAATGGCGCGACCGGCACGAGCAGCGCCAGGAGACCAAGCCCGACAAGATGCGAAAGCGGCAATCGGGAGGCGGACAGGCGCTTGAACAGCGCGTTGCCGGCGAGATAGAGCGCCGGACCGCCGAGGATCGCGGCCGCAGTCGACAATTCGGTGTGGCCGTCCGAATGATGAAGCACCAGTTCGTCGCCCACCGCCGTGACGATGATACCGGACACGATCAGGATGTGCAGATAGGTGTAGCCGCTGCGCGCGATGCGGCCGGGGTCGTCGGACTTGGCGATCTTCTTGCTGGTGCGCTCGGCGCCGACGTTGAAATAAATCGCCCACATCGCGACGCTGCCGGTGAACGCGACCAGGAAGGCGCCGACATGGGCCGGCGACCAGGTCAGCCCCGCGAACGTCGCACCGGTGACGAGGATCGATTCGCCGAGCGCGATGATGACGAACAGGCCGCAGCGCTCGGCCATGTGAACGCCCTCGACGTTCCAGTCCTCGGTGGTGGAGGCGCCTAGGCCCGGGACCCGGAAGTAGACTGCCGGCGCGATACTGTCGATCGCGAGCGCCGCGCTCCAGATCGCCAGCCGCGTGCCGCCGTCGGTGAACGCGCCGATGACCCAGATGGCAGCCCCGACGGTCCGCCAGATCGCAATCCGGCGGAAGTTGAGATAGTTGCGCCGGTCATGCCGCCGGAGCGCCCACAGCACGAACTGGGTGCGGGCGATCTGCATGAAAGCCAATGCCAGCGCGAACGCGAGGCCGCGCTCCTCGAATGCCTTGGGGATCGATGCCGACATCACCAGGCCCGCCAGCATCAGCGAGAAGAGCATCGTCCGCACCGGCGGCTTTTCGGGATCGAGCCAGTTGGTGACCCAGGTCGTGTCGACCCATACCCACCAGAACGCGACCATCAGCATCGCAGTCTGCAGGACGCCGAGCGGTGTCAGATGGTCGAGCAGGCGGTGCGAGAGCTGGGTAACGGCGAATACGAAGACGAGGTCGAAGAACAGTTCGACGAACGTCACCCGGTGATGTTCATGCCCCTCCCGCACCCGGAGGTGGCTCGCGCCCGCCGAAAACATTGTTTCTCCGTTCGCCTCTGCAACGCCGGCGGCTTCACCGCTCCGGTTGGAAGCCCGATTCCTTGATCACCGGCGCCCATTTCTCCAGGTCGGCCTTCTGGATGGCGGCGAGCTCCGCTGGTGTTGTGCCGGTCGGGTTCTGGCCGAACTGCTCGAGCTTGCTATGGACTTCAGGCATCTTGATCGCAGTCGCGATGATCTCGCTATAGCGGTCGATGATGGCGCGCGGGGTCTTGGCGGGCGCGTAGACACCGTACCACCCGGTCGCCAGCAGATCGTAGCCGAGTTCGCGGAAGGTCGGCACGTCGGGAATGAAGCGCGAGCGCGTCGCATTGGACGTCACCAGGACGCGCACCCGCCCGTCGCGGTGCATCGCCGCGAGGTCGGTCGTGCCCGACACCACCATCGGGATGTGGCCCGCGACGAGGTCCGCAACCGAAGCCGCCGCGCCGCGATAGGCGACGTGGCGCAGATCGACACCGGCGGCGCGCGCGAACATCACGCCGAGGAAATGCGGCAGCGTGCCGGCTGACGGCACGCCGAAACTGCCCTTCGACGGATTGGCCTTCAGCCACTCGACCAGTTCCTTGACGCTCTTCGCGGGGATGTTGGGGTTGACCGCGATCGCGAACTCGTTGGTGCCGATCTGTGAGATCGGCTCGAAGTCGGCGAACGGATCGTAGCTCAGCGATTTGAACACCAGCGGATAGATCGACATCGGTGCAATCGGCGTGACCAGCAGCATCGATCCGTCGGTGGGGCCGCCCTTGACCGCCATGATGCCGAGGCGCCCGCCGGAGCCGGTGCGGTTCTCGACGATCACCGAACGATTGAGCCCGGCGCCGAGCCGCTCGGCCGTCAGCCGCGCCAGGCCGTCGCCGCCGCCGCCCGGCGCGAACGGAAAGATGACCCGCACCGGCTGCTCGCCGATCTGCGCACGCGCTGCCGCGCCCGGCATCAGGCAGGACAGGATCAGCGCAAGCCCAACGAAAATGCGCGAGCGCATCTGCTCCTCCCTTGTCGTATGTCCGGCGGCGCCGGGATGCCGGATCAGACACCGGCCGATACCTGCACGCAAGCGACCGGCGGTGGGACGCCGCGCCGCTAGCCGCGCTGGCCGCGTCCGAGCATTATCCCTATCATCGGCGGGATCGTTGCAGGGCGAGCGGCGTTGTCGTCGGATCGCGTCGCGCACCGATTTGAGGGACATCGTGGGAGTTCTCGACCGCCTCTGGGCCGGCATCAGCGAATCGTTGTTCGGCGCTGCATCCGGCCCGGACAGCGCCGGCGCCGAACGGGCGCGCGAGCGTGCCGAAGCCAGTGCACTGGTGGTCTGGCTGCTCGGCAAGACCGGGGCCGGCAAGACCGCGATCGTCGCCGCCCTCACCGGCGATCCGCGCGCCGAAGTCGGACTTGGCTTCGAGCCCTGTACGCGGACCGCGAGCTTCTACGATGTCCCGCCCGAGGCCCCGCTGCTTCGCTTTCTCGATACCCGCGGGCTCGGCGAGGTCAACTACGATCCTGCGAACGACATCTCATGGTGCGAACAGCAGGCGCACCTGATGCTGGTCGTGATGCAGGTCCAGGACCCGAACCAGCAGGCGGTGCTGGACGCGCTTCGAGAGGCGCGTCGCCGCCATTCCGACTGGCCCGTCGTGGTGGCCCAGACCGGACTGCACCGGCTCTATCCCGCCGGGATGTCGCATCCGGTGCCCTATCCCTACACCGGCGGTCCGGATGACGAGACGCAGTCGCTGCTGCCGCATCCGCTGCGCCGGGCACTCGCCTATCAGCGGACGCTCTTCAAGGGCCTGCGCGGCCGGCCGCCACGCTTCGTGCCGATCGACTTCACCGTGCCGGAGGACGGCTTCGTTCCGCAGGACTACGGGCTCGAAATGTTGTGGCGCGCTCTGGAGGAAACCGGCTTGGTCGCGTTCGACGCGCTGCACCGTGCGCGCGCCGAAGGCGAGAGCGACCGGGTGCGAGCGAAGGCGCGGCCGTTGATCTATGGCTGCGGCGCGGCGGCGGCCGGCGCCGGTGCGGTTCCGATCCCGATCGTCGGCGTCGGCGGTCTTGCGGGCGTCATCGCGATGATGCTGCAGGCGCTGGCGAGCCGCTACGGCGCAGCCTGGACGCCCCGCACCTTCGCCGAGTTCAGCAGCGCGGTCGGCGGAGGCACACTCGCGTGGTGGATGCTGAGGTATGGCGTACGTGAACTTCTCAAGCTGATCCCCATCGCCGGGAGCGTGGCGGCGGGCGCGCTCAATGCGGCGGCCGGCTTTGCCGTAACGGTGGCGATCGGCGAAGCCGCCTGCGTCTGGTTGGATTACCACCGTCGCGGGCTCAACGCCCCCAGCGCCGAGGTGCGCCGCGCGTTCGCGGACGGTCTTGCGGCGGGGCTACGGCGGACAAAGCGACAAGCCGCGAAGCCGGAGCGGCCCACATGAACCTCCGCAAGGCGCTGCGACGCTATTGGCCCGAGACGCTGCTGGTTCTGGCGGTTGCGTTTCCATGGCTGTCGCTGCTCGCGCTTGGCGGCATCTGGCTTTGGCAGCGCGGTCACACCTGGGCTTGGGCGATTGCGGCTGCCGCCTCGGGGCTGCTGGCATGGGCGCTGTTTCGGCTCGTGCGGCGGCGGACAGCGTTGGAGCAAGCGTCACGCGAACCGCTCGGTGAGCATCTGGGCGACATCGCCGAGCCGTCGTCGGACTGGAACGCGCGCGAACGCGAGATCTGGCTGCAGGTCGAGGCCATCGCGCAAGCGACCCCGCCGTTCAACTTCACCGAGATCGAGCCTTTCATCGCCAGCGCGCACCAGACGATTACGGCCGTCGCGCGCTCGTTCCACCCCGAGCAGACCGAGACACTGACCGAGTTCACGCTGCCCGAAGTGCTGCTGTTGACCGAGCGGGTGTCGAGGCGGCTGCGCGGCAAGGCGCTGCGCTCGATCCCGTTCGTGCGTCAGATGAAGATCGGCCGGGTGGTGTGGGTGTGGCGAACGATCGAGCGTTACGGTCCCCTGGCGCAGGCCGGTTACCGCCTCTGGCGCCTGGGCCGCGTGGCGTTCGATCCGGTGACGGCGCTCCTGCGCGAGATCGGCGGCCACACCGACGACAGGATGACGACGGCGGTGTTCAACAAGGCGCGCATCTGGCTCACCCAGGCCTTCGTGCTGGAAGTCGGCCGCGCCGCCATCGACCTCTACTCCGGCCGCCTCGCGCTCTCGCCCGAAGAACTGCGCGAAGCCGCCGCGGCAGATGTCGCGCCGACCGAGCTGCCGGCGCCGGTGCGGCTCCTGCTGGCGGGCCAGGTCAATGCGGGCAAATCAAGTTTGGTCAACGCGCTCGCTCACGAAGTGCGATGCGCGGCGGGCCCGGTGCCGACCACCTCGCGCGCAACCGAATATCTGCTTGAAGTGGATGGCCGGCCGGCGGTCTCGATCGTCGACACGCCCGGCATTGGCGAGAACTCCGCACCGGAGGTCCTTGCGCAAGCCGGGCGGGCCGACCTGATCGTGTGGGTGGCATCGGCGACGCAGCCGGCCCGCGGCCCGGACCGCCGCTGCCTTGATGAATTCCGCACCTGGGCCGGTGCGCAGCTTCACCGGCGGCCGCCGAACGTCATCGTGGCCCTGACGCACATCGACGAACTGCGTCCCGCTAGCGAATGGACGCCACCCTATGACGTCGCTGCGCCAACTGGAGCGAAAGCCCGCACCATCCGCGCCGCTATCGACGCGACGGCCACAGCCCTCGCGCTGCCAGCACAGGCGATTGTGCCGGTCGCCATGCCTCCCGGTGGCGAGCCCTACAATATCGACGCGCTGTGGGCCGGCATCGCCGTCGAGATCGACCAGGCGAAGCTGGTGCAGCTCGATCGCCTGCTGATCGGCGGCCGCCGGCTGAGCCTGCGCGAGCTGGCGGGTCAGCTCGGCCATGCCGGCCGCTTCGTCCTCGAAACCATCGCCAAGGCGTGAACAGGCGGCGTTGCAGCTCGCATGACAGCGAATCGCCCGCACGGTGACAAGCGCCTTGCCGGAATGCGCGACGAGGCTTTCCCGGACTACGCCGCTTGGTCCCGCATCGCGTGACCAAGCGGCTTCATCGAGGCTACGGCAAGCTATTTGATCGCGAGCGGATTAACCGGCGAGCCGACTGCGCCGGTGATCGGGATCGCGGGCGCAACGAACAGGAATTCGTAGACCTTGTCGGCGGCGCAATCGTCGGCAAGTTCCTTCAGGTTGAAGATCTCGCCCATGGTCATGCCCATGATCGGGATGGTGATCCAGTGCCAGGGCTGGTTGATGCCGCCCTCGGTGTTGTTCGGCCGCACCTCGCAGCCCCAGGTGTCGCTGGCGAGCGCGGCAAGTTCGGTGCGCTTGATCCACGCAAGCGTCTCGAACGCGAAGCCAGGCGCGTCGCCGCCCGGATAGCCATCCCAGCTGCCGGCCTTGACGCAGCGCTCCATCTGCCCGGTGCGCACGATGACGTAATCGCCGCGCTTGACCTCGACACCCTGCTTCCTTGCGGCGTCGTCGAGGTCCTGGCAGGTGATGCCGTAGCCGTCGTCGAGCGAGTCGACGCCCTTGCAGCGCGCGACGTCGAGCAGCACGCCGCGGCCGACCATCTTGTTCTTGGTCTTCTCGATGCCGCACTTCTGCGCGCCGGCCGAGGTGACCTCGCGGCAGTCGTAGCCGTTCCACATGTGGTCCTCATAGAATACGTGGCCGAGGCCGTCCCATTGCGTGCCGCACTGCAACGGCATGGTCACCATATCGTCGGCGGCGCGGATGCCGCGCTTGTCGAGCACGCCCGAATAGGCGTCGGTGCCGGTGCGGATCATGGTGTGGATCGGATTGGTGCGGCCCATCGCTGGATAGTTGCTTTTGGCACCCTGCGGTCCGGTGTGGTCGAAATTGAGCGCAAGCGAAATGACCTTGCCTTTCTTGACCAGCCGCGTCGCTGCGACGATGTCCTCGGCCGTGGTGTAGTTGAGCGTGCCGATCTCGTCGGCGGGTCCCCACTTGCCCCAGTTCTTGTACTTCTCGGCGGCGTCGCTCAGGTCCTGGCGTGTGACTTTCTTCGATGACGTCTGCGATGACATGGGCATTCCTCGTGCTAGGGCGGCCTTGTTCCGGGCGGCGTTGGGGCAAGAGCGCGCAGCCCCGGATTTTCCGGTTTACTGCACCACGCGCACGGAGGATGATAGCAGTAACAAAAAATGATGGGAGGATGCCTCATGGCGGTTTTCCGCGTTCTCGGCGCGCGTCTTATGCTCGCCCTCGTTGCGCTCGCCCTCGTTGCGCCTGGCCTCGCTGGACCGGCTTCGGCGCAGACCTACCCCACCCACAATGTGCGGCTGATCGTACCGTTCGCGGCCGGCGGCCCGACCGACGTGATCGCGCGCGTCGTGGCGCAGAAGCTATCGGAGACCTTCGGCCATCAGGTCGTAGTCGAGAACGTGCCGGGCGCCGGCGGCAATACCGGCGTCGCGATGGTCGCGAAGGCGGCGCCTGACGGCTACACCATGCTGGTGGTGTCGACCGGCTTCATCGTCAATCCGAGCATGTACGCCAAGGTGCCGTACGATCCGATCAAGGACTTCACGCCGGTCACGCTGGTCGCCGCCTCGCCGAACATCATTTCGGCCAACCTCAAGGTGCCGGCGAAGTCGCTCAAGGAGTTGATCGAGCTGATCAAGGCCAATCCCGGCAAGTACAGCTTCGCGCAGCCCGCGACCGGCTCGACCCCGCATCTGGCCGGCGAATTGTTCAAGCTCAAATTCAATCTCGATCTCGTCACGGTGCCATTCAGTGGCGCCGCGCTCGCGATCAATTCGACACTGGGTGGTCACACGCCGATCGCCTTCACGGCGCTGCCGCCGGCGATGACCAATATCCGCGAGGACAAGATCAAGGGCATCGCGCTGCTGTCGACCAAGCGCTCGCCGCAACTGCCTGACGTCCCGACCAACATCGAGGCCGGCGTCCCCGGTCTCGAGAGCGACACGCTCACCGGCATCGTCGCGCCCGCCGGCACGCCGAAGGAGATCGTCGACCGCTGGCGCAACGAGATCGCCAAAGCGGTGCAGGAGCCCGAGATCAAGCAGCGGCTGGAAAAGCTCGGCTTCGCGCCGGTCGCCAACACGCCGGCCGAATTCGGCGAGCGACTGAAGGCCGAGATGGAGAAGTGGGGCAAGGTCGTGCGCGATGCCAAGATCCGCGCGAACTGACAGCCGATAACCCAAGCCGCAACCTGCACGAAAATACACCAACAATATCCAGGAGGAAGAGAATGCCCACGATCGTCCGCCTCGCCGCGCTCGCGGCTGCGCTTGCCCTCAGCAGCACCGCCTATGCGCAGGGCACCTATCCCGACCGGCCCGTCAAGGTCATCGTGCCATTTGCGCCGGCTGGGCCAACTGACGTGGTGGCGCGGCTGATTACCCAGAAGCTGTCGGAGAACCTCAAGCAGCAGTTCTATATCGAGAACCAGGCCGGCGCCGGCGGCAATCTCGGCATGGGCAACGCCGCAAAAGCCGCACCGGACGGCTACACGATCCTCATCGTATCGTCGAGCTACACGGTCAACACCAGCCTGTACGCCAAGCCGCCATATACCCCGGACAGCTTCACGCCGGTCACCATGGCGGCGACCTCGCCCAACGGGCTGTTCGTCAACCCGGACGTGATCCCGTCGAAGACAATCAAGGAACTGGTCGAACTGCTCAAGGCCAACCCCGGCAAGTACACGTTCGCGTCGCCCGGGATCGGCACCACGCCGCATCTGTCGAGCCTGTTGTTCAAACACACCTTCGGCCTCGACTATGGGTTGGCGCCGTTCCCGGGCGGCGGGCCGTCCATTCAGTCGGTGGTCGCCGGCCACACGCCGATCTGCATCCAGGCGATCCCTCCGGCCGTCCCGCTGGCGAAGGCTGGCAAGCTGCGTGCGCTCGGCATCACCGCCAAGAAGCGCTCGGCGGAGTTGCCCGACGTTCCGACCTTCGACGAGGCCGGCATCAAGGGCCAGGAGGCCGAAACCATGCAGGGCGTCCTGGTGCCGGCCGGCACGCCGAAGGCCATCGTCGACAAGCTGCAGGCGGAGATCGCCCGCATCGTCCGCCTGCCCGACGTGAGCGCGAAACTCGTCGCACTGGGGCTCGATCCGATGGGCATGCCGTCGCCCGAATTCGCCGCCTACATCAAGGACGACATCGCCAAGTGGAGGAAGGTGATCACCAACGCCAAGATCCCGCAGATCGGCGGCTAAACTCCTGGCGGGCTCCGACCTCGTAGCCACGCTGCCGGCGATGCGATAACAATATCGCCGCATGACCGTAAGCGGCGTCTTACTCTGCAAATCCACGGTGCCTCGCCTGGCGCCAGGGCCAGTCTTGATTGCGCTCCGGCTTGCCGTGGCGGCCGCCTTTGCGGCCGTCACGCCCGCGCCCGCGGCGGCGCAGAGCGCGGTCGACCTGCAACTCGTGCTCGCCGTCGATGCTTCCGGCAGCGTGAACCACAACCGCTTCGAA
>JBFXEX010000174.1:0-9968 GCA_050179645.1 Xanthobacteraceae bacterium | reverse complement strand
GATGGCCGGGTCAAGCCCGGCCATGACGCGGTGAGGGTGTCGACCAGTCAGGTGCCGCTGTTTAATCCCGGCAGGGATGGCGCAGGCCATCGAAGCCCAGGTAGGTCTGCGACCTCGGATCCCACGAGCGGAAGCGCTGCTTGCAGGTGAGCTTCGGAGCGGCATCGACCTCGTAGACCACTTCGCGCGCCGGTCCTTCCACGCGGGCGTAGGCATCGCGGACTGCGTAGCCGTTTCGGGCGCCGTAAACCGTGACGGCCGGCCTGGTCACCACGCGCTCGGTCACGACCGGCTCGTAGGCATAGTTGTAGTTGTTGTAATTGTTGTAGCCATAAGGAGCGGCCACATAGTTGTATCCCCGCGGTTCGACCACCACGGTTTCCTGCAGTTGCACCACGACGCGTTCGCGCACCGCGCCCGGTGCAAAGCGCTCGGTCACGATCCGCTCCCGGATGACCGGCGCCAGCCCGGGACCTTGCGGGAAGATGTTGCGATAGACCGTCGTACGTTCGACCGGCGTTACCGCGATCGGTTCGGACACGACCGGGTCGTAGGACTGCTGGACGTAAAATGTCTGGGCGTGTGCGGTACCGGTCGCAGCGACCACCGCGACGGCGATCAGTGCGGGGCCGAATGGTATTCTCATGACGTCCTCCTGCTGGTTGCGCCGGGTGGGTCACCGGCAACGCGTCGGCAAGGGACGTTGTTCCGCCCGCTTCCTCGGCGGGGTGCCCCAGCGGCACCCCGGGAGGATTCAGTAGCCGTCCCCCGTTAACGGAGGGACGGCTGCGGGTCACAGATGTTTCATCAAATTATCCGCGCCGGAAACATCGACCTTGCCGGGAGCTTCTTCGACGTTAAGCGATTTGACTACGCCGTCCTCGACCACCATGCAATAGCGCTTCGAGCGTATGCCAAGTCCGTTCGCCGAGGCGTCGAGGCTCAGTCCAATCGCCTTGGCGAAATCGCCGCTGCCGTCCGCCAGGAACTCGACCTTGCCTTCGGCGCCGCTCGCCTTCTTCCAGGCGTCCATGACGAACTGATCGTTCACGCCGGTAACCGCGATGGTATCGATGCCCTTGGCCTTGATGGCGTCGGCATTGTTCACGAAGCCGGGCAGGTGGTTGCGGTGGCAGGTCGGCGTGAAGGCGCCCGGCACGGCGAACAGCACGACTTTCTTGCCCTTGAAGACATCGTCGGTGGACAGCGGCTTCGGGCCGTCGGCCGTCAGAACGCGAAACGTGGCTGCAGGCAGCCGGTCGCCGACCTTGATGGACATGGTTTTCTTCCTCTCACTGATGGGTGGCTTGGTATTCTGGGGTTCACCCGCGCCGCGTGGCGCTGGCACACAGGTACACGTTAGCGTCCCCGCCGGATTAGTCGAGACGGATCGTGACTTCGACGGCCTTGCGTCCCGCGACCGCGGTGAGCGTCAGGGGCGAAGCGCGGTAATCGGTGCCGGGCGGGCCGCCGTCGAGGTCGAAGGTGAAGCGGTTGAGCCCGTCTGGTGCGCCGTCCACGGGCGCCGGCACCGGCAGGGCCCAGTCCGGGGTCGGGCCCTCGGCAAACAGATCGGCCCTGGTACCGGGCGGCGCCGCCACATCCACCACGACGTGCGGCTTCGGCTTGTCGCCACGGATGGCCGAGCGGATGACGAGACCATCTCCTTCGCGTAGCGCCTGCAGCTTTGGCACCCGCCCTTCGGCGGCCGCGAGTTGCGGCTCAAGCTTGGACGCACCCGGCATGATCGTCAGTTCGGTCTGGCCCTCGACCGGAGCGCACAGCTTTTCGCAGATCGCGTAGTCGGCCTTCAGCCGCAACGTGACCGGCTTCGCCGGGTCTTCCGGCACAATCGCCAGCGGCAGGATCACGTCGCGATCATAGCCGATCGTCATGATCGAACCCTCAGGCTGCCGCTTCGGCGCCGGCCAGCGAACCTCGACCGACTTCATGTTCTGCGAGCCCGTGAAGTCGAAGCGCGGCGGGATGCCGGCGTCACCCGGATAGCGCCAGTAGGTGTGCCAGCCGGGCTTGAGCCGGATTTCGATACCGGCGCGGACCGTTGCGGCGCCGGCCGGGACGGTGCCGGCGATCAGACGGATCGCGCTCTTGGCATCGCCGTCCCAGCGCGAACTGTCGGCCGCCGTCGCCGGTTCGGCGATTGAGGCAAACACGCACGCCGCGACCGCGAGTCGCAGGTTCTCGGTTCTGGCCATCATGGGACCCGTCTAAGTTCGAAACTTCTGCGGCGCCATTGAATTCATCGTGAGCTTGCGCGGCGCGCGGGAGCCACGTGCCATGGCGGCTCGACAGATGAAACATGCGAAAATGACACATATCGTCTTTGCAGCTTCGGTAAGATGTCCGGCAAGGCAACGGCGTCGATTTAGTGCGAGTTTGCAATCCGCCGACAATCGGGTAGCATTTCGTCCATGAAATCCGGTCGCAACACAGGTTCGCGGGGTGCGGAATCCGAATCCGACGATGACGCTGTCCGTCCGACGCGGACCCGCAAGTCGACGCGAGCGAAATCGCGCGAAGCTGCCAAGCGCGGCTATCTCGACGGCCAGATGCTGATCGCGATGCCGACGATGGGCGACGAGCGCTTTTCGCGCAGCGTGATCTACATGTGCGCGCATTCGTCCGAAGGCGCGATGGGCATCATCGTCAATCATCCGGCCGCGCACATCACGTTTTCCGATCTGCTGGTGCAGCTCAACGTCATCCCGGCGGCGGATACCATCCAGTTGCCGCCGCGGGCCGAAGAGGTGCGCGTGCTCAAGGGCGGGCCGGTCGATACCCAGCGCGGCTTCGTCCTGCATTCGGCCGATTTCTACGTCGAGAACTCGACGCTGCCGATCGACGAGGGCATCTGCCTTACCGCGACGCTCGACATTCTCAAGGCGATCGCATCCGGGGAAGGACCGATGAGTGCCCTCCTGGCGCTTGGGTATGCGGGCTGGGCGCCGGGCCAGCTGGAACAGGAAATCCACCAGAACGGCTGGCTGCATTGTCCGGCCGATCTCGACCTGATCTTCGGGCGGGATGTCGAGCACAAGTACGCGCAGGCGCTGCGCAAGATCGGCATCGACCTCGGCATGCTGTCGAGCGAAGCCGGCCACGCCTGATCACGTCAGCCCGGCCCAAACTCCCGCGCCTCAGAATGACGCGTTTGTAGGGTGGGCAAAGGCGCGTAGCGCCGTGCCCACGCGTTCATTTTCCTTTTCAGCTCTTTGGCTCTCGCGTGATTGGGAAACGCGAGGGCACGGCGCCGCCGCGACGGTCGTGCTCGCGGAAAATATTGCGCCGGCGCCTTTGCCCACCCTACCAAATCTTGGAAGCGGACTATGCCGGCGCGCCCGGCATCCGTAGCCTGCCGCGCGGCGCCGGAACCGGCTCGCTGGCCTGATCCTTGGCGATGGATGCATGCAGCAGGTCCCGCGCGGCTTCGATGCTCATCGGCTCGCCGAAGTAATAGCCCTGCGCGTACTCACAGCCGAGCTGGTAAAGCTCGACGGCGTCCGAGTCGGTTTCGACGCCCTCGGCGACCACCTCCATGCCAAGGTCATGGGCCAGCGCAACAATCGAGCGCAGGATCACCGGGCGGGCGCCCTTGCTGTTTGCGCGCACGAAGGACTGGTCGATCTTGATGGTATCGAACGGGAAGCGCTGCAGGTAGGCGAGCGAGGAGTGGCCGGTGCCGAAGTCGTCGAGCGCGAGGCCCGCCCCGAGTTCGCGAATTCGCGTCAGCATCTGGGTCGCGTGTTCGGGATTCTCCATCACCAGCGACTCGGTCAATTCGAGCTTGAGCGATCCGCGCGCGAGGCCGGAACGCGCGATCACGGTGCGCAGGTCGTGGATCAGGTCCTGCCGCAGCAGTTGCCGGGACGACACGTTGACGCTGGCGAAGATCGGTTCGCGGGTCCGCGTGGTGCGCTGCCATATGGCGAGTTGCTTGGCGGTGCGCTCCAATACGAACATGCCGAGGTCGACGATCAGCCCGATCTCCTCGGCGATGGCGATGAATTCGGAGGGTGAGGTGCGGCCCATCTTGGGATGATCCCAGCGCGCCAGGGCCTCGAACCCGGCGACCGAGCGGTCTTCCAGGCGGATGATCGGCTGGTAGAGGATGGTGATCTCGTCGCGCTCCAGCGCCCGCCGCAGTTCCGATTCCAGCGTCAGCCGGTCGGTCTTGCGGGCGCGCATCGACGGCTTGAACACTTCGATGCGATCGCCGCCGATCCGCTTGGCGTGATACATCGCCAACTCGGCGTCCTTGAGCACCTCCTCGGTGCGGGTGGGCTGGCCGTCGGCCAAAGCCAGGCCGATCGACGCCGTCAGGAAGATTTCGCGGTCGTTGAACGTGATCGGCTGGCGCAGTCCCTTCCGCAGGGTTTCGGCAAAGCCGATGATCTTGTCCGGCTCGCGCTCCGACATCAGGATCAGCGCAAACTGGTCGCCCGAAAGCCGCGCCAGCGTATCCTGTGGCTTGAGCAGCCGTCCGAGCCGGCGCGCCAGCGTCAGCAGGATGGAATCGCCGACCGCGATGCCGACCGAGTCATTGACCTGCTTGAAGCGGTCGAGGTCGATGACAACGACGGTGGGCTTGATCGCCGGGTCGACCTTGGCGAACGCCAGGATGCTTTCCAACCGGTCGATGAACAGCTCGCGGTTGGGCAGGCCGGTCAGGTTGTCGTGCACGGCATCGTGCAGCAGACGCTCTTCGGCGTTCTTGAACTCGGTCACGTCGGTGAGCGTGCCGACGAGCCGCACCACCTCGCCGTCCGATCCAACCACCGGGCGGGCCTTCAGCGTGAACCAGAGATAGTGGCCGTCCGCGCTGCGCAGGCGGAAGTCCTGGGTCAGGCGGCCGCGGCGCTGCTCCAGCACGCTGTCGAGCGAGGCGCGGAAGCGGTCACGGTCGAGCGGATGCAGCACGTCGAGCCAGCGGGCCGCCGGTCCTTCGAGCGTGCCGCGCTTGACGCCGAGTTGTGTCTCAGTTTCCGGGCTGGTGTAGACCTTGTCGCCTGAGACGTCCCAGTCCCAGATCAAGTCGCCGGCGCCGGTGAGCGCCAGCGCGCGGCGCTCGACGTCCGATACGATGCCGGTGGTGATGCCGCCCGCGAATGCATGCTGCATCACGGTGAAACCGATCAGCATGACGATCAGCACGAGGCCGCCGAGCAGCGCCGGGCCGATGATGTCGTTGGTCACGAAGCCCAGCACTGCGAGCCCGGCCGCGACCGTCCACACCACCAGAAGAAGCCAGGTCGGGATCAGCAGCACGGCGCGGTCGAAGCCGTGCAGCGACAGATAGATCACCAGCGCGAAGCCGGCGATTGCCACCGTAAACAGCGAAATGCGGGCAATGCCGGATGCGATCGCCGGGTCGAATAGCGCGACGCCCACCAGCATGGCGAGGAACGCCAGCCAGCCGACGGTGATGTGCGCGTAGCGGACGTGCCAGCGGTTGAGATTGAGATAGGCAAACAGAAACACGACCAGCGTCGCCGCCAGGATCGCCTCGCCGGACGCGCGCCAGACCCGCTCGGCGCCGGCCGACATGTCGAACACCTTGCCCCAGAATCCGAAATCGATGCCGATATAGACCAGCACCGCCCAGCCGAGCGCGGCGGCGGCCGGAAACATGATCGAGCCCTTCACCACGAACAGGATGGTGAGGAACAGCGCCAAGAGGCCGGCGATGCCGATGACGATGCCATGGTAGAGGGTGAGGCTGTTGACCTTGTCCTTGTAGGCTTCGGGCTGCCACAGATAGAGCTGCGACAGCTTGTCGTTGCGCAGCTCCAGCACGTAGGTCATCACCGCACCGGGATCGAGCGTGATGCGGAAGATGTCGGCGGTGGCGCTGTCCTGCCGCTCCGGCCGCTCGCCGCTCGACGTGATGCTGGCAACCCGCGACAGCCCGAGATCGGGCCACAGGATGCCCGAGCCGACCATGCGGTAGTGCGGCACGACGATGATGCGCTCGATCTGCTCGTCACCGGGATTGGCCAGCGCGAACACCGCCCAGTTGGTGTTGCCTTCGCGGGCGCGGATGTCCATCCGGCGGATGATGCCGTCGGGGCCGGGAGCCGCCGATACCAGGATGCGGCCTTCTTCGGTGCGGTGCCGTTCGGCCGCGTCCGTCAGGTCGATCGCCGACGCGTCGGTGCGGACGTTAATGGCCTCGACCGCCCAAGCCGGGGACGTACCGGCGATGACGATGGCAAGCATCGCCATGCGGCAGGCAGCGCGGAAGAACTCCAACGACGATCTCCCCAGCTCGTACTTGATGCCCCCGTCGGCGGAACGCCGCGACATGAGCAATCTCAGTCAACTTTACGTCGATTTCGCGGCTTTTGCGACCCGGCCGCAGGCCCAACCTGACACTAGGATGAACGCCATCGCGACCTTCGAAATAACGCGGAATCAATCGTTTGGGGGCGCCGGTTGCCCGGTCAAAAGAGTTCTGGGCGTGGCCAGGTCGCGGTTCGCCGCTCTCGGGCGCCTGTTCGGAAATGTGGCGCTCGCGGCGGCTTGCGGCGCAGCATCGTGCGGTTGCTGTCTGACCGTCCAGCCTGCTCGACTGGCGACTCCGTCGCCCAGGGCGATGTCGAAACGATCCGTTACCGGCCGAAGGATACATTCCGGACCTCGGGCCAAATGCAGTCAGTCGCGAGGCGCTTTGGGTCATCTTTCAATGACATGGAGCGCCCGCCACGAGACTGAGCGGCTGCAACGCGATGAAATGTGGAAAGGTTAGGGGAATGCGGTCGATCGCTTTCTTGGCCGCGATAGTCGTGCTGGCCGCATCGGTCATCGCGCTGAACGAACTGCGATTTGCGGGCTTGCTATCGCTCACGGTCACCGCAGTTGCTGCCTGGTCGGCCTTCTTCATCAACCTGGGGCTGGCGATGTTCGGCGCAATTGGAACGGCCTATAAGCCGTTATGGATTGCTTACGTTGTCGTGAGCCTCGCCGCCATGATCCTCATTGGCGCGCCGACACCGTTGAACGCGATTTGGATCGTCCTGCGATAGACGGCGGCCAACATCAGACGGTCAGCACGATCTTGCCGATGTGGTCGCTGGTCTCCAGGCGGGTATGCGCGGCGGACGCGTCGGCGAGCGCGAACGTGCTGTCGATCACCGGCTTGACCCGGCCGGTCGCGACCATCGGCAAGACGCGTTCCTCCAGCGCACGTGCGATGGCGCCCTTGTCGGCGACCGAACGGGAGCGCAGCGTCGATCCCGTATGGGTCAGGCGCTTGAGCATGATGCGGACGAAATCGACCGTCGCCTTCGACCCGCCCTGGAAGCCGATCTGCACGATGCGGCCCTCGACCGCCGCAGCTTCGTAGTTGCGCGGGATGTAGTCGCCGCCGACCATGTCGAGGACGACGTCGGCGCCCTTGCCGCCGGTCGCGGCCTTGGCGGCGCTCACGAAGTCTTCGGTCTTGTAGTTGACGGCGACGTCGGCGCCGAGCTTGCGGCAGGCCGCGCACTTCTCGGTCGAGCCGGCGGTGGCGATGACGCGGGCGCCGAACGCCTTGGCGAGCTGGATCGCCGTGGTGCCGATGCCCGACGAGCCGCCGTGCACCAGAAGCGTCTCGCCCGCCGCCAGCCGGCCGCGTTCGAAGACGTTGTGCCAGACGGTGAAATAGGTTTCCGGGATGGCCGCCGCCTCGTTGAGGTCGATGCCGGCGGGGATCGGCAGGCAGTGGCTCTCATGCGCGACGCAATACTCCGCGTAGCCGCCGCCGGAAACGAGCGCCATGACCTGATCGTACACCTTCCAGCGTGTCGCGTCCGGGCCGAGCGCGATCACCTGCCCGGCGATCTCCAGCCCGGGGATGTCGCTCGCGCCGGGGGGCGGGGGATAAAGGCCGAGCCGCTGCATCACGTCGGGCCGGTTGACGCCTGCGGCCGCGACTTTGATCAGGACTTCGCCGGCGCCCGGGCGCGGCAGCGGCCGCCGCTCCGGCACCAGCACATGCGGTCCGCCCGGCTCGCGGATTCCGATCGCGGACATCTCGGCAGGCAGCGTCGGCATTGCGGCTTCCTTGCATGACCTCGAACGCGTGTGTTTAGTGGCCGCAGCGGCATGTGACAACCGCGTTCCCGACGGAGGTCGCGATGGCGGCGATGGACGAGGACGACCGGCCGAAGAAAAAGATCGTGCACGAGATCGGGCAGGAGCTTGCGCTGATCTCGGTCAAGGAGCTTCACGAGCGCATCGCGCTGCTGCGCGAGGAGATCGCGCGGCTCGAGGCCGATATCCAAAAGAAGCAGGCGTCGCGCAATCTCGCCGACCAGTTCTTCAAGAAGTGATCGAGCAACGGTGCCGCACATTCGATGTCGCCGGCCGCGACGCTTCGGGGTGCCGCCGGCGCTCCGTCGCTCCCAAAATTAATAGTCGAGCCGCAACTTTGCGCGGTTCATTAACAGCTTATTAAGCTTTCTCGATCATTACTCTAATTGTCCATCTTCTGGACATCGAGTGGCTCCTGTCCACTCTGTTTGACGCCTCCCTGTTAAAACTTTGAGCCGCCGGAAACGGCGGCTCCTTTTTATTCCGGGCGCGTTTCGCCGCCCGTCAGAGGCCCATCCGAAAGCGTGTCATCACGACGATGATCGCGATCTGCATCGTCCCCTGCATCGCCACCGCATAGAAGTACCGCTGCATCCAGGTGCCGATCCATCGCAGATCGGGCTCGCTCTTCTGCAACTCGAGACAGACCATGACGTTGACCGGGGTCAGGAAGCCGAGACCCAGGATCGTCATCGCGGTCACCAGCGCGAGCGCCGCGACCACCCAGCCGAAGGCCGGCCAGTCGAGCGCGGTGTAACCGAGGTCGACGGCGAGGAACCAGCCCGACGTGCCGGAAATGATCGAGACCGCCGGCATCAGGAACAAGGTCCGCGGCGTCAACTGCCGCGCGATCTGCCGGCGGATGGACAGGTCCATGCGGCGCAGGATCGGGCCGAGGACGAAGCTCATGAACAGGTCGACGCCGGTCCACAGCAGGCTGGAAAAGACATGGACGAAGTTCAGGAACCAGAGATTGCCAATGATGACCGCCGCGATCATTACGGCGATCCCCGCCAGCGCGCTCCAAGCGTAGCCCCAGCGGATGAAGGGTTCCGGCCTGCCGATGCTTGCGGCTGCTACGGTCATGCGCCACTGCCGCCACGGAACTTCCCGCGGCAGTCCCGGTTTTCAACAATCAGTTGCGATACATCAACAATCAGGACGTTGACCCAAGTCAACCTCTGCCGGTCAAGGTCAGCATGCCCGCAGACTGCGCAAAATGGCAATGCCGCACCCGCGGCAATCCGAACCTCCGGTGAGCTCATGCAAGAAGGATCGAAAGAAACCGAACAGTCCTCCAGCGAGGACGAATCCGTCCTGACGATCTCGCCCGAAAAGGTCTGCTTCGTCATCATCAAAGCGCGGGAGTTCGACGTCAAGGACGCGGTGACCGACCCGGACCCGGGCTCGAATCCGTCCGACGACAAGGATGCCGCCGTGCTCGAAGATCATAGCGACGATCCGGTGGTCGAGGAGCTCACCTCGCTGATCAATTCGCTGTCGGTGGACGAGCAGGTCGACCTGGTGGCGCTGGCGTGGCTCGGGCGCGACGACTATACGGCCGACGACTGGCCGGCGGTTCGCGAGGAAGCGGCGTCGGCGCACAATCGCCGCACCGCCTCCTACCTCCTGGGCATGCCGTTGCTTGGTGACTTCCTGGAAGAAGGTCTCTCGATGCTCGGCTATTCCTGCGAGGAATTCGAGATCGAGCGGCTGTAGTGCCGTGTGTCCCGGGCGCAGCGCAGCGGCGCAGCTCTTCGCTGCGCTGGTGCGCTGCAGACCCGGGACCGTAACGAAATCCTTCTCTTTGGCGGTCCCGGGTCAGCGCAGCAGCATTTCATGCTGCAGCGCGCCCGGGACACACTGCTGCACAA
>JBFXEX010000173.1:0-10071 GCA_050179645.1 Xanthobacteraceae bacterium | reverse complement strand
TTCCCGGATCAAGTTCTACGAGACCAAGCCGGACGGCTGGCAGCGCATCCTGGCGATCAACCTGATCGGCGCCTTCCTAATGGCGCGCTTTGCGGCGCCGCCGATGATCGCCCGCAAATGGGGACGCATCGTCAACGTCACCACCAGCTTCGACACCATGATGGCGGCGGGGCTCTCCGCCTACGGCGCCTCCAAGGCGGCGCTGGAAGCGTCCTCGGCGATCTGGGCCAAGGACCTTGCCGGCACCGGGGTCTCGGTCAACATCCTGGTGCCGGGCGGACCGACGGAGACCGAAGGCTTCTTCCCGGCCGGGCGCCCTCGCCCGCCGGTGCTGCTCAATCCGGAGATCATGGGCCCACCGATCGCGTGGCTGGCTTCGCCCGCGTCCGACGGCGTCACCGGCTGCCGCTTCATCGCGCGAGACTGGGATACCCGAATGCCGCCGGGCGACGCCGCGGCGCGCGTCACGGCGCCGATCGGATGGCCCGATCTGGCCACCGGCGCGAGCGCGGCACGCGGCAGCGCGATGTGAACGCCGCCGACGCGGCAACGCGACCGCGCCCCGCTACGGCTTGAGCGCCGCGTCGAGCACCAGAGCCGCGAACAGGATGAAGCCGGCGTCGCGGTTCGACTTGAACACCATCAGGCAGTTCGCCGGATCGTCGATGTCGAGCCTCGCGATCTGCCATCCGAGATGGGCCGCGAACGCCGCAAGCCCAAACCAGAACAGAACGCCCCCGCCCGCCTGCCAGCCGGCCAGCGCCATCAGCACCGCGGCCAGCGCGTAGCACACCGCCAGCATCGGCTTGGTGCGCTCCTGAAACAGCAGCGCGGTCGAATGGATGCCGATCAGCGCGTCATCCTCGCGGTCCTGGTGCGCATAGATGGTGTCGTAGCCGATCACCCAGGCGATCGAGCCGGCGTAGAGCAGGTAGGCCGGCAGGTCGAGCCGTCCGAACACCGCCGGCCAGCCCATCAGCGCGCCCCACGAGAACGCCAGGCCGAGCCCGATCTGCGGCCAGTAGGTGAAGCGCTTCATGAACGGATAGACCGCCACGATGGCGAGCGAGGCGATGCCGCACGCGATGGTGAAGCCGTTGAACTGCACCAGCACCGCCAGTCCGATCAGCGCCTGCGCGACCAGGAAGGCAGCGGCAGCCATGACGGTGACCTGACCGGAGGGAATCGGGCGCGAGCGCGTACGCTCCACCCGCCCGTCGAGATCGCGGTCGACGATGTCGTTCCAGGTGCAGCCGGCGCCGCGCATCGCGAAAGCGCCGATCAGGAACAGGATGACGTGGCGGAGATCGACGAGTTCATGGGCGGCGACCGCGGCAAGTCCGGCCGACCACCAGCAGGGAATGAGCAGGAGCCAGGAGCCAATCGGCCGGTCGAGACGGGCCAGCCGTAGATAGGGACGCGACCAGGAGGGAGCGAAGCCGTCGACCCAGTTACCGGTCGAGTCGGCGACGCGACCCGCATCGCTCATCGCACTAGTTGGCTACCTGACAGCGTGTCGAAGGTACCGTAGCCGCGCTTGGCGTTATTGTCGTCCGGAACGGCCGGCGTCGTGCCGAGCACTTCGCTGAAAGTCGGGCCGGTCGGGCGCGGACCTTGCGCGGCGGCGTCGCAGACCTGCTTGGCCATCTTGCCGACGTTGACGTGCTGCGCCTTCACCTGCTTGATGGCATCGAGCGGAACGCCGCAGGCTTGGCTGTTTTCTTCCAGCGCCTTGATCATCTTGCTCTCGGCGCCAACGAAGACCTTGAACAGCTTGCAGGCCTCCTCGGGCGCGGCCTTCTTCTCGCTCGCGGCCTTCAACGCCGCTCCGGCTTTCTGAGTGTTGTCGCGCAGAACCATCAGGTTCTGGCAAGCCGCCGGCGGCTGCTGCGGCTGTTGCGGCGCTCCGAACGGCGACATCGGCGCACTCGGCATTCCCATGCCGGGCGATCCCGGCATGCCCATGCCCATGCCGCCGAATTGCGCCTGCGCCGCTGTGAACGACAACGCGACGAATGCGAACGCGAGCGGAAGAGCCCGTGACGTCATGGCGTGTCCCCTGACCCAAATTCCCGACTCAAGCCGGGATTGCCCCTGGTCCCGGGCCCATATCAGCCCCGTAAATCCGGCGACAACACGGCAGCGTGGCACGAAATCCCCGTTCCCCCTGGCCCGACGGACGCGCTCCGGATAATCAGGAACGCCCGAACGGGTCCTCCGCATGTCCCGCTACGACTTCCGCACCCCCCGCCTCTACGTGTCGGCCCCGCTGTCGGCAGCGGCCCGATTGCCGCTGGACGCCCCGCAGGCGAACTACCTCGGCAACGTGCTGCGCCTGGCCGCCGGCGCGCCTGTGCTGGTGTTCAACGGCCGCGACGGCGAATGGCGAGCAACGCTGGAAAGTGCTGGAAAACGCAGGCTTTTTTTGGTTCTCGGTGAGCAGGTCCGGGAGCAGACCGGGGCCGGCGGAATTCACTATCTGTTCGCTCCGCTGAAGCATGCCCGGCTCGACTACATGGTGCAGAAGGCGGTCGAAATGGGCGCGGCGCGCCTCCAGCCGGTGCTGACCGCACACGCCCAGGTGAGCCGCATCAATCTGGAACGCATGCAGGCCAATGCGATCGAAGCCGCCGAGCAGTGTGGCATCCTGACGCTCCCCCAAGTCGTGGCTCCGGTCGACTTCGACCGCCTGCTGGCGGACCGCGACGGCGGCCGCCTGCTGGTATTCTGCGACGAGAATGCCGACATCCGGGATCCGGTCGCTGCGCTGGCGCCGCACCGGGCCGCCGCCGGTTCAACCCCGGTCGACGTACTGGTCGGACCGGAAGGCGGCTTCGCCGATCGCGAGCGCGCGGCGCTGCTCGCCCAGCCCAACATGGTGCGGCTCGCGCTCGGTCCGCGCATCCTGCGCGCCGACACCGCGGCGGTCGCCGCCTTGGCGCTGGTCGGCGCGGTGCTGGGAGACTGGCGACCGCACTGAGCGGCTACATGAATTGCGTTAATCGCATCGGCGGTTTGGCGTCGAACCGGTGCCGGAACCATGCTAGATCGCGCGCCGACGCCCGCCAGTGTCCCGATTCCGAAGTTCGCATCGTCTTGCGGCACCCCTTTGCGAACTTCGGAATCGAAGGACACTAGTAACTTATTGATCTCGTGTGGCTTTGGTTCAGAAGTCCGCATTTCGGACTCGCCGCAAGAATGATGCGGACTTCTGAACCGCCACACTAGGCAGCGCAACCTTCGAGCCGGAATGACCAGCACGACGATCAGTTCGAACGGCGTCACGCGCGATGCGTCGGCGGATGCGCTGCTCGGCTCGTTCGAGCGGGCGGGCTATGCGCGCGTCCATCCGCCGATCCTGCAGCCGGCCGAGCCGTTCCTCGATCTGTCGGGCGAGGACATCCGCAAGCGCATGTATCTCACCACCGACCCGCAGGGACGCGAGCTGTGCCTGCGGCCCGACCTGACGATTCCGGTGTCGCGCGATTACCTGGCGTCCCCCGCCGCCGGAAAGGCCGCCGGATATTGCTATCTGGGTCCGGTGTTCCGCGCCGAAGACAACGGCGCGGCGGCCACGGCGGCGCGGCCGGGCGAATTTCTGCAGGCCGGCATCGAGTCGTTCGGCCGGCCTGACACCGCGGCGGCCGACGCCGAGATGCTCGCGCTCGGTCTCGAAGCCACCGGCCATTATGGCGTAACCGCACCGGACACGCAGACCGGGGATGTCGGGCTTTATTCCGCGCTGGTCGCCGCGCTCGAACTTGCGCCGATCTGGAAGCGTCGACTGATGAAGGACTTCAACCGCAAGACCCACCTGGCGCACGATCTCGAACGCCTGGCGCTGAGCGCCGCCAAGGAGCGGCCGGAATATCAGGGCGTGCTCTCGGCGCTGGCCGGTTCCGATCCCAAGGCGGCGCGCGCGCTGGTGACCGATCTGCTGTCGATCGCCGGCATCCGCACCGTCGGTGGCCGCTCGGTGGCTGAGATCGCCGACCGCTTCCTGGAGCAGGCCGCGATCGGCGCCGGCTCCGGCCTGCCGCACGAGATTGGCGCGCTCATTCAGCGCTACCTCGCCATCGCCGGCGATCCGGATACGGCAGCCGCCGACCTGCGTTCGCTCGCCGCCGACGCCAGGCTGCCGCTCAACGCGGCGCTCGACCTGTTCGAGAGCCGCACCGGGTTTCTCGCCGCGCGCGGCATCGACGTCACCCGCATCCGCTTCTCGACCGGGTTCGGCCGCGGCTTCGACTACTACACCGGCTTCGTGTTCGAACTGCACGATCCGCAGGCGCCGGCCGGCGGCCCGCTGGTGGCCGGCGGGCGCTACGACGGACTGCTCACGCGGCTCGGCAGCGCGTCGCGCATTCCGGCGGTCGGCTTCGCGGTCTGGATCGAACGGCTCGCGGCGCGCAGGGGCGCATCATGAGCGGGCCCTTCATCATCGCGGTGCCGTCGAAGGGCCGGCTCCACGAGAACGCCGTCGCGTTCTTCGCGCGCGCCGGCCTCGAACTGACCAAGCCGCGCGGCGAACGCGACTATCGCGGCACCATCGCCGAGCTGCCGGGCAGCGAGGTCGCCTACCTGTCGTCGGCCGAGATCGCCGAACTGCTGGCGCAGGGCGCTGTGCATATCGGCCTGACCGGCGAGGACCTGGTGCGCGAAGGGATGGCGGACGCGGACCGCAGCGTGGTGTTCATCGATGCGCTCGGCTTCGGACACGCCAACGTGGTGGTCGCAGTGCCGCAGGCCTGGATCGACGTGCAAGGCATGGCCGACCTCGACGACGTCGCCACCGCGTTTCGCCTCAAGCACCATCGCAAGATGCGGCTCGCCACCAAATACCTGAACCTGACGCGCAAGTTCTTCTCGACGCACGGCGTCACCGACTATCGGATCGTCGAAAGCTCGGGCGCGACCGAAGCGGCGCCCGCCGCCGGCACCGCCGAGTTCATCGTCGACATCACCACGACGGGCGCGACGCTTGCCGCCAACGGCCTCAAGGTGATCGAGGACGGCGTGATCCTGCGCTCGCAGGCGAATCTGCTCGCCGCGCGTGCCGCGCACTGGGGAGCGGCGGAGCGCGCCACCGCCGGCATCCTGCTCGACCGCATCGCCGCGCAGGCGCGCGCCCGCGCGTTCCGCGAGGTCCGCACCCGCTTTGCGGGCTGCAACGACGCGCTGCTGGCGGAGGCGCGCGAGCGTTTCGGCGTGGCGGCGCCGTTCGGTGGGCCGACGTCTTCGGGCATGCTGACGCTGCACTGTCCGCCGGCGCGCGTACATGCGCTCGCCGCTTTCCTGCGCGACAATGGCGCCGAGAACGTCTCGGTCGCCGGGCTCGATTACGTGTACTCACGCAGCAATCCGCTCTACGCCAAGCTCGAAGCCGCGCTCGGTTAGTGTCCCGATGCCGAAGTTCGCATCGTCGTTCGGCATTCGCGTTTGCGAACTTCGACGCGGAACCGGTTCAGGTTCGCGGCCTTGCCGCCGGCTGTGACGGCGAGATCGCGCCAGAGGTGCGTCCGGCGGGCACGTCGAGCAGGATGCAGCGTGACGACAGCAGGATGCCGTAGATCAGGTTCTCGCCGGAGAACTCGTCCGCGTTCCGGACACTGACCTTGCCGCCGCTGTTCTCCTCGATGGTCTCCTTGATGACGTCGGCCAGCACGGCTTTGGCTTCCGCCGAGACATCCGTCGTGCGATCGAACCGCACCTTGTAGGAAATCGACGCGGTCAAGGACGAATATCCGGAGCACACCATCTTCTTCGCGGTCAACAAGGCGCTCACCGCGTCCTCGCAGTCCTGCTCGCTCATCAACAGGCGCTCGATCCGGCCCAGGGCCGCTTCGGGGATCTCGCGGATGATCACGTCCTTCATCGAATACTCGACGGTCGTGACCCGGGCGCCGGTGAGCTTGCCGTTCAACCGCTGGACGAAGTTTCCGCTCAACGAGAACCGCCCGGCCGTCTCGTCGTCGTGGCGGCGGTTGACCGTGATCGATTCATCGATCGATCCGCCCAGCACCTCGGGACTGGCTTCGCAGACCTTCCGCACCAGACGGCCATCGACGGCGTAGATCGCGCCCGGACCGCGCAGCCGGCTCGGCGGCGTCAACGGATCGAAGCCGTAGTAGGTCTTGATCACCGTCTCGATGTCATGGGCCGGCGGGCCCGACGGAAAATACACATACCAGATGATCGGAACGATCACCGCGATGGGCAGCGCCAGTGCGGCGATCCAGATGCCTCGGTTTCCACTTCGGAACGAACCGAAAGCCGGCGGTTGCGTCCGCCTGACGTGACGGCCGTTCATCGCTTCGGACAGCAAGACTTCGTGCCGCACGGCACGTAACCCTCGGGGCAGCCCGAGCCCGAAGCGGAATGAACAGCGAGAACGGCGAAAGCAACCAGTGCAATGACGGCAAGACGCATGACGTCCTCCACGTGCTGTCGGTTGGATTTCGCCTCAAGGCTAAGCCGGCCACGGCAGCGCCGTGTGTGAACCGCTTCACAGTCGCGTGGATTATTCGCTCGCAGGCATCGGCTGCATCTGTGGCAGAGTCGAGAGCACGATAGCGTGACCGCGGACCGTGACCGCGGCCCGCTCAGTATTGCCCTTCGAGTGGCAGGCCGAAGGCGAACTGGCCGTACATCGACATCACCGCATCGAAATTCAGGCTGATATGGTGGTTGATCGCGGCCACGTCGCGCCAGGCGCGTTGCAGCGGATGGCTCTGTTGCAGGCAGCGTCCGCCGGCGGCGTCGAAGATCAGGTCGATCGCCGTCTTGGCCTCATTGGCGATGAACGATTGCGCACGCCGGTTGTGAAGACGGGTGGCCATCGACGATTTGCCATCGTGCCGGACCTCGCGTTCGGCGGCATCGATCGCATGCTGCGCCACCAGCCGGGCGGCATCGATGCGGGCCGCGGCTTCGCCGACGCGCTTCTGGATGGTCTGGAAGTCGGCAATCCGCTTGCCGCCCAACACGACGGCGCCGTGCGTCTGGCGCACCTTGTTCTCGTCGACGAACCGTTCGAGCGCGCCGGCGGCGGCGCCGACCGCGGGCATCGCCAGCGCGAAGGCCACGCCTGTCAACAGCGACATGCGATAGAGCGGGTTGTTGTTGTGCTCCGCGCCCGGCGCGGTGCTGCCGGTGGCATCGGAGAAACGCAAAACCCGGTGCGCCGGCACGAACGCATCGTCGACGATCAGGTCGAAGCTTCCGGTTCCGGCAAGGCCGACCGGACGCCAGCTCTGCCAGTCGATCCTGTAGTCGGTCTTCGGCACCAGGGTGAACGCCGGCACCGGCTGGCCCTCGGGCCCGATCGGCAACCTCGCGCCGCAGAGATTCCATGCCGCCCCCGGCGACCCGCTGCAGAACGGGAATCGCCCCGAGAGCCGATAGCCGCCATCGACCGGTGTCGCCTTGCCGATCGGCGCGTAGGAGCCAGAAATAAAAGCGCCCGGGTTCTGGCTCCACATCTCGTCCTGCGCCTCTTTCGAAAACAATCCGCCGAACCAGTTGTGCACGATGTAGAGACCGCACACCCAGGCCGACGACGCGCAGACCTTGCCGACCGAGGCGCTGGTCTCGAGTAAGGCCGAGAAGCCCATTTCGTAACCGCCGTAGGCGGCCGGCAGCAGGGTCTTGTGCAGGCCGGTGTCGCGAAACCGCTCGACGGTATCATCCGCCACGCGGCAGTCCGCCTCGCATTGCGCCGCCCGCTCGGCAAAATACGGGACCAAAGCGTGACCACGCGCGACGAGTTCGTCGTAGGTCGGGACTTCGGCGGCACGAGCCGACATGGTTGCAATGCTCATCGCTTCCTCTCCTGACGAGGCACACAATGGCCGGCTGCACGCAGGACTGCTCTTGAATTGGCAGTTGACGGCCTGTTTGGTTGTTTAGGCCCAATCCGCGGCACGGCCAAGCCTGCTGCGAGTGAGACCGAATCAAATCTTGGCGTGATTTCGTCGGATGACTTGAAACTTACCATCCGGACGCTACGTTCCTGCGATGTCGATCGTACCCTCAGCGGCTGAGCCGCATCATCAGGCCGACCCACGAACCCCGCAGCGCGTGCGACATCAGCCGCGCCGACGCAATCTGGAAGTCAGGCAGGTCGAGAAGATCTCGGCCCACATGGTCCGGGTGACGCTCGGAGGTGATATCGAGGGCTTCACCAGCCTCGGCTTCGACGATCACGTCAAGCTGTTCTTTCCGACCGGATCGCTGGGCGAGGACGGCCAGCCGGAATTCATGGCGCGCGATTACACGCCCCGCCGCCATGACCCGCAGGCAGGCACTCTCGCAATCGAGTTCGTCATTCACGACGCCGGGCCCGCAACCCGCTGGGCGGAGCAGGCGCAGCCTGGACAGATGCTGCAGATCGGCGGGCCCCGCGGCTCGTTCGTGATCCCGACCGATTTCGACTGGCATCTCCTGATCGGCGACGACACCGGCCTGCCGGCGATTGCGCGCCGGCTCGAAGAACTGCCGGCGGGCGCCCGCGCCGTCGCCTTGATCGAAGTCGATGGGCCGGACGATCACGTCGACATCCAGAGCGCGGCGGACGTGAGCGTCAACTGGGTGCACCGCAACGGCGCCGAAGCCGGTACGCCCGATCTGCTCGCGGAGGCGCTGCGGCGCCTGACGTTGCCGGCGGGCGACTACTACGCATGGGCTGCCTGCGAGTCGCTCGTCGCCAAGGCGCTGCGCGCGCAACTCATTGCCGATCACGGCGCCAACCCGAAATGGATTCGCGCCGCCGGCTACTGGCGCCGCGGCGCCGTCGCCGTCCATGATGTCATCAACGATTGACGTGGCGGCCGACCTACCTTTGGCACTCCCTACCTGAATACAGCGGCGGCGCTCCCCGCCTCCGCGCGGACGCTCGAGCCAGGCCATGGTAAGATGAAGTTGCCGCAACCACGCGGCTGTTTCTGAAGCGTGGAGGAATCGGCGTCATGGCAAACGAAATCCAGCAACCCAACGCGTATGACCTGGTCGGCAATCCGATACTGATCGGCGGCATCGGCTCGGGGTTTGAGGCGACGCTGCAATATCGCGTTCACGACGGGCATGACGAGCGCACCGGGCACTTCAACGTCGGTGGCGGGACCGGCGAGCACGGGCAGTTCCAGATTTCCGTCGATGTGTCGGGGGCAGCCTTCCAACTCGACCGTCTGTTCGTGGAAGTCTTCGAGGAGAGCGCGAACGACGGATCGGAGATCAACAAGGTGATCGTCCCGGTCATTTACGGCCCGCGCATCGTGACCGGCTATTACGGCTATCGGCTGCATCTTGTGCAGCCCGGCGACACGCTCTCCGCGATCGCGAACGCCAACTATGGCGACCCCAACCGCTACCTCGATATCGTGAGAGCAAACCCACTTCTCATCAATGACCCCGATCTGATCTTCCCGGGCCAATTGCTGAAGATCCCCATCGGCATGTAACGAGGCCGCCGCTGCCACGCTGTAGCTCCGCCATCCGACCGCGGGCAGTGCGTATGATAGGTTGAGCGCAAGCGAAACCCATCACGCGAGGATGAATGATGGGTTTCGCAAGAGCTCAACCCATCCTTGGCTACACGTCCGGGCTGGGCGCCGCCATGCTCTTGCCGGTGACCTTCATCATCCAGCAGTAGACTTCGAGCCGGTTGCCGTCGGGATCGAGGAAATAGAACGCGTGGCTGCCGCTGCCGCCGGCGAAGCCGCGTTCGCCGCCCTCGGGCGCGTGCACGTAGGGCCCGCTGACGATCTCGACGCCGCAGGCGCGCACATGGTCGAGCGCGTGCAGCCAGTCCTCACGCGAATCGACCTCGAAGGCGATGTGGTCGAGGCCCGGCGCCGAGCGGCGCATGGCGGAATCGGTGATCGCGACGCCGGCCTTGCGCGCATCCTCCGGCATCTCGAACAGCACCACGTCGTGATGCTTGTCGCCGATGCGCATGAAGCAGATCGGCCGGCGGATGTCGGGCGGGCCCCATTTGCCGGTGAGCTTGAGCCCCACCACCTTGCGGTAGAATTCGATCGAACGCTCGACGTCGCTCACATGGATGCCGATATG
>JBFXEX010000172.1:0-10079 GCA_050179645.1 Xanthobacteraceae bacterium | reverse complement strand
GTTCGGGACGAGGGGGTCGCAGGTTCAAATCCTGCCACTCCGACCATTTCATTAGAGTTGCGGTGTCTGCAACCGGCGTCGGCCGAGAGGGCTCCTCTCGTGCAGGCCGAGGCCGCGTTGCGCGCCCGCTTGTCGGACGCCGTCCGCCTCTCTCAATCCGGCGACCGGAAGATCTGAAAGCTCTGGTACGGCAGGAAATCGTGGGATCCGGCGGGCTGATATCCGGCGGATTTCATCTCGGCTTCGATCTGGCTGGCGGGCAGGCGAAAGTGCTTCGGCGCGCCGCGCGGCGACTCCGGGCGGTACTCGATGATGGCGACGCGCGCACCGGGTTTCAACGAGGATTGCAGCCGCTTGAAGTAGTCGGGACGCCCCGAAAGGTGGTGATAGACGTTCAGCAGCACGACCACATCGACCCTTTCCGGAAGGTTGGCGGACGTTTCAGTGCCGGCGATGGCGCGGAGGTTGCCTACGCCGGCCGCTTTCGCCCGCTGGGCGAGATGCTCCACCATTTTCGGCTCGACATCGACGGCAAACACGGTGCCAGAGCCGAGTTGGCGCGCGATCCGCACCGCGAGATAGCCGGTCCCGGCGCCGATGTCGGCGACCAGGTCGGTCGGACGCAACGCCAGGGCCGCGATGATGCGGTCCGGCATCTGCCACTTGTCGCGCTCCGGATCGTCGAAGGTCGCCGACCACTTCTTTGGATCGCTGAAGGAGTGGGAATGGCCGTGGCCCGGCTTATGACCGTCCTGGGCCTGAAGCATGGTCGTCAGGAAGAGGCCCAGCGTGCACGCGACCACACCGAGCCGCAGATTTCGCATCTGTCGCATCGTTCGCCTGTTCGGGTTTCGGCGGCGCGCAGGATAGTCCTTCCGGTCAGGCGCGCAACGATTTCGCCACGCTTGACGAAATCGTGACAGTCGAGTGTGCGGCTGCGGCTCGTGTCAGTACTGCGGCGAGATGAAGCGGTAGTTGAAGCCGACCTGGAAGAGGTTGATATTTTCCTGGATGCGGAGCGGAAACGACCCTGCCGCCAGCGGGAACGCGAGCGCGCCCGGCCCCGTCAAGGTGAAAGTCACGTCGCGTTCGGGGATGCCGATGTAGTTGTATTCCGCCCACAGCGACCAGTTGCCGTAGATGATCCATTCGACGCCCAGGCCTGCGGTCCAGCCGATGCCGCCGGAGCTGCCGGTAGCGTGTTCGACGCCCCATTGGTTGCGGCTGTAGTCGTGATGCAGGAAGGCGACGCCGGCCTTGGCGTAGAACATTGCCGCCGGCACGAAAGTGACGCCGACGCGCCCGGTCACGGTGCCGAACCACGGGATCTTGCCGCTGTTGCTGTACGTGGAGTTAGCCTGCCAGATTTGGTTGCCCTTCATCGAGGCGCCGTCGAACATGCCCTGCACGCCGAACACGAAGCTGCCCACCTGGTAGTCGCAGCCGCCTTGCACGCCGCCGACTAGGCCGGCGGTCTGCTGGGTGCCGATGTCCGTCGTGCCGAAGCCAAAGTTGAACTGATTGGTGATGTCGTCGACGCTCGCCCAGCTCCAGCCGGTGCCGACATTGGCGCCGAGATAGCAGCCGGTGAAGTACATGGGCTTGCGATAGACCGGCACGGGCTGCTGCCGGATCGGCAGATCGGCCGCAACCGCAACTTCGCCGAGCACCGAGCTCAAAGCAAAGACGGCCAGCAACAACGCCTTCATGTCATCCCCCACGCCGCAATCCCCTTAACCATGTTAGCGGCCCGGCGCCCGCAAGTCCGTGGCGGCCGGGCCACAACCCAGCCAAATCGGCTTGCGCGCAACAGAATGACGCCCATCGGGATACCGCGGGATGGGATGTGGCCGATACCTCGTACCCGGTACGGCGGCCCGAAATGGTCTTGTGTGGTGGCGCTCTGGCCGCGTACCTTGGATTTAACTTTAAGGAGACCGATTGGCCGAGCGTCCCTGAGGCGCCGGGCAAAACGAGCTCCCAGCAAGGAGGGAACGTAATGAAGTCAACGCTCAAAGCCACCGGACTTGCCTTCGGCCTCGCATTTGCGTTCGCGGGTCAGGCGCTGGCCGCAGATCTCAAGCTGATGACCGGCCCGCAGGGCGGCTCCTGGATTCCGCTCGGCGGTCAGCTCAAGGACCTGTGGGAGAAGGCCATCCCGGGCACCGCCATCCAGGTGCTGCCTGGTGCCGGGATTGCCAACGTCCGCGGCGTCGAGGAAGGCAAGGCCGACATCGGCTTCTCGAACTCGATTTCGGCGGTCGACGCGCTCGCTGGCAAGGCGCCGTTCAACAAGGCCCACGCCAACGTCTGCAACGTCGGGACGCTTTATCCGCAATACACCCAGTTCGTGGTGCTGGCCGATGCCGGCGTCAACAGCATCGCCGACCTCAAGGGCAAGAGCATCACCACCCAGCAGCGCGGCAACACCGGCGAACTGATCACCCGGCAACTGCTCGAGGCGAACGGGCTGTCGTACAACGACGTCAAGGTGAGCTTCGTCGGCTATACCGACTCGGTGAACCAGATGAAGGACGGCCATGCCGTCGGCTTCGGCCTCACCACCCAGATCCCCGCCGGCGCGATCATGGATCTGGCGGCGGCGCGCGACATCAAGCTGATGGACCAGTCGGGCGTGATCGACAAGATGCGCAAGCACAACGTCGGCTACAAGCTGGTCACCATCCCGAAGGGCACCTATCCCAAGCAGGACAAGGACATCCAGGTCATCGGCTTCTTCACGCACATTGTCGCGTCGTGCAAGCTGCCGGAGGACGTGGTCTACAAGATGACCAAGACGATCGCCGACAACACCAAGACGCTCGCGACGGTTGCCAGGGACATCGCTTCGCTCACCCCCAAAGGCATGGGGCAGGACATCGAGGTGCCGTTCCATCCCGGCGCCGCGAAGTTCTACAAGGAAGCCGGCCTGCAGGTGAAGGTGCGTTGATCGATGCCGGCGGCGCGGGAACCGAGGCCCGCGCCGGTCCCGTTTTTCGCGTATAGCCGCCATATCCATGGGGCAGGCGTGACGGCATGAAGATCGACCGGAGCTACGGCGGGCTTGTCCGGCTCGCCATCATCATCGTAGCGGTCGCGATGGCCCTCTATCATATGTGGGCTATCGCCTTCGGTTCGCCGGAGGCGTTTTATTTCCGCGGCACGCACCTGATGTTCGCGATGGTGCTGGTGTTCCTCATTCATCGCTGGTCGGGCGCGATTGAGGGCACGCCCAGCGCGCTCGATTATTTGCTGCTGGTCTTGTCGGTGACGCCGATCGTCTATCTGTTCGTCAACTACGAATATTTTGTCACGCGAATCTTCTACATCGACGATCTGACGCCGACCGACATGATCATGGGCGTCATCATGACCGTGATGGTGCTGGAAGGAACGCGCCGCGTCATCGGCTGGTCGCTGCCCATCACGGCGATCATCTTTCTGATCTACGGGCTGTTCGTTGCAAAGCTCGAGCCGATGCGCATGATCGATCAGCTCTACATGACGACGGAAGGCATCTTCGGCATTCCGCTGGCGGTGTCGGCGTCCTACGTGCTGATCTTCGTGCTGTTCGGTTCGTTCATGGAGCGCACCGGCACCGGGCAGTTGTTCATGGATTTCGCGCTTGCGATCACCGGTCATGCGGCCGGCGGGCCGGGCAAGGTGTCGGTGTTCTCCTCAAGCCTGTTCGGCACCATCTCGGGCAGCGCCGTCGCCAATGTCATGGTCGATGGTCCGATCACTATCCCGCTGATGAAACGCTCCGGCTTCCCGCCGCATTTCGCCGCCGGCGTCGAGGCGGTGGCCTCGACCGGCGGACAGATCATGCCGCCGATCATGGGGGCCGCAGCCTTCGTGATGGCGGAGTTCATCGGCGTGGGGTACGGCCAGGTGATCATCTGGGCGCTGCTGCCGGCGATTCTCTACTACGTCGCGTGTTTCTCGGCCGTGCATTTCGAGGCCAAACGGCGCGGCCTGGTCGGCGTTCCACGATCGGAACTGCCCAAGCTGAAAGACGTGTTCCGCGAGCGCGGCCATCTGTTCATTCCGATCCTGACCATCCTGGCCGTGATGTACAGCGGCTACAGCGCGCCGCTCGCGGCGCTCGCCGGCACGCTGGCCTGCTTCCCGGTCGCGTTGCTGCGCAAGTCGACGCGCGGCTACGTCAATTTCGGAAATATCATCGACGCCATGGTCGACGGCGCACGCAACTGCCTGCCGGTCGCGCTGGCCTGCGCCTGCGCGGGCATCGTCATCGCGGTCGTGACACTTTCGGGCCTTGGCATCGTTTTCACCCAATTCGTCATCGGGCTTGCCAAGGATACGTTGCTGGCGGCGCTGGTGCTGACGATGTTCGCCGGCATCGTGCTCGGCATGGGAATGCCGACGACGCCCGCCTACATCATCATGACGGCGCTGCTCGTCCCTGCCATCATCAAGCTCGGCGTGGTCGTTCCGGCGGCGCACATGTTTGCCTTCTACTTCGCCATCCTGTCGGCGATCACGCCGCCGGTCGCACTTGCGGTGTTCGCTGCGGCCGGTCTCGCCAAGGCGGATCTCTGGGCTTCGGGCTGGGCCTCGCTGAAGATCGGATTTGCGGGTTTCATCGTGCCGTTCATGTTCGTGTATGAACCGGCTCTGCTGATGATCGGCGACTGGCCCACGATCGTAGCCAGCTTTGTCAGTGCATTCTGCGGCGTCCTGCTGTTCGCTGCCGGCTTGCACGGCTATCTCTTGACGGCCGCCAGCTATTGGCAGCGCGCGGTGCTGATCGCTGGCGGCGCATTGCTGATCGATCCCGGCCTGGTCACCGACACCGCCGGTGCGGTGCTGGCGGCGACCGTCATCGTGCCGCAACTACTTGAGCGCCGAACTGCCGCCGGAATTGTCAAGCAGACCACCCCGTGACAAGCCGCCGAACTCGGCGGCACGATGCTGGGCCGCGGGCGGCGGGCAAAGAGAGCGCATGGACCACAGGGAACGCACCGAGCCGGCAAGCGGCGCCGCCGCATCGCCGGCCGGCTTTCCCGCCGGCAAGGCCGCGGCAGTTGAGGCGAACAGTTCCGAAGCCACCAGCCGCGACCGCTCGCTGTTTTGCCCCGCCTGCGGCATGGCGACCGCTCAGCGGTTCCTCTATGCCAAGAACGGCTGCCATATTCTGCGCTGCGCGCAATGCGGACTCGGGCGCGCCGACGCCAGCGGCTTCGACCCGGAAAGCTACTACACGGCTGATTATTTTTCCGGCGGCCATGCCGATGGCTACGCCGATTATCTCGGCGCCGAGCCGATCCTGCGACGGGAATTCGCCGGCACGGTCGATTTCATCCGCAGGTTCCGGCCAACCGGACGCCTGCTCGACGTCGGCTGCGCCTACGGCTTCTTCCTGCAGGAGGCCAGGCGCGTCTATGATGTCAGCGGTATCGAACTCGCCGAAGATGCCGCCGAGCATTGCCGGCGAACCGGCCTGCGGGTCCTCTCAGGCGTTGCCGACGAAGCCAACCTGGCGCGGCTTGGAGCGATGGACGTCATCGTCCTGCTCGACGTCATCGAGCATCTGCCGTCGCCCGCCGAAACCCTGGCGCTGTGCGTACGGCACCTCAATCCTGGCGGCGTTCTGGTGATCACGACCGGCGACTTCGGATCTCCGACCGCCAGGTTCGCCGGTTCGCGATGGCGGCTGATGACCCCGCCGCAGCACCTGTGGTTCTTCTCGCGCGAAAGCATCCGGCGGATGGGGGAGTCGCTCGGGCTCTGGCTCGAGCATTTCGACCATCCCTGGAAGCTCGTTCCGCTGTCACTGATTATGTTTCAACTGCGGAGAATGGTCGGCTTGCGGCCCAGCAGCGTCACGACCCCCGGCAGCGTTGGACTGCCGGTCAACCTGTACGATGCCATGCGGGTGGTACTGCGAAAGCCCGCGCCATAATCCCTGTCAGCGGCCCAGATCGCGTTTTCCTGCCCGCGATGTCACGGTGGCGGGCGATCCTCGGTGCTGCCGGGCGGCGCAAGGCGGAGTGGCGCACCTTGTCATTCGGCTCGCCTTGCCGAAATCTACTTCCGATTGCGCTTGGACTATACGCCGCGTTGATGGCGATCCGGGGCCTGATCCTGAGCTTCACACCACTGTCACGCGCTTATCATTTTGTAGCGCGGTGAGGTTTGCGCGGACGCTGGGGCGAGCGAAGCATAACTTTTTCGGAACCGATGCCGCCCCGACTGGTTGTCGGCAAGATTGATTCTCGGCTGGGCTGTTCTTCGTAGCAGGATGAGAGATGGCCATACCGCGCATCTCCGTTGTGGTCGCAGCATACAACGAGGCGCGGGTGATCGCGGGCGTGGTGGCGGGTGTCGTCCACGCCGGCTATGACGTGGTGGTGGTCGACGACGGTTCAAGCGACCGCACGCGTGACCTTGCCGCGGCCGCCGGCGCCCTGGTGCTCCGGCATCCGATCAACCTGGGGCAGGGCGCGGCACTGCAGACCGGGATCGAATTCGCCCTGCGGCAGGGCGCCGACATCGTCGTCACCTTCGATGCCGACGGTCAGCACCGGATCGCAGATGCACCGCGTCTGATTGCCGCGCTGCACGCGCACGGGGCCGACTTCGCGCTCGGCAGCCGGTTCCTGGGCGGGGCGGTGAACCAGCCGCTGTCGCGGCGCATCCTGCTCAGGCTGGCGACACTGTTCACCCGGCTGGCCACCGGGTTGAGCGTGACCGATACCCACAACGGCCTGCGCGCCATGACGCGCCGGGGCGCGAGCGTGATCAAGCTTCGGCAAAACCGGATGGCGCACGCCTCGGAAATTCTCCATCAGATTGCCGATAGCGGGCTCAAGTTCGTTGAGGTGCCGGTGACGATCGAATACAGCGCCTATTCGCTCGAAAAGGGCCAGACCATGGGCGACGCGCTGGTGATTCTGACCGACCTGTTCGCACGGAGGCTGCACCGATGATCGCGCAGCTCGTTCTCTCGGCGCTGCTCTTTGGCGTCCTGTTCTACGCCTGGATGGAGTACCTGCGGTCGCCGCTGGTCGGGCTGCTGGCCTGGGCGGCGGCGCTGGTCGGGTTGTATTTCGTCTGGGTTCCGGCGCATGCGACGCAACTTCCCGCCCTGGCCGGCGTCGGCCGCGGCGTCGATCTGATCATCTACGTCTGGGTGGTGATCAGTCTGCTGATGCTGCTGAATCTTCATCTCAAGCTGCGCGCGCAACTTGACCTGATCACTATTCTCGCGCGCGAGCTCGCCATCGCGAACGCGCGCGTGCCGCGACCGACGTCATGATCCAGGCGGCGCTGGCGCAGAACGGCCCGATCAAAATCAGGTTGTAGCGGGTGTAGTGGTTGGCAAGGAGCGCGTGAAGACCGAGCATGACAAAGGGCGGCGCCGCGTAGAGCAGGAACAGCGGCCGGTCTCGGCGCAACGCCGCGACCGCGGCCCACACGAACGTCGGCACCAGCAGCAACCCGAGATAGCCGCCGATCCACATGCCGCACCAGCCGAGAGGGATGGCAACGGCGAAGTACCACCAGCCGCGCTCGCGCATCTCGTCGCGAACGATGTCGCCGATCAGCGGATCGAGGCGGCCATTTGCCGCGTTGAGCTGATCGCGATGCGCCCGGCCGACATGAAAAAAGCTCTGCGGCGAGTAATAGACGAAGCGCTCCATCGCCCGCGGGCCGAACGTCCGGTCGACGATCGGCTCGCCGATTTCGGGCAGGCAATACGGAAAGGCCAGCAGGAACTCGCGCCAGGTCATGTCGTCGTAGGCGAAGCGCTCGATGATGGCGGCCGAGCCATATTCCTCGCTCATCGCCCATTTTCCGGCCGAGACGCCGTTGCGTACGATCCAGGGGCCGAGCACCGCCGCGAAGGCAACTGCGAAGAGGAGGCACTGTGTGGCGGTCGCACGCAGTCCCGTTTTGGCGATCCAGCGGCCGTTGATCGCGAACAACATGACCAGAACCGGCGCGAGCACCATGAACGATGCTCGCGTCAGGCACAGCAGGCCGAACAGCACCCCGGTCGTGACCGTATTGCTGATGCCCGGTCGCTTGAGCGCTAGCACCATTGCCAGCGAGGCCATGCCGTAGAGGCAGAACGTCAGGCTCTCGGTCATCACGAATGCAAACAGATCGGCGTCCGGAATAAGCGCGATGGTCGCCAGCACGCCGGTGAACCAGAACAGGGCCCGGTTTTCGAAGATCGTCTCCGCCGCGCGCGCGATCGCCAGCACGCCGAGCGCCAGCAGCAGCGCATGAATGAGCAGCATGGGGCGGGCATAGACCTCGCATTCGCTGCGGTCCTGCGCATTGTGCCCAAGCTCGATGACGCAATCGACCGCCCGGCGGAATCGCGGGTCGAGCCTGGTCACCGCCACGATCAGCGCCGGATAGAGCGGCGCGAAAAACAGCCCGGGCGGCGGGCGCTCCTGTGTGCTGTCGACGTCGTCGAACACGCCGTTGCTGAACACGCCGTGGTGGTTGAGATCGTAGGCGATGCTGAGATAGAAGGCCTGGTCGAAATCGGTGAGCCATTTCTCCGGCCGCGCCAGAATTGCCGCGGCGAGGGCGGCAAAGATCAGGATCCCGAATGCGATCCGGCCGCCGGTGTTCATCTGCCTGTGCATCGATTCGGACCATGCCATGCGACGGTGCGGAGCGAAATCGGGCTGCGGCGATTGAGCCAATCCAAGCCTGATGGCGAAGCGCTGCACATCGCGCCGCGACCGCCTTCTGCTTCCCGCGCGTGCGGGGTAGAGTGACTGCCCCGCCACACAGGCAAGCCCGTCCATGAACCGTAAGCGTCCCGAGAATCTCCGCAGCCACCGCTGGCTCGGCGTCAACGACATGCGCTCGTTCGGCCATCGCTCGCGCCTCAAGCAGTTCGGGTTCGATTCCGAGGACTGGAGCGGCAAGCCGGTGATCGCCATAGTCAACACCTGGAGCGAGATCAATTCTTGCCACGCCCATCTGCGCGAACGCGCCGAGAACGTGAAGCGCGGCATCCTGCAGGCCGGCGGGTTCCCGGTGGAACTGCCGGCGATGTCGCTCGCCGAGCCGTTCGTGAAGCCGTCGACCATGCTCTACCGCAACTTCCTGGCGATGGAGGCAGAGGAACTGCTGCGCTGCCATCCGATCGACGGCGCGGTGCTGCTTGGCGGCTGCGACAAGACCACGCCCGGTCTGATCATGGGCGCGATCAGCATGGGGGTGCCGGCAATCTACGTGCCGGCCGGCCCGATGCTGCGCGGCAACTGGCACGGCCAGTATCTCGGCTCCGGGTCGGACGTGTGGAAGTACTGGATGGAGAAGCAGGCCGGCAACATCACCGACCGGCAGTGGGAGGAGATGGAGGGCGGCATCTCGCGCTCGTTCGGCACCTGCATGGTGATGGGCACGGCCGCGACGATGATGGCGATCACTGAGGCGCTCGGCCTGACGCTGCCGGGCGCGTCCTCGATCCCGGCCGCCGATTCGGCGCATCCGCGCATGTGCAGCGCCGCCGGCCGGCGCATCGTCGACATGGTGTGGGAAGAACTGACGCTCGACCGCATCCTGACGCCGGTGTCGTTCGACAACGCCATCAAAGTGCACATGGCGCTCGGCGGCTCGACCAACGCCATCATCCACGTGGTGGCGATGGCCCGCCGCGCCGGCCTCAAGCTCGACATGCAGCGCTTCGACGAGATTTCTCGCGACATCCCGGTGATCGCCAATATCCGCCCGTCAGGCAAATACCTGATGGAGGATTTCTTCTATGCCGGCGGCCTGCCCGCGCTGATGGTCGCGCTCAAGGACCGGCTCGACCTGTCGTGCCTAACGGTGACCGGGCAGAGCGTCGGCGAGAATATCGCGGGCGCGGAAATCTACCTGCCGGACGTCATTCATACGCTCGCCGATCCGCTCTATGGCGAAGGCGCGACCGCTGTTCTCACCGGCAACCTCGCGCCGCGCGGTTGCGTGATGAAGCCGGCGGCGGCGGAGAAGCGTTTCCTCAAGCATCGCGGCAGGCGATAGCGTTCGAGGACTACAACCACATGGCGCGTGAGGTCGAACGCGACGACCTCGATGTCACGCCT
>JBFXEX010000171.1:0-10096 GCA_050179645.1 Xanthobacteraceae bacterium | reverse complement strand
GAACGTGTGGAGTTGGGGGATGTTCGCCGGCGTATGCCGAATTCTGGCGGTCTGTGCGATGGTCAGCGTTTCGTTCGCTGCCGTCGCGCAAGTGATACCGCCGAGCGAACTTCCCGGCCGCGAGCGCGAGCGGTTCACCACATATCCGACGACGCCGACCGACCAGGCCGGTGCGCCGACAGTCGGCTTGCCGAGCGCGGCGCCGCCACCGGGCGCCGCCGCGGTCTTCATCGTCATCCGCGATGTCCAGATCGCCGGCTCGACGGTGTATTCGCCGACCGAACTGGCGCAGTACTATGCGGAATTCGTCGGCCGCAAGGTGCCGCTCACCGCGGTCTACGAGATCGCCAAGCGGATCACCGATCGCTACGGCGTGGACGGCTACGTGCTGTCGCGCGCCGTCATCGAGTCGCAGACGCTCGATCCGGCCGGCGCAGTTGTCCGCTTCCGCATCGTCGAGGGCTATGTCGACAAGGTCGTGTGGCCGAACGAGCTGCTGAAGTACCGCGATCTGTTTTCCGAATACGCCGCCAAGATCATGGCCGGGCGGCCGGTGAACCTGTTCACGATCGAGCGCTATCTCCTGCTCGCCGGCGATCTGCCCGGTCTGCGATTCAAGAACCGGCTGGTGCCGTCGAGGACTCATCCGGGTGCCGGCACGCTGATCGTCGAGGTCACCGAGAAGCCGGTCGATGCGATGGCGCGTCTCGACAATCTCGGCACCGAGGCGCGCGGTCCGCTGCAGTACCTCGCATCCGCGAGTTTCAAGAATCCGCTCCGCATTCACGATGCCTGGACCTTCACCTACGCGGGGACGGCTCAGTTCCAGGAACTGCAGTATTTCTCCGGCAACTATCGTCAGGTGCTCAACAGCGAAGGTCTATCGTTCTACACGTTTGGTGCTTATGGCTTCGGCTGGCCCGGAACCGTGCCGCTGCAAAGCATCAACTATCGTACCAAGGGTCTCGATGTCGAAGCCGCGTTGACGCAGCCCCTGATCCGCACCCGCGAGCGCAATGTCAGCGTTACGGCGCTGTATTTCCAGTCGGACGACCAGAGCGAGCTGACGTTCTCGCCGACGAGCCCGTTGCCGACCTTCGACCGGCTGCGCGGCTTCCGCCTCCGGCTTGAGGCTGACTGGGTCGATCCCTGGAGCGGCGTCAACCAGTTCTACGGCGTGTTCAGCCAGGGCCTCCACGGCCTCGGCAGCACCAATAACAACGATCCGTTCTCGTCGCGGTACTTCGGCCGCGTCGACTTCACCAAATTCGAGGCGACCTACGCGCGGGTCCAGGCGCTGGGCGGCGGTTATTCGTTCTTCGTCGCGGCGCTGGCGCAATACGCCGCTACCCCGCTCTTGTTCCCGGAGGTGTGCGGCTACGGCGGCCGGGTGTTCGGGCGTGCCTACGACCCCTCGCAGCTGGTTGCCGACCATTGCGCCGAGATCCTGGGCGAACTGCGCTACGATCTGCCGCCGCCGGGCCCGATCTGGTCCCAGGTGCAATTTTATCTCTATGCGGATCACGCCTGGCTACGTAGTATGGCGCCGTTCAACGCCGGATTGCCACTCGGATTCGGAGGAGTTGTGGGACCGTATGGGGCGGTTCCAACTAACGCAGGTAACATCAACGCAGCGTCGGCCGGGGGTGGACTTCGGCTTGGTTGGCTCAATGCCGTGACCGCGGACCTTTAGGCCGTAAAGGCGATCGAAGGGCCGCGCGACGATTGGCGGTTCCGATTCATCGTGACCAGCCGATATTGAGGACGCTGATATGATCCATTACGCACGATTTCTGGTTCGCACCGTCACGCCCTTGCTGGCATTGCTGCTGCTGGCGAACGCCGGAATGCAAGGTCGCGCGATCGCGCAAGAAACTTGCTACCAATGTCAGCCCCCGAACCGCCCGACGATTCAACTTCACCCGAACGCCGGTGCCGCGCCGCAGACGGGGGTGCTGCAGAATCTCACCGACCCGACGATCATCAACATCAAGCCGGGCCAGGTAGTGGACCGCGACGCCTTCAACAGGCCGCCGCAGCAGCCCAACATTCAGATTCTCGGTCAGCAGAACGGTCAGAATGGACAACCGGGGCAGCCCGGGACCCCGGGCATTACCCGCATCAACGGCATGCCGCCGGTCGGTGAAAACCGTTTTGTTCCGGATCAGGTTCTGATCGTCGCCCGTGGTCCGCTGTCGCAGCAGGTGCTCGACCAGATCGCAGCATTCGGCGTGACGCTGATCGAGCAGCAGAACCTGACGATTGCGGGACTCTACATTTACCAGTTCCGCATCAATGATCCCGGCACCATGTCGGTCAGAGATGCGATCCGTGTGCTGCAGGGCGCTAATCTTGCCAACGTCCCGCTCATCCAGCCGAATTATCTGTTTCTGGTGGTGCAGCAGTCGCAGCGCCAAGCGCCGACGCCGGCGGCGGCCAGCCAGGGCCAGGGCGATGCGGCGCAGTACGTGGTCGAGAAGTGGAAGCTCGGCGACGTTCATCGCTTGGCCACCGGCAACAACGTCATCATCGCGGTGATCGATTCCGAGATCGATTCCGGCCATCCCGACCTTGCCGGTGTGGTACGGCAGAGGTTCAGTGCGGTCGGTCCCGAGCCGCCGCATCCGCACGGCACCGGCATGGCGGGCGCGATCGCGTCGCGCCAGCGGCTCGTCGGCATTGCGCCGAATGCGCGGCTCCTTGCGGTGCATGCGTTCTCCAGCAAGGCGGCGACCGCCGAAAGCACGACCTTCCAGATCCTCAAGGGCATCGACTGGTCGGTGGTGCAGGGCGCGCGGATCATCAACATGAGTTTTGCGGGACCGCGCGACCCCTCGCTCGAGCGCGCCCTCAAGGCCGCCTACGACCGCAACGTCGTGCTGGTCGCGGCAGCCGGCAATGCCGGCCCGAAATCGCCGCCGCTGTTTCCCGGCGCTGATCCGAACGTGATCGCGGTGACTGCGATCGACGTCGACAACAAGCTGTTCGCCGGCGCCAATCGCGGCCGCTACGTTGCCGTCGCCGCGCCGGGCGTCGATGTGCTGGTGCCGGCGCCCAAGGACGCCTACCAGCTCACCACCGGCACCTCGGTTGCCGCCGCCGAAGTCAGCGGCGTCGTGGCGCTGATGCTAGAGCGCAATTCGAAACTGCGTCCCGCCGAGGTCCGAAAGATCCTGACGTCGACCGCGCGCCGGCTCGGCACCGCCACGCGCGATGACAATTTCGGCTTTGGCCTGGTTGATCCGCTGCGCGCCATCCAGGCCGCCAATCCGAAAGTCAGCAGCGCCGCGCCGCGGCGCTGATCAACGACGCCAGGTCAGGCGTCGGCTTCGAAACGGAAGCCGGTGCCGTGGCGTGTCAGGAAGCCAAATCCCGGAAAATCGATGTGCATGCCGCCGACCCGCAGCCGGTCGGCGGCGATGCGGTCGAACATCCGCGCCCGGGTGGCGCACGCCATCTGCGGATCGACATCGTAAACCAGTCCGGTGTCGGGGCGCGGAATCTGGATCGCGGCGAGGTGGACGAGGTCGCCCCAGATCAGCAGGTTCTCGTTGCCCGACTCCAGCAGCCAAGCGGTATGACCCGGGGTGTGCCCGGGCTGCAGAATCGCCGATACGCCCGGCACCGCTTCGCCGTCACCAACCGTACGCATCCTTGAACGATACGGGCCGGTGGTAACGCGCGCTTTGGCGATGTTGCGGCGGATGCGCTCCTCGCTCTCGCTGGTCTCGTCGCGATCGAGCCAGAACTTCGCTTCCTGTTCGTGCAGGATGACCTCGGCATTGGGATAGATCGCCTGCCCGGCATCGTCGACCAGCCCGTTCGAATGATCGGGATGGAGATGAGTGAGGAAGATCAACTCGATCGTGTCCGGCGCGACGCCGGCCGCGCGCAGGTTCTCCGGCACCCGCCCGAGCGTCGGCCCCATGGTGTTGCCAGAGCCGGTATCGACCAACGCGTACTTGTCGTTCAGCTTGAGCAGGAAGGCATTGACCGAGATGTGAACCGGATCGCCGACCTTTTTGCCCGACAGCCGCTCCTTCTCGGCCCGGTCGAGCTTCAATACGACGTCGAGCGACGTCTGCAACACGCCGTCGCTGATGGTGGTGACTTCGATGTCGCCGATGGTCCGAACGGGCTGCATCATTGTGCCGGGATCATTTCCGGGCGCCGCGCGGTCCGCGGCTCCTCGCCGCGCAGATACGGCATCACGTCGCTGGCGAACAGCCGAAGGTTCTTTTCGGTGAGATCGGCCGGCAGGGTCGCGACCTGCAGCATGGCGATCAGGTTGCCGACGCCGAGTTCACGCGAATAGGCGGCAAGCTGTTCGCGTACGGTGGCCGGGCTGCCGGCCACCACCATGCCGAGCTCGATCAGGTTCTCCGCCTTCATCTCCATCATGCGGTAGGCGAACTTGCTTTCGATCAGCGCCTTGGTCGACGCAATCGACGAGTAGCCGGGCGGCATCCGCATCTCCATCGGGTAGTGCAGGAACTTGTTGAAGAACGCCTCGATGTGGGGCTTGAGCTCGCGGCGGGCGATCTCGTCGGTTTCGGCCACATAGGTTGGGATCGCCCAGCCGAGCTGCGAGGGCTGCGACTCGTAGCCCTCCCGTTCCGCCACCCGGCGATAGAGGTCGAACGCTTTCTGCGCCGATTTGATCGGGCTGAAAGTCTGCAGATAGGTATATTTGCGCTTCGCTGAGGCGCACCATTCGACCGTCTCGGAACTGCCCTGCGATGGAATCCAGACCGGCGGATGCGGCTGCTGCAGCGGCCGCGGCCACAGGTTGACGTAGTCGAACTGGTAATGCTTGCCGTGATAGCGGAACGGCCCGGTCTCGGTCCATGCCCGCAGGATCAGTTCGTGCGCCTCGTAATAGCGCTCGTGCGAATAGGTCGGATTGACGCCGCTCGCGAAGTATTCGGTGCCGATGCCGCGGACGAAGCCGGTGATGATCCGGCCGCCGCTCATCTGGTCGAGCATGGCGAACTCTTCCGCCAGCGCGACCGGATTGTTCACCAGCGGCAGGGCGCGGCCGAGGATTGCGATCTTGGCCTGCTTGGTCGTTCGCGCCAGCGCGGCGGCGATCAGGTTCGGCGCCGGCATCAGGCCGTAGGCGGTCTGATGGTGCTCGTTGACGCAGATGCCGTCGAAGCCGAGTTGATCGGCCAATTCCAGTTGGCCGATATAGCGATGGTACAACTTCTCGCCGACCTTCGGATCGAAATAGGAATTCGGCAGCGTTACCCAGGCGGAATCGTGGCGGTCGGTGTAATTGAGGTCCAAGTCGGCGTAGGGCATGAGGTGGAAGAAGAACGTTTTCATCCCTGGGCTCCTCCCTGGAAAAAGGCCTTCAGCTGCGGCCCGATTACTTTTGCGCCCTCGATCGGCAGGGCGTGACCGGTGTCCGGCAGCGAAACGAACCTGGCCTGCTTGATCTCGCGCATGAACGGCTGGTGGCAGGCGAGGGGGATCACCCGGTCGTTTTCGCCCCAGACCAGCAGCGTCGGAATGTTGATGCGGTGCAGCCAGTGCGGCAGTTGCGGACTGTGCAGCCGCGGGTTCCAGGCAAGCCGCGCCAGCCCGGTGCGGTTCTGCAGCACGATGTCGATGTCGAGCTTGGCCTGTGCAGCCTGCCATTCCGCCGCGAGCTTCGGATCGTGGAACTGACGGCGGGCGAACTCCTCCGGTCCCCAAGCGAAGATGTCGTCGATCGACGCGTCCCGGCTCTCGACGCCGGCCGGCGCCAGCAGAGCCAATGAGGCCAGCCGCTGCGTGTTGCGGATCGCCATCTCAGCCGCGACCCAGCCGCCGAGGCAGTGGCCGACCAGATGTACGTCGCGCAATCCCAGTGCTTCCACGACGTCCAGATAGAAGTACGCGAGGTCGCCGGCGTTCATCATCCAGGCCGGAATGGGCGTGCGCCCAAAGCCCGGATGCTCCGGAGAGATAACGCGATGGTGCGCGCTCAGTGCATCGAGCAGCGGCGACCAAGTCTCGCCGTCGGCGCCGTGCAGGAACAACACGGTGGGGCCGCTGCCCGCTTCGAGATAGCGAAGCTTGGTGCCAGCGACGTCGACGGTCTTATCTTCGGTCTTCTCAGTCATGCGGCGACCTTAGCGAACTTGTCCGGGCCGCGCCAACTGCGTCACCGGGCACGGTTGCGCCGCCCTGCCATGCGGCTCTATCGTGCGGTCCACCAGAACGTCGGCATCAACGCCGCATAGGCCCGGGCGCCGCAATCAAGCCGCCGGGTACAGGGAGGAATCGATGAAGGCTCGCCTGTTCGGCACGCGGATGTGGTGCATTGCGGCGTTGATATTTGCGGCCGTTCAAGTAACGCTGGTCCTGCCGGCGTCCGCACAGTCTTGGCCAAACCGAGTCATCACGCTCGTGGTGCCGTTCCCGGCGGGCGGGCCGAGCGACGTCATCGCGCGCACGATGGCCGCCGATCTGGGCGAGAAGCTCGGCCAGCAGGTCGTGGTCGAGAACCGCGCCGGCGCCGCCGGCAATGTGGGCTTTGCGGCGGTCGCCAAGGCCGCGCCGGACGGCTACACGCTGCTGCTCGGCACCACCAGCGTGGTCAACAACCGGTTCATCTATCGCAACCTGTCGTTCGATACCGACCGCGATCTCGCTCCCATCGCGCTGATCTCCAAGACGCCGGTGGCGTTTGCGGCTCATCCTTCGACCGGCATCAAGACGATTGCCGACTTGGTCGCGCGCGCTAAAGCCAATCCCGGCAAGCTCAATTACGGCTCGCCCGGACACGGCACCGCGGCGCACATCACTGCCGAACTCCTGCAGTCCATGGCGGGATTCAAGATCACGCACGTTCCGTACAAAGGTTCGTCGCCGATGATTACCGACCTGCTGGGCGGCCAGATCGAGCTTGGCGCCGATCTGTTCCCCACGCAGATTCCGCTGTTGAAGGCCGGCAAATATACCGGCCTGGCCATGACCGGCAAAACACGTTCCACGCTGCTGCCCGATCTGCCCACGGTTGCGGAAAGCGGCTATCCGGGTTTCGAGGCGTCGTCCTGGAACGCACTGCTGGCTCCGACCGGGACGCCACCTGAGGCCATCGACAAGCTCAACACGCTCGTCAACGCCTATCTCAAGAGCGACAAGGGGCGCGCGGATCTGGCGAGGTTCGGAATGGAAGCTGGCGGCGGCACGCCGGTTGACTTCAAGAACTTCATGGCCGCCGAAGCCGCCAAATGGGGCCCGATCATCAAGGCGGCGAAAATCAGCCGGGACTAAACTCTGTTTGAGTGGAGAAGCAGCCGATGACCACGGCCATACGCGGTGTTCTCCTGGCGCTGCTCCTCCTCGGCGCCGCGCCCGAGCGGGCGGCCGCGCAGGCGTCGGACTATCCAAGCAAACCGGTGACGTTCGTCGTGCCGTTCGCTCCTGGCGGCGTGACGAGCTTGTTCGCCCGATTGCTCGGCCAGAAGCTCGAACAGCGTCTCGGCAAACCGTTCGTGGTCGAGAATCGGCCAGGCGGCGGCGGAGTGACCGCGGCAGTTGCGGTCGCGCATTCTCCCCCCGACGGCCACACCATCATGATGGCGTCGAGCACGATCCTCGCGGTCAACGTCAGCATGCGCAAGAACTTGGCGTACGATCCGCGCAAGGACCTGCAGCCGATCGCGCTGCTGGCGCGCGTGCCCTTCGTGCTGCTGGTCAACCCGGAACTTCCCGTCCATTCGGTCGCCGACTTGGTCAAGCTCGCCAAGGACAAGCCGGGCGGGGTGTCGTTCGGCACACCCGGGCCCGGTACCTTCCATCATCTCAACGCCGAGATGTTCAAGGGCATCTTTGGGCTCAACCTCGTGCATGTGCCCTACAAGGGCTCGGCCCCGGCACTCAGCGATCTGGCGGGCGGCCATATACAGATGATGTTCTGCGACCTGCCGCCTGCCTTGCCGTTGATCCAGAGCGGCAAGGTGCGCGCGCTCGGCGTCACCACCGCACAGCGGGTGCCGGCAGCGCCCGACATCCCGCCGTTGGCCGAGGTCGGCATTTCTGACTACGACACCTCGTCGTGGCACACCGTCACAACAACCGCGAACGTACCCAAGCCGATCGTCGACAAGCTCGCTGGTAACATCCGCGAGATCATGAGCGATCAATCGGTCGTGGACGTGCTGAGGCGCGATGGCGCGCTGGTGCAGGTCTCGCCGTCGCCGGACGGCATGAGGGAGTTCGTGGCGAGCGAGATCGCGCGCTGGGGCAAGATCGTCCAGGACGCCGGGATCGCCCACTCGCAGTGACGCCACGAGAGACCGGCGTCACGCGGGCTTGCCGAGCCCCTTGCCTTTCAGGGCGCCGCCGATCTCGTCGAGGATCGCCGGGTCATCAATGGTCGCCGGCATGCTCCATGGCTGGTCGTCGGCGATCTTCTTCATGGTGCCGCGCAGGATCTTGCCGGAGCGCGTCTTCGGCAGGCGGTTGACCGCAATCGCCAGCTTGAAGGCGGCGACCGGCCCGATCTTCTCGCGGATCAGCGCTACGCATTCCTGCTCGATCTCGGCGACGGGACGGTTGACGCCGGCCTTGAGCACGATGAAGCCGCAGGGCACTTCGCCCTTGAGCGAATCGGCGACGCCGATCACCGCACATTCGGCGACGTCCTTGTGGCCGGCCAGGACCTCTTCCATGCCGCCGGTCGACAGCCGGTGCCCGGCGACATTGATGATGTCGTCGGTGCGGCTCATGATGTAGAGGTAGCCGTCGTCGTCCTTGTAGCCGGCATCCGCGGTCTTGTAGTAGCCAGGAAACTCATCGAGATAGCTCTCGCGCATGCGCTCGTCCGCCTGCCAAAGCGTCGGCAGGCACGAAGGCGGCAGGGGCAGCTTGACGACGATCGAGCCCATCTGATTCGCCGCCACCTGCTTGCACTGCTCGTCGACGATCTGCACGTCGTAGCCCGGCATCGCCACCGTCGGCGAGCCGTGCTTCACCGGCAGTTGCCCGAGCCCCACCGGATTGCCGGCAATCGCCCAGCCGGTCTCGGTCTGCCACCAGTGATCGATCACCGGCACCTTGAGCATCTGCTCGGCCCACTCGACCGTCGGCGGGTCGGCGCGTTCGCCGGCCAGGAACAGCGTTCGGAATTTCGACAGGTCGTATTGCGACAGCAGCTTGCCTTGCGGGTCCTCCTTGCGGATGGCGCGGAACGCGGTCGGCGCGGTGAACATCGCGGCGCAGCCGTGCTCCGAAATGACCCGCCAGAACGCTCCGGCATCCGGCGTACCGACCGGCTTGCCCTCGTACAGGATCGAGGTGCAGCCGTGAAACAGCGGCGCGTAGACGATGTAGCTGTGGCCGACCACCCAACCGATGTCGGACGCCGCCCAGTACACCTCGCCGGGGTTTATGCCGTAGAGGTACTGCATCGACCATTTCAGCGCGACCATGTGGCCGCCGTTGTCACGCACCACGCCCTTGGGGCGGCCGGTCGTACCGGACGTATAGAGAATGTAGAGCGGGTCGGTGGCGGCGACCGGCACGCAATCCCACAGCGATTTGGCCCAGATCAGTGCGTGGTCGCGCGCCTTGGCCCAGTCATGGTCGCGTCCTTCGACCATCGTGGCTTCGGCCTGCGGCCGCTGCAGGATCAGGCAGCCGTCCGGCTTGTGCGATGAAATCTCGATCGCCTCGTCGAGTAGCGGCTTGTATTTGACGATGCGGCCCGGCTCGATGCCGCAGCTTGCCGACAGAATCAGCTTGGGCTTGCAGTCCTCGATGCGGGTCGCGAGCTCCTTGGCGGCAAAGCCGCCGAACACCACCGAGTGGATGGCGCCGACCCGCGCGCAGGCCAGCATCGCGATCACGGCTTCCGGCACCATCGGCATGTAGAGGATGACGCGGTCGCCCTTGGTGACGCCGAGATCGCGCAGGATGCCGGCCAGCACCTGGGTCTCAGTCAGCAGCCGGTCGTACGTGATGGTGGTCTTTTTCTCCGCGAGCGGCGAATCGTAGATGATCGCGGCCTGGGCGCCGCGCCCAGCGTGCACATGACGGTCGACCGCATTCCAGCAGGTGTTGCAGACGCCATCGACGAACCAGCGACCGTAGATCGGAAGAG
>JBFXEX010000170.1:0-10102 GCA_050179645.1 Xanthobacteraceae bacterium | reverse complement strand
TCCGCCGCCCCCCCCCCCCTGCCTGCGGTGGGGCAACGCCCGAACCCGCAGATGGTTTGGCGAATTGCGAAAATTTGACCGGTTTGTGACTAAGAAGTGGTGAAAGGTCGCACCGGCGGTCACGGAACCGATCACGGAAGTCGTGGCAGCATCACGGTGTCCTTGACCGTCACTTGCTCGAAATCGTTAATGAGCACCTCGACGCCCACATCCCACCGTCCCGCCACCGGGATGCGAACGTCGTCAAACCGCCAAGTGTCGTCGGCACTGGAGTGGATGCCGACGCGTCGTAACGGCTCGAGCCCGGCGGCCGGATTGGCGAGCACGAGCGTCACGTCCTTCACGGCGAGCGGTTGGAATGCGCCATCGAGCACGAGCGCGTGTGCGGTTCCCCGGCCGGCGTCGTCGCGGACGATCGCAATCTGCGCCATCGCTTTGTCGCCATGCAGGTGGATCGCGATCGTATCGGCGGCTGCCAACGACCGCGGCGGCGGCGTGAAGCGCCATAGCGCGACCAGCGCCAGGATGGCGATGGCTATCGCGAGTTCCGTGCCGACCGAAAGGCGCAGCGGCCTCGCCGCCGCGGTGGTTCTCTCCGCATGGAACCGTGGCACGAGCCGGTAGCGATTGGCGATCGCCAGAGTTAGTAGCATAGCAACCAGGACGAGCTTGCCGAACAGCACCCGGCCGTAATCGGTGGTCCAAAGCGCGTCGATCCGCTCGAGCTGCGCGTAGGCGAGCCACAGCCCGGAAGCGACGAGCAGCACCAGCGGCACCGGAATGGTGCGGGAGAACCGTGCCAGCGTTGCACCGCCGCGTCCCTCGGCTCGCACCGCGAACCACAACGGCAGCAGCGCGCCAACCCAGAACGTCATGCAGACGGCGTGAACGAACACCGCCGGTCGGCTGACCGCCTGCGGTTCGGCATTGCTCGCGTGTCCGCTCAGCGCCAGCGCAACGCCAACCCCGACGAGAGCGATCAGCGACAGCGCGCGGCCAAGGCGTTGCGAGGTCGCGGCGCTCGCGAACACGCCGGCGAACAGCGCGAATGCCGCTGCGATGGCCGTCCGGCCGTAGGCGGTCTCCAGACCGGTTTCCCAGGCCGCGGCGTGGCCGATCTCACGCAGCGTAACCTCGAGCGCATCGAGCCCTTGCAGGCCGACCGACAGTCCGGTTGCGGCGAGCCCCACGATCAGCGCAGCAAATATCCAAGGATCGGCTTCGCGGAGAGGCATGGCGTTACCGGCATCGGGCACCGCGATCCAGGCGCGAAATAAGGCGCCGCCGATCCCGATGGCAAAGCCGAGATAGACGGCGAGCCTCGTCAGCCACAACGCCGTGCGCAGCGCGGGGTCGGCCGCCGCCGGCGCGACGGACGGCGGTTGCGCGCTCGGTGCGCCGATGGAAAAAACCAGCGCGCCGCCGACCGGATGGCCGTCGGCCGACACGACGCGCCAGCTCAGGACGTGGCTGCCCTGCTGCAGGGCCGGCACCGCAATCGCAATGCCGGCATTGGCCGCCGCGATATCGCCCAGCGGTACGGCGCGGCCGTCCGGACCGATCAGCCGGATCGCAAGTGGCGATACCGGCTCGTTGAACGTCAGGCGCAGTTCCGAGGGCGCCGCCGCGACCACCGCGCCGTCAGCCGGCTCGGCCTTCACCAGCGCGGCGTGCGCCGACGCCGCGGACGCCTGCAGGACGACTGCAAGGGCAACCGCGGCCGCGGCGAGTGCAGCGACGAGCCGGCGCACGGCGGCGTGCCGGTGCTAGCGCTTCGGCAACAGCTTGAGGCCCGGCGCCGGTTCCTTGTAGTCGCCCGGCCCTTTGCCCTCGGCAGGAATTTCGATCCAGCGATGCACGCCCTTCTCGCATTCCTGCACTACCGGGAAGTACAGCATCTTGCCGGGTTGGAGATCGTCGGCGAGATTCGCTTGGAATACGAACTCGTCGTAATGCGCGTCCGGCAACTTGCCGCCAGACCACGCGATCTCGGTCACGCCCTCGCTGAGCTTGGCGTGAAACAGTTCGTAGGTCTTTGCGTATTTGCCAGTGACGGTGGTGATCGTCCAGCCGGGTTTCGGCATCGGCTTCGCGCGGATCACTCCTTCCGGAATGCGGACGCGAATCGAAGTCGTGGCCGTGCCTTCGCAGCCGTGCGGTACTCGTAGCACCGCCTTGTAGCCGGCGCCGATCGGCGTCTCGCGGTTTTCGAGGGTAACGTGGGCGGCGGCAGGGCCAATGATAAGGCAGGCGCCGAGCGCGCCAATGACATGACGTAACATTGCAGTCTCCAGGAACCAGGACAGGAATCAGGACATGAGCGCGGGCGGTGGTTACGCTCGCGATGGTGAGGGCAAACTCATGCCGGTCCTGGAGGCGCCTGTGACGGTCCCGCACGCACGGCTTCGCGCGCGATGACGATGAGAAAATCCGCCAGCGAGACGACGGTCGCTTCGACGGCGCCCTCTGCCTGCCCGATCTGAAAGGACGGTGGCAGGAGCGCCGGCGCCGCGGCCATGCAATAGCTGCAGCACAGATGCCAGACCGCGCCGGTGTCAGGCGGCGCTGGAGCGGCCGGATCGCCTCCCCCAACGACGCTGTGGCAGATGACCGCCGCCGCGAGCGGGTCCGCCATCGCGGCCCCGGCTTGTGCGATCGCCACCCCCGTGAGGAACGACTGCAGCACGACCAGCCACAGCGCGATCAAAGCGATCAGGCGGCGCCGAAATGGGAGAATGAAGACGGTTGGCACAAGAACCTCTCGCGTGGCACCCTACTACGACACAATCTTTGGAATCACTAGGGTGCCGTGCCGAGGGGCGCCGCCCGCAACCGAACGCGAGACGCGCCTCGACGACATGGCCAGCCGCGAATCCACCGTTATCGAGATTACGCCCGAGGTACTGCTCAAGGCCTACGCCTGCGGTATCTTCCCGATGGCGGAAAGCGCCGAGGATCCCGCGCTCTATTGGATCGAGCCCGAGATGCGCGGCATCATCCCGCTCGACCGCTTTCACCTGCCGTCACGGCTCGCCCGCACCGTGCGCGCCGACCGATTTGCCGTCACGGTGAACCGCGACTTCGATGCGGTGCTCGACGGCTGTGCCTCGCCGTTGCCGGGCCGTCCGCGGACCTGGATCAACGCGCGCATCCGCACGCTCTACCGCAAGCTGCACGAGCGCCGGCATTGCCACAGCCTCGAAGTCTACGAGGGCGGCGACCTGGTGGGCGGGCTCTATGGCGTCACGCTCGGCGGCGCCTTCTTCGGCGAGAGCATGTTTCACCGCGCGCGCGACGCATCCAAGGTCGCACTGGTGCACCTGATGGCGCGGCTCAAAGCCGGCGGCTTCAAGCTGTGCGACACGCAGTTCGTCACCGAGCACCTCAAGAGCTTCGGTGCGATCGAAGTGCCGAAGCCGCAATACCACAAGCTCCTGGAAGCGGCCCTCACCGGCGAAGCCGATTTTGCCGCGCTCGATACCGAGCGGCCGATCACGGGGGCCGAGGCGCTGGCGCTCTTGGCCGACACTGTCGCGCGCACGCGCGCATAGTCGCGCGGCGCTCTTCCTATATCTCGGATGTGCTTTACCGGAACTGCGCCGGGCGCCGCGGCGGCAGCGGTGGAGGTTTCAGGGGCTGCGCCACCGCCGTGACCGACGGCTCGATCGCGGCCGTGACCGGCGGCGGGCTCTTACAGTCGGACAGCCAGACGTCGTAGATCGGATGCTCGACGCCGTGCAGGCCCGGGCTCGCTGCGAACATCCAGCCGGTGAAGATGCGCTTGACCTCGCCTTGCAGCGTGACCTCGTCGACCTCGACGAAGGCGTCGGTGTTCGGCGTCTCGGTCGGCGGGCGGGTATAGCAGGCGCGCGGCGTCACCTGCAGCGCGCCGAACTGCACGGTCTCACCGATCGACACATCGAAATTGATGATGCGGCCGGTGATCTTGTCGAGGCCCGAGAACAACGCCCCTTTGTTGACGATCTTCTGCGCCGGCGGCTCGGCAACCACCTCGTCGCCCGGCTGGGGCGAGGTGTCGCCCGGCATGCCGGGAGGCTGACGCTGCCCCGGCGGCAATCCCGGCAAAGCTTGCGGCTGTGCGCCGGGACCGCGCGGGTCAATCGCTGCGGTGGTGGGCGGCGGCAAGGGTTGCGACTGGATGCCCGGCTGTCCAGGCTGAACATTGGCCTCCGGCGGATAGCCGGCAGGAGGCGGCGGCTGGTAGTCAGAAGGCACGTTCGCCCGCGGCGGATATCCGGGCGGCACATTGGCCCGCGGCGGATATCCGGATGGCACGTTCGCCTGCGGCGGGTATCCAGGCGGCACGTTGGCCTGCGGTGGATACGGCTGGTCCGGCTGGTTGGGATAAGGCTGCTGATCGGGCGAGCGCTGATACTGCTCGTTCGGATGCGAGCGTTGATACTGGTCGTTTTGATAATAGGGTGGCGGCTGGCGGCCGGTTGGGACGCCTGCCGGCGGACGCGGCGGCGATCCGAACAGCGCCTCGAACGGATTGAATTGCGCCTGCGCCGGCAGCGGACTGCAAAACGCCGCGCACACCGCAATCAGACACGTCAGCTGTAGCGATCGAGCCATTCGGTCAGCGCAAGCCATGAAAACCGGCGCAGATCGCGCCCCCCGAGAGTACGGGTAGACACCCGGAATACGGCAGGGAAAGGGCGGACGGCGCCGCAAGACCTCAATTCTCCTGACGATTGGGACGCCATCTCAAAGGCTTAGCCGCCTATCCTCAACGCCCCGGGGTCCACGCCTTGTAATCGCCGGTCGCCTTAGGCCGCCGGCCTTCCGCCAGCGTCGAGCCGGGCGGCCGGTGCGCCCCGGGGGTACCGGTCAGATTCGGCCGGTGCGGCTTCCACCACGGTCGCGGCTGCACCTTCTCCTCGGTCGGCGGCACGTCGACCGTATGGTGCATCCAGCCATGCCAGGCCGGCGGAATTGACGATGCCTCGGCAATACCGTTGTAGATCACCCAGCGGCGCTGGAACCCGAGCGTCGGGTCGATCTTGCCCCCCTTGGTGCGATAGTAGCGGTTGCCGAATTCGTCCTCGCCGACGAGCTCGCCGTGAAGCCAGGTCCAGAATTGGGTGCCAAGGGTCTCGCCGTTCCACCACGTGAAGACGCGCGTCAGGAAAGCTTTCATCGGCAGTCAATCCTCTCAGGCTCTCACGGACGGGCATGGCATCGCGCGCCGGCGATGTCCAGTCCCGCCCCGTGCCTTAGGGAACGGCTATTTCTTTCCCGACTTACGGGCGGGATCGGGCAGATCGCCGACCCGCAGATTGTCGAGCGAACGGTCGGCAAAGTGCGGCACGAAACCGTAGGCCAGAAGGCGCTTGCGCGCGCCGGCGATCCGTTGCGGCGAATCCAGATACTCGACCGCGAACACGGGCTTCCCTTCCGCGGTCAGGAGCTTGAGCTGGGTGACGTTGTGGGCGATCGACTCCGGGTTGTTCGGCTTTTTGTCCTCGTCCTCGCCGTAGAGAATGTCCTCCTTGCCGATGCCGTCGATGACGACGCGATAGGCTCCGTCGGAGAGCAAGGCCTCGCCGTTCTGCGGCACCACGAGGAAACCGGGCTTCCGGTTGCGAGCATGTGCGGCGAGCCTGGTGACGAACGTGATCATCAGCGCCTGCGCATCCGGCTTCTTCTCGTAGTATTCGAACTCGTCGACCTTATCGAGCCAGACGCCGTCGAATCCCGCCTTGACGATGCGGTCGAGATAGCTGTTCTCGCCGCTGAAGATAATATCCTGCCAGCCCGGATCCCAATAACGCACCGCATAGTTGCCGCGCCACTCCTTGTTCTGGCGATCGCGCCATGATGGCGCGAACCAGCCGAAGAACCAGCCCCAGTACCATTTCCAGTAGTAGCGATATTTCTCGGCCTCGCCGATCGACAGGTACGACAAGACGATACGCCGGCCGCCGTCCGGCTTCTTCTTCATCGCTTCGAGCTCAGCCGGCGTGAACGCCGTCTCGCTAGTACCGTCGCGCGAATAGTCGATCACCACCATGTCGTAGGGCGAAGCTGCGATCACCTCGGGATCGACATCCTGGAGCTGGTAGCCCCAGCTTTTCGCCGCCGCCAAAGTGCGGGCGAGATCGGAACCCGATTGCTGCGCCAGCAGCGGCGCACCGCTCTGCAGCCCCAGCACAAGCGCCGCGGCCGTCAGGAGCGCAACCGCGCCGACGCCGAAGCGCGCAGCGTATCGTGGAACCGGATGGCTGAATGTCGGCATGTTGTTTCGATGACGCGCCGGCGTGAGAATCGCGAACGCCACCCTAACCAACCTGCGCCTCGGCGGCCATCACGGCGTTGCGCCGAAGATGCCGGCCCGCCTATGCTCTGCCGCTGCGCGCGGCGCAAGAACATCGCGCAAACACCAGGAGGATACCGTACCCATGCAATCATTCACGTTCGGCCAGCTTCGCATTGTGGCCTATGGACTCGCGGGCGTCGCCCTCTTCACCAGCACGGCGGGAAGCCTGCTGGCGCAGAGCTGGCCCGAGCGGAATATCCAAGCCATCGTTCCTTTCGCTCCGGGCGCCGCCAACGACATCGTCGGCCGCATCGTCTTCGAGCAAGTGTCGAAACAGATCAACAAACCGATCGTGATCGAGAATCGTCCGGGTGCCGGCGGCACCATCGGCGTCACCGCAGTCGCCAAGGCGCCCGCGGACGGACACACGCTGCTGATCCACTCGTCCTCGTTCAGCTCCGCATTGTCGCTTTATAAGAGCCTGCCCTACGATACGCTCAACGACTTCACGCCGGTGATCGCGCTCGGCAAGACGCCGACCGTACTGGTGGTGCCGCCGGCAAAAGGCTTCAAGACCGCAGCCGACCTGATCGCCGCCGCCAAGGCCAAGCCGGGTGCGCTCAACTTCGCCTCCGCCGGCGTCGGCTCAACCTCGCATCTCGCTGCCGAACGCTTCCGGCTCAGCGCCGGCATCGAGGCACAGCATGTGCCGTTCCGCGGACCCAACGAGGCCTTCACGGAGCTCATGGCGGGACGCATCGATTTCTATTTCCTGCCGCTCGCGCCGGCGCTGCCGCTGGTGAAACAAGGGCAGCTGATCGCGCTTGCGGTCAGCACCGAAACCCGCGCCAAGGCGCTGCCCGACGTGCCGACGACGACCGAGCTTGGCTTCAAGAACTCGTCGTACGTGTTCTGGACCGGCGTATTCGTGCCCGCCAAGACGCCGCGTGCGATCGTCGACCGGCTGCACGGCGAAAGCCAGGCCGCCATGAAGGTCGCTTCGGTGCAGGAACGCCTCGCCAAAGTCGGCAGCGAGGAGATGCCGATGAGCGTCGACCAGTTCGCGAAGTTCTTTCGCGACGACGTCACCACCACTACCAAGCTGATGCAGCAGATCGGCATCAAGCCGAACCAGTGAGGGTCACGGGCGGCCCGACTCGGGCGGGCCGCCTCTCCCCGACTCGCTCTCGGTTCACGGCTCAATAACGGAATCGGCCCGACCGCCCGCCGGATTCGGGCCGTTTTGCCCGGCGCGACGCCCCACCGGGGTCGCCTTGCCGCCGCGGCTCCTCAGCCGGACGGGGAGCGCCCCGCCGCTCGCGAAGGCCGCGGCGGAAATTTTTGCGCTTGACAGGATCGGGCGGCAACCGCGTGACGGGATAACCCCGTCCCCGGCCTTCTCAAAGGTGCCCGGAAATCCAATACTTGTTGCACCGCACCCTGAGTCGTCCCCAAACTTCACAGGATTGCACCACCGGTAGCGGTTCATTCATATTTTGATACTAGGTCTTGACGGGCCCGGCGGGTCTGTCTTAGCTTTGTCACCTGTTCGGCGCGAGTGGTCTGAAGTCCGCCGGGCACCTCCTGACAGGGTCCCGAAGTCACCACTCCGCCGGCCGTACGGCTTCCGGAGCGTGGGATCAGCACGCCCACAGGATGTGCTCCGGACGCGCCGCAACGATCCGCCGCCGGCGTTCAAGGCTGCGGACTCCGGGCGTTCGACAGATTGAGAACAGAGGCCACTTGGGGCGCGGTCCGAGGCCGGTCGCGTCGCGGGTTACGAGTCGGCAAATGGCGTGCCGGCAACCTATATTTGCGGAATAGGTTTTCCGCAGGTTGCCGCACCAATAGGAAGGGGCAAGAGATGCGGATCGAGCGGCGTTTTACCAAGGACGGCCAGTCGGCTTTCGCGGACATCGAGTTCCGCCTGACCACGAGCGAGATCCGCAACCCGGACGGCTCGGTGGTGTTCCATGCCGACAATGTCGAGGTGCCGGCATTCTGGTCGCAGGTCGCTGCCGACGTTCTGGCGCAGAAGTATTTCCGCAAGGCCGGCGTCCCCGCGCGGCTGAAGAAGGTCGAGGAAGAGACCGTCCCGTCCTGGCTGTGGCGTTCGGTGGCGGACGAAGACGCGCTCAAGGAACTGCCCGAGAAAGAACGCTCGATCGGCGAGCATTCCGGCAAGCAGGTATTCGAGCGGCTGGCCGGCACCTGGACCTACTGGGGCTGGAAGGGCCGCTATTTCGACAGCGAAGCCGATGCGCGCGCGTTCTTCGACGAGCATTGCTACATGCTGGCGATGCAGATGTCGGCGCCGAACTCGCCGCAGTGGTTCAACACCGGCCTGCACTGGGCCTACGGCATCGACGGCCCGAGCCAGGGGCACTTCTACGTCGACTTCCTGACCGAGAAACTCACCAAGTCGAAGTCGTCCTACGAGCACCCGCAGCCGCACGCCTGCTTCATCCAGTCGATCAACGACGATCTCGTCAACGAAGGCGGGATCATGGACCTGTGGGTACGTGAGGCGCGGCTGTTCAAGTACGGCTCCGGCACCGGCACCAACTTCTCCAGGCTGCGCGGCGAAGGCGAGCGGCTGGCGGGCGGCGGCAAGTCGTCGGGCCTGATGAGCTTCCTCAAGATCGGCGACCGCGCGGCGGGCGCGATCAAGTCGGGCGGCACCACGCGCCGCGCCGCCAAGATGGTGATCGTCGACACCGACCATCCGGACATCGAGCAGTTCATCGAGTGGAAGGTACTCGAGGAGCAGAAGGTCGCCGCCCTGGTCACCGGCTCGAAGATCAACCAGAAACATTTGCGCGCCATCCTGAAAGCCTGCGTCAACTGCGAAGGCTCGGGCGACGACTGCTTCGATCCGGACAAGAACCCGGTGCTGCGCCGCGAGATCAAGGCCGCGCGCAAGAACCACGTCGCGGACAATTACATCCAGCGCGTGATCCAGTTCGCCAAGCAGGGCTACACCGACATCACGTTCCCGGTTTACGACACCGACTGGGACTCGGAGGCCTACCTCACGGTCTCCGGCCAGAACTCCAACAACTCGGTGCGGGTCACCGACGAGTTCCTCAAGGCGGTCGAGTCGGATGGCGACTGGGACCTGACCTGGCGCACCAAGCCCGGCAAGATCGCCAAGACCGTCAAGGCGCGCGACCTGTGGGAGAAGATCGGCCACGCCGCCTGGGCCTGCGCCGATCCCGGGCTGCAGTACCACACCACGGTCAATGACTGGCACACCTGCCCGGCGTCCGGCCCGATCCGCGGCTCGAACCCGTGCTCGGAGTACATGTTCCTCGACGACACCGCGTGCAATCTCGCCTCGATGAACCTCTTGGCGTTCCGTAACGCCAAGACCCGCGAATTCGACGTCGAGGGCTACGAACACGCCATCCGGCTGTGGACCGTCGTGCTCGAAATCTCGGTGCTGATGGCGCAGTTTCCGTCCAAGGAAATCGCCAAGCAAAGTTACGAATTCCGCACGCTGGGGCTCGGTTACGCCAATCTCGGTGGGCTCCTCATGTCGTCCGGCCTGTCCTACGACTCGGATGCCGGCCGGCAGATCGCCGGCACGCTCACCGCGATTCTCTCCGGCATCAGCTACGCCACGTCGGCCGAGATGGCGAAAGAGCTCGGCCCCTTCCCGGGCTTCAAGAAGAACCGCGAGCACATGCTGCGCGTCATCCGCAATCACCGCCGCGCCGCGCATGGCGCACGCTCGGGTTACGAGAAGGTCGCGATGCCGCCGGTGCCGCTCGACCACAAGGCCTGCCCGGACCTGAACCTGGTGGCGCATGCGGCCGCCGC
>JBFXEX010000169.1:0-10283 GCA_050179645.1 Xanthobacteraceae bacterium | reverse complement strand
CTGCTTGGCGGCATTGCTGTAGGTGACGACGGCGCGGTCGACCACGTCGGACGACCCCGGGATGTCGGTCAATGGGGCGGCGACCAGCCCGCCGGTGCAGGATTCCGCGGTAGTGATCTTGAGCTTGCGGTCGCGGCAGAGATCGAGCAGCTTGCGAGCCGCATCGACCAGGGCATAGGAGATCATTCGTCGCTCCACGGCAGCCGGACCGTGGCATTGGCGAAGGCCACCATGCCTTCGCCGCGCCCGGTGAAGCCCATCTTTTCGCTGGTCGTGGCCTTAATCGCCACACGCGCGACCGGCAGGCCTGCGATCTCGGCGACGCGCGCACGGATGGCATCACGGTAAGGACCGACGCGCGGCGCCTCGCACACAATGGTGATATCGAGATGCGATATGCGCCCGCCGCGAGCGCGCACCCGTTCAACCGCAAACGTTAGGAAGCGGTCAGAGGAGGCGCCCCGCCACTGCGGGTCGCTCGGCGGGAAGTGAACGCCGATATCGCCGTCTGAGATTGCGCCAAGCAGGGCGTCCACCAGCGCGTGCAGCAACACATCAGCGTCGGAGTGTCCGGCCAGTCCGCGGTGGAAGGGCACCCGAACTCCGCCCAGCATGACATGGTCGCCGTCGCCGAACTGGTGCACGTCGAAACCGAAGCCGGTCCGAACGTCGCCAAGCTCTGCGAGCTTCACGGCTTCCGCCCGGGCGAAGTCCTCGTTCGTGGTGAGTTTCACGTTGGTGGCGTCCCCCTCGAAGGTTGAGACTTTCAATCCGGCCCATTCGGCCAATGCGGCATCGTCGGTGAAGTCGTCCCGGCCGGCCGCGGCGGCGCGCCGGTGTGCCTCCAATATGGGTTTGAAAGCGAAAGCCTGCGGCGTTTGCACCAGGCGCAGTTGGGCGCGGTCAAGTGTGCCGCCGACAATGCCTGCGGTGTCGACGGTTTTGACGGTGTCGGCGACTGCAATCGCCGGGATCGCCGCGCCTGTCTCCGCCGTGGCGGTGATGGCGCGCGCAATCAGCGCCGATGAGGCAAAGGGCCGGGCCGCGTCATGGATCAGCACGACGTCAGGCTCGACCGTGACAAGTGCCTCCAACCCGGCGCGAACCGAGGCTTGTCGCGTGGCACCCCCTGCGACAGGGGGTCGCAAATTGAGACCTGCGGTTGCAGCGGCAAACAACGCGGCATCGTCCGGATGAATCACCGGCTGGACGAGCGACACGCTGTCGTGTTCCACGAATGCCGCGAGGCTCGGCACGATCACCGGCCGGCCATGGAGACTGCGGTATTGCTTGGGGACATCGCCGCCGGCGCGCAATCCGCGGCCGGCTGCAACCACAATGGCCGCGACCTGATTTGGCATGAATCCCCAGCTTGATGATTGGCCCAGAGGGGATTTAGCCTGTCGCCACAAGCCCGCAAACCATATTTCACGAGTTCTGGGCGCCGGACCGATTTTTGCACTGCAGCACTTGCACAAATTCGGCGCATGGCTAAACTATATGCACATAAATCGTCCGCCTAATTCCTGGGCAGAGGGTACTAAGTGACTTTGGAGACATCATTTTTCCCCGGCGTTAAGATCGCGTTTGGCAATGTTGCGTTGCCGAACAACGTCTTTCTGGCCCCCATGTCCGGCGTGAGCGATGCTCCGTTCCGCCGCCTCGCGGCGCGGTTGGGCGCCGGCCTGGTTATTTCCGAAATGACGGCGAGCCAGGATCTGGTCGAGGCGGACCCGCGGGCGCTCCGGCGTGCGGTCGGCGATGGCATCGCCTGCCATGTCGTTCAGCTTGCCGGTTGTGAGGCGCATTGGATGGCGGAGGGCGCGAAGATCGCCGAAGCGGCGGGCGCCGACGTGATCGATATCAACATGGGGTGCCCGGCGCGGCATGTGACCGGCGGCCAGTCCGGCTCCGCGCTGATGCGGGACCTCGACCACGCACTTTTACTGATCGAGGCGACGATTGGCGCCGTGACCATTCCCGTGACGCTGAAAATGCGGCTCGGCTGGGACGACCGCTCGATCAATGCGCCGGAACTTGCCTGCCGTGCCGAGAGTGCCGGAATCCGTCTCATCACCGTTCATGGCCGCACCCGCTGCCAATTCTACAAGGGCCGGGCGGACTGGGCGGCGGTTCGCGCCGTCAAGCAAAGCGTAGCCATTCCGGTCGTCGTCAATGGCGATATCGGCAGCTACGAGGACGCGGTCGCCGCGCTCGGGACGTCGGGCGCCGACGCGGTGATGATCGGTCGGGCGGCCCAGGGCAGGCCGTGGCTTCCGGGGCAAATCGCCCGACGGCTCGCCGGCCATGCGCGGGATGAGGCCAATCCGAGCCTGGCCGTGCAGCTCGATCTGATCGAGGCGCTCTACGACGAGATGCTCACGCATCACGGCGTGGCCATCGGCCGCCGGCATGCGCGCAAACATCTGGGTTGGGCCCTCGACACGGCCGCGGCAACGGCTGGCGCGCCGAACGACCTGCTGAAGCTGCATCGCGGGCGCGTGCTCACGGCGGAGGATCCCGCTCTGGTCCGCAGCCACCTCGCCGAGGCGTTCGCATCGTTGGCGGAGAGTCGGAGGGCGGCTGCATGAATCGCCTCGAGCCCATGCCGACGCTTCCGTCCGGGACTGCCGACGCCGTGCTCGACGCGCTGCCCCATCCGGTCATCATGATTTCCGGCGATGGTCGTATCGCCAATGCCAACGCCGCCGCGGAGGCCTTCTTCGAAGCCTCGCTGCCGCTGTTGCGGCGTCATACGCTGAACGAGCTGGTGCCGTTCGGCAGCCCGCTGCTGGCACTCATCGAACAGTCGCGTACCCGCGGCGCGGCGGTCAACGAGTACAAGGTCGATCTGGGCACGCCGCGCAATCCGGGCGAGCGGCTGGTCGATCTGCACGTGGCGCCGCTACCGGACCGGCCCGATCATCTGGTCATTATGCTGCAGGAGCGCACCATCGCCGACAAGATGGACCGCCAGCTCACGCATCGCGGTGCGGCGCGCTCGGTGATCGCGCTGGCGGCGATGCTGGCGCACGAAATCAAGAATCCCCTCTCGGGAATACGCGGGGCCGCCCAACTCTTGGAACATTCGGTCGGGGATGACGACCGCACGCTGACGCGGCTCATCTGCGATGAGACCGATCGGATCGTCAAGCTGGTCGACCGTATGGAGGTGTTTTCCGATGAGCGTCCGGTCGAACGCGAGTCGGTGAACATCCATGTGGTCCTGGAGCACGTGAAGCGTCTCGCCCAGTCCGGCTTTGCGCGCCATATCAAATTTGTCGAGGACTACGATCCTTCGTTGCCGCCGGTGCTCGCCAATCGCGACCAGTTGATCCAGGTCTTTCTCAATCTGGTCAAGAACGCCACCGAGGCGATCGGCGCGGAGGCCGGCGACGGTGAAATTCAACTCTCGACAGCGTTCCGTCCGGGCGTGCGCCTGTCGCTGCCCGGTCGGAAGACCCGCGTGTCGCTGCCGCTGGAATTCTGCGTCAAGGACAACGGTCCGGGCGTGCCGGATGATCTTCTACCGCACCTGTTCGAGCCGTTTGTGACGACAAAGCCAAGTGGATCGGGTCTGGGGCTCGCATTGGTCGCCAAGATCGTTGGCGATCATGGCGGGATCATCGAATGCGAATCGCAAACGCGAAGAACGATCTTCCGGATCCTGATGCCGATCTATTTGGGTAACGACGCCGAGCCGGGCGGCGATACCTGACGAGGACGCCGATGCCTGCTGGAAATATCTTGGTGGCGGATGACGATGCGGCGATCCGCACCGTGCTCAATCAGGCGCTGTCGCGCGCGGGCTACGAGGTTCGCTCGACCAGCAACGCGGCAACGCTGTGGCGTTGGGTCAGCCAGGGTGACGGCGATCTGGTCATCACCGACGTGGTGATGCCGGACGAGAATGCCTTCGATCTTCTGCCGCGCATCAAGAAGGTCCGGCCCGAATTGCCCGTCATTGTTATGAGTGCGCAGAACACCTTCATGACCGCGGTTCGGGCTTCAGAGCGCGGCGCCTACGAATATCTGCCCAAGCCCTTCGACCTTAAGGAACTCATCGCTATCGTCGGGCGGGCACTGTCGGAGCCGAAGGAGCGGGCGCGGCCGGCGGTCAAGCCCGAGGACTTCGAGTCGATCCCGCTGGTCGGCCGCTCGCCGGCCATGCAGGAAATCTATCGCGTTCTTGCGCGGCTTATGCAGACCGACCTCACGGTGATGATCACCGGGGAGTCGGGAACGGGCAAGGAACTGGTGGCGCGCGCGCTGCACGATTACGGCAAGCGCCGCAGCGGACCATTCGTCGCCATCAACATGGCGGCCATCCCGCGCGACCTGATCGAGTCCGAACTGTTCGGACACGAGAAGGGCGCCTTCACCGGGGCAAATACCCGCAGTTCCGGCCGCTTCGAACAGGCGGAAGGCGGGACGCTGTTTCTCGACGAGATCGGCGACATGCCGATGGAGGCGCAGACCCGGCTCCTTCGCGTGCTCCAGCAGGGCGAATACACCACCGTCGGCGGCCGTACACCGATCAAGTCCGACGTCCGCATCGTGGCGGCGAGCAACAAGGATCTGCGGATCCTCATTCAGCAGGGGTTGTTCCGTGAGGACCTGTTCTTCCGGCTCAACGTCGTGCCGCTGCGACTGCCGCCTTTGCGGGAGCGCATCGAGGACGTTCCCGACCTGATCCGACACTTTTTCAATCAGGTCGAGCGCGAGGGCTTGGCCGCCAAGCAACTGGAACCGGCGGCGCTCGAACGCCTCAAGCGTCATCGATGGCCGGGAAATGTCCGTGAGCTTGAAAACCTGGCGCGCCGGCTCGCCGCGCTTTATCCGCAGGAAATGATTTCCGCCGCGGTGATCGATTCTGAATTGTTACAACCCGCGCTGGCTTCAGGCGGGGAGGAACAACGTTCGGAAGAAGGGCTTTCGGCGGCGGTTGAGCGGCATCTGGCGGCTTATTTCGCCAGCTTTGGCGACGATCTTCCGCCTCCGGGGCTCTATCATCGGATGCTTCGGGAGATTGAGCATCCTCTGCTCTCGGTCACCCTGGCTGCGACCCGCGGCAACCAGATCCGCGCGGCTGATCTCCTAGGGGTCAATCGGAATACCCTCCGAAAAAAGATCCGCGACCTGGAAATCCAGGTGTTCCGCGGCGGCGGCTGATGATCCGCTATCCAAATCGCCACACTGAAAACGGTACCGCCCCGGAATTGTCGCAATCCGGCAACATTGTTGTATAAAAGCATCACTGTGGCAGGGGGGTTCGTCCAGCGAGTGCGCATCATGCGTAATTGGTTGGGCGCATTCATTTGATGACGCAAGTCGGCCAAGCCGAATTCACGACCGCCAGTACGACGCCGGCGCCCTGGATCGTGCGCACGATCGGCGTATTCGTCGTCGTTCTGGCCCTGCTGTCGGCGCTGACGACCTTTATGGTGCTTGCCGGACTGACGCCGATCGCGCCGACCCATCAGGTCGTCGTCACGCTTCTGCTCGTCAATGCGGTCACCGTTGCGCTGCTCGTCGGCCTGATCGGGCGTGAGATGTGGCGCGTGCTGCAGGCGCGCCGGCGCGGCCGGGCGGCGGCACGTCTGCATGTGCGGATCGTCGCGCTGTTCTCGGTCATCGCGGCGGCGCCCGCGATCCTGGTTGCGGTGGTTGCAAGCGTCACGCTGGATCGCGGGCTCGACCGGCTGTTCTCGCAGCAGACCCATTCGCTGATCGAAAATTCGCTGATCGTCGCTGATGCCTATGTCCGCGAGCATGCGCAGTTCGCTCGCGCCGACACCATCGCAACGGCGATCGAGCTTGCGCGCGCCAAGCCGCTGTTCGATCAGAATCGCGATCAGTTCCGTCAATTCCTGGCCGTGCAGGCATCGATCCGGGGCCTGCCCGCGGTGATGCTGCTCGACAAGGACCTGAACGTGATCGAGCAGGTCGACTCTCAGGTCAACCACATCTTCGCCAAGCCATCGCCCGACGTGCTCGCGTTCGTCAACGACACCGAGCCGCAGGTCGCGATGTTCCTCGACGCCAATTATGTCGCGGCCATCATCAAATTGCGCGGCTATCAGGACACCTACCTTTACATCGCTCGTCTGCTCGATCCGCGTGTGCTGGCGCAACTCAACGCGACCCGCGAGGGTGTCGCGCAGTATGCCGACCTTGAAGCCCGCCGGGTCGGGGTGCAGATCGCGTTCGGGCTGATGTACACGGTGATCTCGCTGATCGTCCTGCTGTCGGCAGTGTGGATCGGGCTCAACTTCGCCAATTACCTGGTTGCGCCGATCCGACGCTTGATCGGCGCGGCCCAGGTCGTCGCCACCGGCAATCTTTATGTGCAGGTGCCCACCCGCCGGTCGGAAGGCGATTTGGCGCAGCTTGGCGAAACTTTCAACAAAATGACGCAGGAGCTGCGCACCCAACGTGACGATATCGTGCGCGCCCGCGATCTCATCGACAGCCGCCGCCGGTTTACCGAAGCAGTGCTGGCCAGCGCCAGCGCCGGCGTGATCGGCGTCGACGGGGAAGGGCGCATCAGCATCCTCAACCGGTCGGCCGAGCGGCTGATCGGCTGCACCGAGACCGAGGCACTCGGCCGCCTGCTCACCGAAATCGTACCGGAACTCTCTGAAATCTTCGCGAGCGCACGGGTCGGCGTGCAGCGGCTGGTGCAGGGCCAGGTGACGATCAACCGCAACGGCAAGGAACGCAATGTTTCGGTTCGGGTGACCAGCGAGCAGTCGGGCGCTGCCGAATATGAGTATGGCTATGTCGTCACCCTCGACGACATCACCGAGCTCGTCACCGCGCAACGGACGTCGGCGTGGGCCGACGTGGCGCGGCGTATTGCCCATGAGATCAAGAACCCGCTGACGCCGATCCAGCTTTCGGCCGAACGGCTGCGCCGAAAATACCTTCCGGGGATCAAGGAAGATACGACGGTGTTTGCGCAATGCGTCGACACCATCGTGCGACAGGTCGACGACATCAAGCGCATGGTGGACGAATTCTCACGCTTTGCCCGCATGCCCAAGCCGGTCATGGAAACGGACAACGTCGCCGACACGGTCCGTCAGGTCGTGTTCCTGCAGCGGGTCGGCAACGCCGACATCGATATCGACGTCGAGATCGCCGAAGATCCGATGCCGGCGCGGTTCGACCGCCGCCTGATTTCGCAAGGCCTGACCAACATCATCAAGAACGCCACCGAAGCCGTCGGGGCGGTACCGCCGGGCGAACTCGGACGGGGGCACATCCGCGTGTCCGCCGAGCGCGATGGCGACGATATCGTCATCGACGTGGTTGACAACGGAATTGGGCTGCCAAAGGAAAATCGCAGCCGGCTGCTCGAACCGTATGTAACGACGCGGGAAAAAGGGACGGGACTGGGGCTCGCGATCGTCGGCCGGATCCTCGAGGATCACGGCGGACGCATCGAACTCGGCGACGCTGCCGAGAAATATCCCGGGCAGCGGGGCGCGTGGATGCGCCTGCGTTTCTCGGCGGTAATGACCGGCTCACCCCCAGTGGAGCCGGCGCGCGAGTCTGTGACCCCCAAACTGGCAACCGGTGCGTAACATGGCCGATGATATTCTGATCGTTGATGACGAGGCGGACATCAGGGAACTGGTCTCCGGCATTTTGCAGGATGAAGGTTTCGGCGCGAGGACTGCGCGCGACAGCGACGATGCGCTGGCGCACATCGCCAGCCGCCGGCCGAATCTCGTTTTCCTCGACATCTGGCTGCAAGGAAGCCGCCTCGACGGTCTGCAACTGCTCGACGCGGTCAAGCAGCAGCATCCGGAAATGCCGGTGGTGATGATTTCCGGCCACGGCAACATCGAAACCGCGGTCGCCGCCATCAAGCAGGGGGCCTACGATTTCATCGAGAAGCCGTTCAAGGCCGACCGGCTGGTGCTTGTGGCTCAGCGGGCACTCGAAACGTCGCGCCTCAAGCGCGAGGTCAAGGCGCTCAAGCAATTCTCGCCCACGCAGCTTGTCGGGAAGTCCCCGTCGATGAACCAGCTGCGGCAGACCGCAGAGCGCGTGGCGCCAACCAACAGCCGCATTCTGATTGTCGGACCTTCGGGCGCCGGCAAGGAGCTGGTTGCGCGCACCATTCATACTCATTCGGCGCGCGCCAATGGTCCCTTCATTGTAATTAATGCAGCGGCGATGATGCCGGAGCGCATGGAGCTCGAGCTGTTCGGCGTCGAGAAGCCGGCCGACGGCGAAGCCCGCAAGGTCGGCGCGCTGGAAGAGGCGCATGGCGGCACGCTGTTCATCGACGAAATTTCAGACATGCCCCGCGAGACCCAGAACAAAATCTTGCGCGTCCTGGTTGAGCAGAGCTTTCAGCGCGTCGGTGGCACCGGCAAGGTGCAGGTCGATGTCCGCATCATCTCGTCGACCGGCCGGAACATCGAAGCCGAGATCGCCGCTGGCAAGTTCCGGGAGGACCTTTATCACCGGTTGTCGGTGGTGCCGATCCGGGTTCCGCCGCTCGCTGAGCGGCGCGAGGACATCCCGGCACTCGTACAGTATTTCATGGACCAGATTTCGCAGGCCACCGGCCTGCCGAAGCGGATCATCGGTGAGGACGCGATGGCTGTTTTGCAGTCGCACGACTGGCCGGGCAACGTGCGTCAGCTGCGCAACAACGTCGAGCGGCTGATGATCCTGGCTGGTGGCGATCCGGATGCGGTGATCAATGCCGACATGCTGCCGCAGGATGTCGGCTCGATGGTGCCGTCGATGCCGGGTGGCGACGGCGGCGAGCATCTCATGGGGCTGCCGCTGCGCGACGCGCGCGAGGTGTTCGAGCGCGAGTATCTGGTGGCGCAGATCAGCCGGTTCGGCGGCAATATTTCCCGCACCGCCGAGTTCGTCGGCATGGAACGGTCGGCACTCCACCGCAAGCTCAAGGCCCTTGGGATCGATTAATGTCGCGCATCGCTTACGTGAACGGCCGCTATCTGCCCCGGCAGATGGCGACGGTCCACATCGAGGATCGCGGCTATCAGTTCTCCGATGGCGTCTATGAAGTCTGCGAGGTGAGGGGAGGCCGTCTGGTCGACGAGCGGCTTCATATGAGCCGGCTTGCACGCTCGCTCGACGAACTGCGGATCGCCATGCCGATGTCGCCGGCGGCGCTCGGTGCGGTCATGCGTGAGACCGTGCGGCGGAACCGGGTTCGCGATGGCATTGTTTATTTGCAGGTGACTCGCGGCGTCGCGCGCCGCGACCACGCCTTTCCGCCGGCGGGGACCGCCCCGAGCCTGGTGGTAACGGCGCGCAGCATCGATTTTGCGGGCAATGAGAAATCGGCGGCGGACGGGATTGCCGTTGTGACCGTACCGGACAACCGCTGGGAGCGCGTCGACATCAAATCGGTTTCGCTGCTCCCCAATGTGCTTGCCAAGCAGACGGCTCGCGAGCAGGGGGCCAAGGAGGCTTGGTTCGTGGATCGATCCGGTTGCGTGACCGAGGGGTCGTCAACCAACGCCTGGATCGTGACCCGCGACGGTGAGGTAGTCACCCGGCCTGCGGACCATGGCATTCTGCGCGGTATTACCCGCACCGTGCTGCTCGGCGTCATTAAGGCGCAAGGGCTCAAACTGGTGGAGCGACCGTTCACAGTCGAAGAGGCCTACGCGGCGCGGGAGGCGTTCGTGACATCCGCCAGCCTGATCGTCATGCCGGTGGTCCGGATCGATGGGCGGCCGGTGGGCAACGGCGCGCCCGGCCTGATTGCCGGCGCGCTGCGTCGCGATTTCCACCGCCACGCCGAGTTGTCGTGAACCGACGGCGGGAAAGTGTGGTCCCAGGCCGCGCTGAAAAGCATGTGGACCAAGGTCGAACGCGCCGCGGTCGATATTCGATGAATTGGCTATTTCCTTTAGAAGAATTAGGAGGAACTGGAGCGATTTCGACTGCTTAAGCGCCGTTACTGCCCCGAACTTGTGCTTGCACAAGGAATAACCGTGGCTTGTAATGTGAAAGTCCAAGTTCTCGACGATCAAGTGAAATAACGAGGGGCGGGGAGTGACTTGGCAATAAGCTCGCAGCCGCCCGCGAGCGAAAAAAACGGGAACAACGAAAATGGCGGCTGAACGCACACAAAACCTTCAAGACACCTTCCTCAACCCTGTGCGCAAGAACAAGACCCCGCTCACCATCTTCCTGGTGAACGGAGTCAAGCTGCAAGGCGTGGTGACCTGGTTCGATAATTTCTGCGTGTTGCTGCGTCGGGATGGCCACTCGCAACTGGT
>JBFXEX010000168.1:0-10330 GCA_050179645.1 Xanthobacteraceae bacterium | reverse complement strand
TGCGTGGTGGGCCCGGGAGGACTCGAACCTCCAACCAGACCGTTATGAGCGGTCGGCTCTAACCATTGAGCTACGGGCCCGGAGCACGTTTGAGGCCGTGATGCGACCGCGAAGGCCGCGCGTCAGCGCCGGGATTCTCGCCAGCAAGCGCTCCCTTACAATGCCCTGCCGCGAGCGGCAATCGCACCGCGCCACGCTTGGCGCCGTCCCGGCGACCCGGGTCGCAGGCAACGCAGGTCGCGGCGGCCGGCAATCCGCCATGACATCGACTGCCAAGCCGCCAGGAGCGCGAGGCAAATGATCCATTGGCCTGCCTTGTGTTCGCCGCGAAGTCCGATTCAGCTTGCCCGACGCGGCGAATCACCCGGAGACTGAGAATTCCGCCCGCCGCGGCATCATTGCGCAAATCCGGCCACGTTCGCTTTGCGCCAGCGGGGCCAGCCGGATTCGGGACGGGGGATTCCATGCTGCCTGACCTCCGGTTTGTGTTCGGCGCACTCATGGTCATCGCCATCACCGGAATGATCGGCGTCGGCCTGTTCGTCAGCGCGCGGCTGTTTCAGCAGGCCAAGGTGGGACCGCTCGAATCCAGCCGCAACCTTGCCTTCACCGACAGCGCGGAGTGGAATCAATTTTACGAGCCCGGCAGCGTGCGGCGGTTCGTCGACCTCGCGCGCCAGGGCGAGGCCCGTGAGGTCGGGGACCTCCCGCCGGAGCATCGCCCTCAAGCTCCATCGCCGGCGCCGCTGGCAGTCGACGTCGCGCCAGGCGAAGTGGCGGAACAGGACGACGACATCGAAGCCGCGCCGCTGTCGGTCAGGCCGCCGGAGGTGGCCGAGAACGCAACTGCCGATGTCGCGCCGCCGCCGCGAGGGACATCGACCGTCGCCACGCCTTCGATGCCCGATCAGGCGGGCGAGGCTCCGGTCTCCGAGCGCGCCGCCAGTCTGAATGCGGACCACGTGATGGACACCAAGCCGGGCCCGGCCGAAGCCGTCGTCGTTCACGCCGTGCCGATGCCGGTCCATCGCGAGCCGTCCGCCGCCGGGGAATGGCCAGCTTCAGGCCGGCACATCCCTGGATCGACCGATGGCTCCGCCGCCGGCGCAATCGCGGTCGAAGCCGGGAACAGATCAGACCGAGGGCCGTCGAATACAATGCCAATCCCGGACGACGAGGTGAGCGAAGCGGAAGCCGTCACCGGAAAGGTCGAGACAACGACCGCGGCCGCACACGAGACCGCCCTGCCCCAGCAGAAGGCTCCGTCACAAGCGGCGCCGCATCCACCCGCCGCGGTGGCGAAGGCGGTTGCGCCCGCAACGCGTGCTCCGGCCAAGCGCGCCACGCGAGACGATGCCGGGGAGAACGAACGCCCTCGCGCCGCGATAACCGTACGCCCGCGAACGCCAGCGCCGCATCCGCGGACCACGCCGCAAGTCCGCGCGCCACAATGGAACGCAAAACAACGGGTCGATGCGCGCCAGCCCCCACGGGGGCAACCGGTGTTCGGTCCGAACTTCCCCTATGCCACGCCGCAGTCGCGCCAGCCGGTCTTCGGCCCGCATTTCCCCTACGCCACGCCACAGGCGGGACGGCCACGGCAGCCATCGTACGGCCCGGCTTACGGCTGGCGGTAACGGGTCCTGCTAAAGACGCAGCAGGCGCTTGGCGTTGCCGCTCAAGAGCTTCACCTTGTCCTCGTCACTCAGCGGAATGGTGTCAATCCAGGCGACCGCCGGCGGGTTGAGCACGAACGGATAGTCGACCGAGAACATGATGCGGTCGATACCCATCTCCATCACGCAGCACAGCAGCGCCGGGTTGGAGAAATTGCCGCTGGTGGTGATCCAGAAGTTCCTGCAGAACACGTCGCGGAAGCCCGCCTGCCGGGCCGCGCCGGGCCGCGCCATCGCCATGTCGACCCGCCACACCAGAAACGGCAGCGTCTCGCCGAGATGCCCGAGAATGATCTTCAGCCTTGGATGCTTGTCGAAGACGCCGCTGAGCACCATGCGGATCGCGAGCGTGGCGGTTTCCACCGTGTAGCCCCAGGCGGCGCGGGACAGCATCGGGAAGTCCTTGACGTAGTCGTCGTAGTAGGCGCCCGACACGATCTCCAACGGCTGACTGGGGTGCATGTAGAGCGGAACGTCCAGCGCCTCGGCGCGCTCGAAGATCGGCCAGAACCGCTTGTCGTCAAGAAACACGCCATCGGCGAGCCCGTGGATCATCGCGCCCTTGAAGCCGAGCTTGACGCAACGCTCGAGTTCGTCTGCGGCCGCGTTGGGATCCGAGGTCGGCAGCGCCGCAAACGCCGCGAAGCGGGTCGGATGCGCCTGCACGGCGGCATGCAGCCGGTCGTTGACCCGCCGCGTCAGCGGAACGGCGTCGGGACCGGCGAGCTTCTGGGTCGAGGGCGCGCCATGGGAGATCACCTGCATGTCGATGCCAACCTCGTCCATCTCGCGAATTCGGAGTTCGCCGAGATCGTGCAGCCGCTTCGAAGTATCGCCCGCCCGGCCGGCCTCGGTGCCCGTATAGGTCGCCGCGAGTTCGGCATCCCAATAGTGCTCCTCCAACGCGATGATCGGACATTTCGGCTTGGTCATCATGATTTGCTCGTCCTCCCGGGGCCCAACAGCTTCCTAGCAACTGGCGCACGGACTGTCACGAAAGGCTAGCGGGTCACGCCGAAGCAACTCCGCAAGCGAGCCGCTGACCTGTCATTACAGCTGCAGTAAGGTCTGCAAATGCCAGGGACGAGGCGCGCATCTCGTGCAACCCAGCTTTGCCGTGCCGGGATTGGCTGCGGGCTGAACCGCGCCCATCGTGGCCGCTTCAACTGAAGATCAAGAACGACATCAAGACGCCGAAGGTCAACGTCGCGGTCGCGAGTTGGCGGCCCGCAGAGGCGGTCGCGCGCGCCGCCTGCCCGGCGCCCAACGACAGACCGATCAGCACCGCCAAGGCAAGAAACGGAACGCTGGCAGACATGTCCGCCGCCTTTCGCTGTCGTCCCTTCCGCCCCGCCGGTACTTTACCTTAGAAAGCCGGTTTCGCCTCAAACAACCTGCCCCGATGGTGAATATCACGCTGATTCCGCGACAGCGTCCGCCCGGGCTCGTATAATGATTCGTCAACACGGATTCCCGCCGGACGGCGCGAGGAGGCGAGCTATGTCGTTAAATCAACCGAACAACATTGAAGAATTCCAACGTACCGTCGTGAAGTCGATTCACGATCATTGGGTGCTGTTTCTGATCGAGGGCATCGTCCTGGTGATCCTCGGCCTGCTGGCGATCGTGCTGCCGCCGATCGCCACGCTCGCCGTCACCATCCTGGTCGGCTGGCTGTTCCTGATCAGCGGCATCGTCGGCCTGATCATGACGTTCATGGCGCGCCAGGCGCCGGGATTCTGGTGGTCGCTGCTCTCGGCCGTGCTCGCGATCGCGGCGGGCATCGTGCTGCTGTGGTCGCCGCTGCGCGCGGCCGTCACGCTCACCTTGCTGCTGATCGTATTCTTCACGGTCGAAGGCATCCTGACGATCATGTACGCCCTCGAGCACAAGAAGGAGTTGTCCGGCCGCTGGGGCTGGATGCTGGCAAGCGGGATCGTCGATCTCGTTCTGGCGGTGATCATCCTCGCCGGGCTGCCCGGCACCGCCGCGTGGGCGATCGGCCTGCTGGTCGGCATCAATATGCTGTTCGGCGGCACATCGATGATCGCCATGGCACTGCATGCCAAGTCGGCAGTTCCTCCCGCGCCATCGAGCACTCCGCCGGCTCCGCCCGCGCCGAAAGCCGCGTAGCGCGTACGCGGCATCTGCTCAAGCTGCGCAACGGCCGCCGGGCTGCCCTGCCCGGCGGCCGTTTCGATTGCGCTCATCGGCCCGATGCTCAATGATGCCGCGGCCCGCAACCTGGGACGTATGAGGTCGACCGCTTCATGAGCAACAAGAGCAACTTTGCCGGCAATATTGCCTACGACGACCTGCGCGAATGGCTTTCGATGGCGGAGCGGCTCGGCGAAGTCCGCACCGTCAAGGGCGCCAATTGCGAGGAGGAGATCGGGCTTGCCGCCGAAGCGGTGCTCCGCGCCGAAAACGGCCCGTGCGTGGTGTTCGAGGACATCCCCGGTTGTGCCAAGGGCAGCCGGCTGCTCATGAACGTGTTCGCCGGCACCCGCCGCAACATGACCCTCGGCTTTCCGGACGAACTGACCAAGTGGGAGTTGAGCGACGCCTACCGCGAATCCTACCTCGAAACGCGGCGCATCATCCCGCACGAGATCGTCGAGACCGGCCCGGTGATGGAAAACGTCATGATGGGCGACGACGTCGACGTGACCAAGTTCCCGGCGCCGAAGTGGCATGAGAAGGACGGCGGCAAGTATATCGGCACCGGCACCTATTCGATCACCCGCGATCCCGAGGAGAACTGGCTCAATGCCGGCGCCTACCGCGCGCAGGTGCATGACAAGAAGACCGTCGGCATGGTGATGGCACCGGGCCATCACGGCCGCATCCATCGCGACAAGTCGTTCAAGCGCGGCGAGCCGCTGCCGGTGGTCACCGTACTGGGCGGAGACCCGATCGCCTTCTTCTTCGGCGGGCTCGAAGCACCCTACGGCGTGTTCGAGCTCGATCTCGTCGGCGGCCTGCGCGGCAAGCCCATCAAGATGGTGCGCGGCAAGGTCACCGGCCTGCCCTTCCCGGCCAATGCGGAGATCGTGCTCGAAGGCTTCATTCCGCCCGACCGCACCCATCCGGAGGGACCGTTCGGCGAGTGGACCGGGCACTATGCCGGCGGCGTGCGCGACATCCCGGTGCTCGACATCAAGGCGATCTACTATCGCAACGATCCGATCGTGCTCGGCGTGCCGCCGATGGGCGGCGGACCGGACGAAATGGCGCGCTACCGTGCGGTGATGCGCTCCGCCACCATCAAGCAGAACATCACCAATGCGGGCGTGCCGGGCGTGCAGCAGGTGTGGTGCCACGAAGTCGGCGGCGCGCGCATGTTCCACGCCATCTCCATGACGCAGCGCTATCCCGGCCATGCCGTGCAGATGCTGCATGTCGCCGCGCAATGCGGCGCCTCCGCCTATGCGTCGAAGTATGTCGTGGTGGTCGACGAGGACGTGGACGCCACCAACCTGGAACAGGTGCTGTGGGCGATGATCACCCGCACCGACCCGAAGGAGTGCATCCAGTTCATCACCGGCGCGTGGGATTCCAACGCCGACCCCGCCTTGCCGCCGGAGCGACGCGCAGTCGGCGACCAGACCCACTCGGTCGCGCTGATCAACGCCTGCAAGCCGTGGCGCTGGCGCGACAAGTTTCCGCCGACCAACGCGCCGAGCCCGGAAGTCACCCGCAAGGCGCTGGAGAAATTTGGCTGGCTCATGAACGGCAAGTAGCGCGCCGGCGATTGGTGTCGAGGCGCACGCGCACTGGATAAGCCGTATGTCCGGCGAAATGCCTGTCGTGCTGTTGTTGTGTTGACCGCAAAGAGTTCCATAGATCGACAAGGCCAATCATTTAGAATTTGACTCAGATCGAACCTTTCACGGTCAGCATTCGAGTGGCCCTTCAGCCACTACCGGCCACGGACACTTGGCGTTTTTACGCCCATTCAGACTTATGCAGCACTGCGAACAAACTCCCCTATGAACCATGTTTATTGATATAGGATTATCTTTTAGCTGCTCTATTGTGCGCTGCAGTTTAGTTCATGGATGCGAGCAATGCTCGGCCTTACGGCCCTTATCCGAACAATCTGCGCGATCGCAGCGATCATAACTTGCCACAGTCCAATATCGGCAGGCGAAGTCCTGCGCATCGGCGGAACCGGCGCTGCCAACGGTCTGATCAAGAACGTCGGCGCGCAGTTCACGGCTGCGACCGGTATCGAGATAACGCTCGTCCCCAGCCTCGGAACCACAGGAGCCAATCGCGCGCTGGCGAACGGCGTCATCGATCTAGCTGTCTCCGGGCGGCCACTCCACCCGGCCGAAATCGCCAAGGGACTGACAGTTGGTGCGGAAGTGCGCACTCCCTTTGGATTGGTTACCTCGCACCCCCGTCCCGAGGACTTCAAGAGCAGCGAGATCGCGCGGCTATATCGATCCGACAACCCGACCTGGGCTGACGGAACACCGATCCGGATCATTTTGCGACCGACCACCGACAGCGACTCCTGGCTGCTTAGCCATCTGTTTTACGGCATGAGCGACGCCATGACGGCAATCAGAAAGCGCTCCGACCTGACGGTTGCGGCAACCGATCAGGACAACGCCGACATGGCGGAGCAAGTCCCCGGATCCTTGACCGGCGCGACCCTCACGCAATTGCAAATGGAGAACCGAAATCTGCGGTTCGTCACCATCGATGGCGCCGCCCCGTCCTTGGAGAACTACAGAACCGGCGCTTACCCCTTCGGCAAATCCTTGTATTTCGTGCTCGGTGCGAAGAAGAATTCCGCCTGCGAGCGCTTTTTGCAATTCCTGCGTTCTCCGGATGGCATCGCTGCGTTACACAGGGCCGGCGTTCTCATGAGACTCGAATGAGGATCATCGGTATCACCCAGCATTCGCTGCGGTCCTTCGTCGTCAACATCGCGCTGGTCCTGGCAATCATCATTACCGTCTCAATTCCTGCCGGGTTTGTGTTCGTTGAATACTCCGCGATTGCCAACAACCTTGCCTTCAAAGCGCAGCTGAAAGCCAACCGGATCGCGAAATACATCTATATTCACAACGAGCTATGGCAATATCATGCCGTGCGCCTGGCGGAGTTGATTGAAGTCCCCGAAGCCAAGGCGTCGGGCGACCAGCAGCGCATCCTCGATGCCGCAGACAAGCTCGTCCTTCAAACCGGCGCAACGCCGGCCTTTCCAAGGATGACCCAAGCGGCGCCGATCGTCGTTCGCGGCGTGAATGTCGGCCGTATCGAGGTGGAAACCAGTGCGCGGCCGCTGGCAATCAAGACGGGCATCATTGCCGCGCTGAGTTGTCTTCTCGGCTTCGGCATTTATTTCATCATCCGCGTCTTTCCCATGCGGGCTCTGAACCGGACGATGCGCGCATTGGCGCGCGCCCAGCGCAATCTCCTGGTTCAAAACTCCCGGTTTGACGCAGCCCTCAACAATATGTCGCAAGGCCTCATCATGTTCGATGCGGAACAGCGGATCGTCATCTGCAACGATCGCTACCTTGAGATGTACCACCTGTCGCGTGACATCGTGAAGCCGGGCTGCACGCTGCGTGCGCTCCTCCAACACCGGGTCGAGCGTAACCAGCTGATTATCGAACCGGATCGATACCGGGCCGAACTCGCGGCCAAGCTAGGTCTCGGAAAGAAATTCGAGATCATCGCGACGACGGTGGATGGACGGACGATCGCAATCCTCAATCAACCCATGCCGAATGGCGGCTGGGTCGCGACCCATGAGGACATCACCGAGCGACGAAAGGCGGAAGAAAAAATCTCGCATATGGCGCTGCACGACGCGTTGACGAACCTACCCAACCGGCTGTTCTTTCGGGAGCAACTAGAGGCGAGGCTCGCGCAACTGCCGCAAGATCAAAAGTTTGCGGTCCTTTGTCTCGATCTGGATCGCTTCAAGGTCGTCAACGACACGCTCGGACACCTCTACGGCGACATGCTGCTGCGGCAAGTGGCTGAAAGAATAACCGGATGCCTGCGTGAAGGCGACACCCTTGCGCGACTGGGCGGCGATGAGTTCGCGATTCTGCAAGGCAGCATCAAGCAGCCGAATGATGTGATCGCGCTTGCGGATCGCATCTTCGAAGCGGCCGAGGCTCCATTTGATCTGGACGGCAATCAAGTCGTCGTCGGCACCAGCATCGGTATTGCGATCGCACCAACCGACGCGGTAGAGGCCGATCAGCTCTTGAAGAACGCCGACATGGCATTGTATCGCGCTAAGGCCGACGGTCGTGGCGCCTACCGATTCTTCGAGCCCGAGATGGATGCGCTGATGCAGGCGCGTCGCGCTTTGGAAGTCGATCTTCGCAACGCGTTGCTTAACGGCGAATTCGAGGTTTACTACCAACCGATCATCCGTCTGGAAGACCAAGCCGTCACTGGTGTCGAAGCGCTCTTACGTTGGAACCATCCGGAACGCGGGTTTGTCGCTCCGGCGGAATTCATCCCACTGGCGGAAGAAACCGGATTGATCGTGCCGATCGGCGAATGGGTTCTTCGCCGGACATGCAGCGAAGCGGAGAAATGGCCTAGCCACGTCTCCCTGGCGGTCAATCTTTCACCCGCGCAGTTCAAGTCGCGCAATCTTTCACAAGTTGTGATTGGCGCATTGGCGCAGTCGGGCATTTCACCCCGGCGGTTGGAACTGGAAATCACCGAATCGGTGCTGCTGGTAGACAGTGCACTAACGATCGGGACGCTCCATCAACTGCGCAATCTCGGCGTGCGGATTTCGATGGATGATTTCGGCACCCGATATTCCTCGCTGAGCTATCTTAGCAGCTTCCCGTTTGACAAGATCAAGATCGATCAATCGTTCGTCCGCAATCTCGCATCCAAATCGGAATCCCAGGCGATCGTTCGCGCCGTCATCGGTCTTGGCAGCAGCCTCGGAATGAAGACCACGGGTGAAGGGGTTGAGACGCAGGAAGAGTGCGATTACCTGATGCGTCATGGCTGCACCGAGGCGCAGGGATATTTCTTCGGCAGGCCGAGGCCGGCCGGTGAAATTCTCGAACTGCTGTCCAAGGGGCAGGCGCCAGCGAGAGCGGTCGCGTGACGCCTGCGGCGTCAGATCAGGGATGATCCGCCGCTGCACGGCGGTGCCCTCCCCGGCCCGTACCATGCGCTATTGCAACGGATTGACCTCGATCAACACTCGTTGACACGTTTGCCTCTACCGGGGATAGGAGTCCGCAATCGAACAGGACGATAACGACCGTGAAGAATGTTGTTTCCTTGCGGACTGAGGACCGTCCTTCCGCCAGTCCTGCGCCCGATGGCGACCCGCGCGCCGGGTCCGGCAATGCTCAGGACACGTTCGCTCCCCGCTCCGTGGCCCGCCGCGCCGCCACGGCCGGCGAAACGGCGCGGCAGGACCTCCAGCTCGATGCGCTCAAGGCCTTCGACCGCAAGCTGCACGCCGTCTTCGGCCGCCTCAACGGCGGCCTTGCGCCGAGCGCGATCATCGGCGCCTACGTCGACTGGTTCACGCATCTTTTGGTCGCGCCCGGCAAGCAGGTCGCGCTGGCGGCCGAAGCGCTCGATGCCGCGGCCGATCATGTCGCCTACACGGTGCGGTGCCTGAGCGGCCGGGGCGACGATCCGTGCCGCTGCGCGCTGCCGCAGGACAATCGCTTCCGCGCGCCGGAATGGCAGACCTTCCCGTTCAACGTCTACGCCCACGGCTTCCTCGCCATGGAGCAATGGTGGGAGGCCGCCACCACCGACGTGCGCGGCGTCAGCGGGCAGCACCAGGCGATGACGACGTTCGGCGCGCGGCAGATGCTCGACACCGTCGCGCCGTCGAACTTCGTCTGGAGCAACCCGCAGGTGCTGGCGCGCATGCGCGAAACCGGCGGCGGCAGCCTGCTCCAGGGGTTCGCCAACTGGCGCGACGATCAGCAACGGCTGTTCTCCGGCCGCTCGTCCGCCGGCACCGAAGCCTACCGGGTCGGCGAGACCGTCGCGGTGACGCCCGGCCGGATCGTGCTCCGCACGCCGCTCGCCGAGATCATCCAGTACGCGCCGGCGACCGAGCAGGTACGCCCCGAGCCGGTCGTGATCGTGCCAGCCTGGATCATGAAATACTACATCCTCGACCTGTCGCCGAAGAATTCGCTGGTGAAGTACCTCACCGAGCAGGGATTCACGGTGTTCATGGTGTCGTGGAAAAACCCGGGCAGCGAGGACCGCGACGTCGGCTTCGATGACTACCGCACCCAGGGCATCCTGCCGGCGATTGAGGCCGCGACCGCCATCACCGGCTCGCCGAAGGCGCACGCGGTCGGCTACTGCCTCGGCGGCACGCTGCTCGCCGCCGCCGTCGCCGCCATGGCGCGCGACCGCGACGACCGCCTCGCCAGCGTCAGTTTCTTTGCGGCACAAGCCGATTTCACCGAGGCTGGCGAGCTTAAGCTGTTTATCAACGAGGCCCAGGTCGCGTTCATCGAAGACATGATGTGGGAGCGCGGCTATCTCGTCTCGCGGCAGATGGCCGGTACGTTCCAGCTACTGCGCTCGAACGATCTGATCTGGTCGCGCGTGGTGCGCGAATACCTGATGGGCGAGCGCTCGAACTCCATCGAGATCATGGCATGGAA